>CAYMYS010000001.1:0-74137 GCA_964394725.1 uncultured Syntrophaceae bacterium
AACACCTTACATTCCTCTTTGCCTGTTGCAAAATCTTCTGGAATGCTCTGTCGAGCCCTATAAAAAACCAGACTGTGACCGGCAATAGAGGGCCAGTGGAAAGAGGAATGATTATCTTTTGTATTTCAGTTGGTGAACCGCCGAATAAACAGTTCCATCAGGAAAACACTAACCAGTTTCATGCAGAACAATTTCACCTCACAGGACCACCATCTCCAGGCGCATGCAATGCATGCGTAGGCGACTATCGATCGAAACATTGAAGGCGGTTAAAAGACATCGAAATGCTGGATATCGGATTTTATGAACTGGTTGCTGCGATCTTCATCGCTACGGCGGGATCACTGGTACAGGCCTCTGTGGGTTTCGGCTTTGCCCTGGTGACGGTCCCGCTTTTGACGTTGATCAATCCTGTCTTCGCACCAGGACCGACCCTGTGTGCCAATCTCGTCCTTGCCCTACTTATGAGCATTCGCGAGCGCGCCGCCATCGAGCGGGGTCAACTGAGTATGGCCGCAGTCGGCCTTGTTGTGGGAACAGTCATCGGCGCACTGGGTCTCTCGTTGATACCACAGGATCACTTGGGCGGATTATTCGGTTTTATGATCCTTGCCGCTGTGGGTCTGAGCGTGGTCGGTCATCATGTTGACATAATCCCTCGCAACCTTCTGGTGATAGGACTTTCTTCGGGCATCATGGGAACGATGGCGGGAATTCACGGACCACCCATTGCCCTGCTCTATCAACGGGCACCGGGGAAGACGGTTCGGGCCACACTTGCCCTCTTTTTCGCCTTTGCCTACACAATCTCCATTTGCGCCTTATTTTTCACTCATCTCTTTGGCATGAGGGAACTGCTCCTCTGTGCCATCCTTGCACCGGGAGTCATCATCGGTTATCTCTTATCGTGGAAGATACAGGAGAGATTCGACGGCCAGTACCTGTGGCGGGCGATTCTGGCAGTAGCCGGACTGAGCGGACTGGCCCTTGTCGGGAAAGAACTTTTTTCTCTTTTCTCCATCTAGTCTTGTCAATCAAGAGACATCCACGGGGTATCCTTCGACTTCGTTAATGAAGAATATCCTGCCCACTGATCCTTGACATCATTGATAAAACATGTTCATTGTACTACCAGCCTGCCATTGATCTGGCACTGTGTGACACCCTTTTCCGAATATCATTGCATTGCAATCTATATAGAGGAGGACAGGACATTGAACAAGCCAAGTGAAAAGGAAGCAGAATATTATGAGCGCATGGAGTTTGAACGCAGGAAGAAAAAGGAAGAACAGGAATACATTCAAATGGAAGCAGAAGAAAAGAAGGGGCTGAAAGACCTGCACTTCATGCAATGCCCGAAATGCGGCATGAAACTGCTGGAGATGTCTTACAAGGGAATTTCCGTTGATAAATGCTCCGCCTGTTCAGGAATCTGGCTCGATGCCGGCGAGTTGGAAGCGTTGACACGACTTGAACAAAGCAAACAAGACAAATGGTTCAAGGTATTCAAGAAATAAAGGATTTTCTTTGCACAAAGGCGATTACGACATCTATCCAGAAAAAGAAGCAGAGACACGAAAGGGGTTACGCCATACAACGTAACCCCCTGCTTTTCATGGTAGGCGGTACTGGGTTTGAACCAGTGACTTCTACCGTGTGAAGGTAGCACTCTCCCGCTGAGTTAACCGCCCTTATCTATCAGCTGGAGATATATCGTATCGAAACTTCTTTTTCAAGTTAAAATATCTCATTTATGCTAAATCGGCGCAGGGGTTACCCACGCCCGAGGGCAAGACATATATGGAAAAAACAGCACATCACATATTGAAGAAGCTTGAATTGAATCACAAGAGACGGGTGGCACTCTTCCACGCCGACGATGTTGCCATGTGCCACGGCGCCAATGCCGCCTTTGTTGAATTATCGAAGAGAGGGACTGTGACCTGCGGGTCAGTTATGGTCCCCTGTCCCGGTTTCACGGAGATGGCTGAGATGGCCGCAGAAGATCACACGCTTGACGTGGGCGTCCATCTGACACTGACCAGCGAATGGCAGACCTACCGTTGGACACCAATCACCACAACGAAAAGAAGTTCTGGGCTCATCGATGCGGAGGGCTACTTCTGGCGAAAACTTCCCATGCTTGCCGCAAATTGCGTTCCCGAGGCCGCCGAAATTGAGATGCGCGCCCAGATAGACAGCGCCCTGTCCAGCGGGATAGACATAACCCATATCGACACGCATATGGGTGCGGCACTCCTCCCTCAACTGGTGGAGATCTATCTGCGTCTCGGCAGCGAATACCGACTGCCCGTCCTGATCCCTCGACATATTGGAGACTACCTTTCCGTCCTCGACTTCGGAGAAATTCGTGCCGACAGATACAGAAACCTGATCGAAGGACTTGAGGCGCAGGATTACCCGCTGGTGGATCACTTCCGCATGACACCGGGAGTCCCCTCGATAGAGAGCGACTGGGCATACCGGGATCTGATCAGAGGACTCCCTGACGGTCTCACCTTTGTCGCCGTCCACCCCACAGTGAGCGGTGAGATAGAAAGGATTGTCCCCGCAAAGGCCCACTTTCGCACCGACGAATACCGCATTTTCTCCGATCCTCAATACGCGCAATTATTAGAGGAAGAAGAAATCGCTACCATAGGATTCCGCCCTCTGCGAGACATCCTGCGCAGGGATAAATAAGGACGACAAATCTGTAAAAGCAACCACACCGAATAAAGGTGTTTTTAGCAGTTGTGCACGCATATCCTTTCGGAATTTTGCATGCAGCTTCTGAGAGGTTGCAAGTATGGCCCATGATAGAGAGGTAATAGTTGCCGATTGGAAATAGCGTTTGACAACAGGCCTTTGTCTGATGTATCCACTCTTGGGGGGAGATAAGCATGACATCATCCAGCCTAAGAACATCTGCATTTTGGGACAACCACCATCGTGGATCGATAGGTGATTTTCTCAAAGGTAAGATCTGATGGCTGATCTCAAAGCGCTCATAAAACAGGGTGAAGGCATTGCCGTTGAATTCAAGGAATGCCGGCGCACCCTGAGCCGGGATGTGTATGAGACCGTCTGCGCCTTCCTCAACCGTCACGGCGGAAACCTGCTGCTTGGGATAAGTGACGCCGGTACAGTGACTGGGGTTGACCCCGACTGCGTGGAGCAGATTAAGCGAGACTTTGTAACGGCTATCAATAATCCGCAAAAGATCGATCCGGCTTATTATCTATCCGTTGATGAAATCCATATTGACGGGAAAGCCGTACTTCGCATTTTTGTTCCGGAGAGCTCTCAGGTACACCACTGTAACGGACGCATCTTCGACAGGAATGAAGACGGGGATTTGGATATTACAGACCATACCATGCAGGTCGCCAGCCTTTATCATCGCAAGCAGACCACCTACTCAGAGAATAAGGTGTATCCCCATGTCGGGCTAAACGACTTGCGAACCGATTTAATCGCTCGCTGTCGTAAATTGGCCGGAGTTTGGACTGACGGTCACCCGTGGTCTCAGATGGACGACCTTGATCTAATCCAAAGCTCCCAACTCTACCAGACCGATACCGAAACCAAAAAGAGTGGCATTACCCTCGCAGGCATTCTTCTGCTGGGCACCGATCAGCTCATTCTTTCAACAGTACCGCATCACCGTACTGATCTGATCTTGCGCAAGGTCAACCTGGACAGTTACGATGACCGGGACCTGGTCCGAACCAACCTGATCGAGAGTTATGATCGAATTATTGCCTTTGTACAAAAACACCTGCCTGATCCGTTTTTCCTGGAGGGCATTGATCGCATCAGTATCCGCGACGCAATCTTTCGCGAAGTAGCCTCTAACATCCTGATCCACCGGGAATATACCAATGCTTTTCCAGCCAAACTGATCATCGAATACGGAAAGGTTCGTACCGAGAACAGCAACAAACCACACGGCTTCGGGGTTCTCAATCCGACCACATTTACGCCGTTCCCCAAAAACCCGGTGATCGGCGCTTTTTTCCGAGAGATTCACCGCGCTGACGAGTTAGGCTCCGGCATGCGAAAGTTGATGAAATACGGCAAAGCCTATGGTGGACATGATCCCCAGATGGTCGAAGGAGATGTGTTTCGGATCGTTATTCAGGTGCCGGAATTTGGTGCGATAGCACCTCAACGCGTCCCCTTGAAGCCAGCGTCAGGGGCCCAGTCAGGAGCCCAGTCAGGGGCCCAGTCAGAAACAATTCTTCAGGCTCTTGAGGAACGTCCCCTTTCAGCAAATGAACTGACTAAAACTCTGGAGTTGAAAAGCAAAACGGGAGCCTTTAAGCGCATGATCAAAGAGTTGTTGGACAGGAAGCTTATTGAATACACCATTCCCGATAAACCCAACAGCCGTCTCCAGCAGTACCGACTGACTGATGCAGGGCGGGCGATAGTGAAGGATAAAGGCGGAAAGTGAAAGGATTAACAAGGGTGGTTATCAAACAGAGAAAAAAATCAAAAGGTATCGTTTCTTGGCCCAAGACAGAGCGCCCACGTGAAAAATTGCTCCATTCAGGTCCAGAGCCGCTATCGGATGGAGAGTTGATGGCGGTTTTACTGCGGATTGGGAAAGCGGGACAATCGGCTGAGGATTTGGGGCGGCACCTGTTGGCAACGTTTAAGGGCATCAGCGGGATTGATCGCGCCCACATTGAAGAATTGATGACTGTTCCGGGTATGGGCATCGCCAAGACTGCCCAGCTAAAGGCTGCTATCGAAATCGGCAAAAGAGTAAGGATGCAAAACGCACAGCCAAAGAGTTTCAATGATGCGGCGGATGTGGCCACCTATATCCGGCCACGTTTTGAAGGCAAGCGCCAGGAATCCTTTTTATCAATCCTCCTGGACGGCCAGAACCGTTTGATTGCGGAAAGGGTTATTACTGAAGGCATCCCGACGCAAGCCACGGTCTATGTTCGACGGGTGATGGAAGAAGCCTTGCGGGTATCGGCAAGCGCTTTCATAGTAGCCCACAACCATCCTTCAGGCCACCCTGCCCCCTCGCCCGCAGATGACCAGACTACACAAGACCTCAAACAAGCCGCCGTTCTTTTGAATTTGGTATTTCAGGACCACATCATCATCGGCAGTGGGAATAATTATTACAGTTATGCTGAAAACGACAAATTATGAACAAGGTTGGGAGTGATACATGCCAAAAAAGAGCTATGTCAAGGCAGATGAAATTCAAATAAAAGGCAATAAAATCTTCAGCCCGGTGCGACAAAAATGGCTGCCGCTGACCCCGGAAGAGCGGGTTCGGCAAGCATATCTAACTGTTTTGATAGAAGAATATGGGTATAGCATCGATCAAATATCCGAGGAGGTGGATGTCTCGGGACGTGGAAGCGCTCAGTCACGGGCCGATTTTGTCATATGGCGCAGTGTTCAGGATAAGATCGATCAAAAAGCGCCGTTTATTATCGTGGAGTGCAAATCCGATAATGTGACCATCAAGACCCAGGATTATGCCCAGGGCGAACATTATGCGCGGATGACCGACGCGCCTTTTTTTGTCACCCACAACTCGCGGGAAACCAAGTACTGGCGGGTCAAAAAAGACCGGATGCCGGGCTATATCGAAGAGATCGAGAACATCCCTCATGCCGATGCCACGGACAAGGAAGTTAAAGAATTATTCTCCAAGCTCAGGGTTTTTAAAGAAAAAGAGTTCGCCGACCTGCTGCACCAATGCCATAACGTGATCCGTAACCGTGAAAAAAAAGACCCGGCGGCAGCTTTTGATGAAATCGCAAAAATTCTTTTTGTCAAAGTCTACGTGGAGCGAAAGCTGCTCACTCGCCGCAGCAAGGAAAACCTCTTTACCGTGGATGTGCTCAATCGGCAGATTGCTGAAAATCCCCTGGACACCCTGTTTCAGGAAACCAGGAAATCCTATTCCATGGATAAAATTTTTGACGATGACGAACGTATCAACTTAAAACCAGCCACGGGCGAAGAAATTGTGCGTAAGCTGGAGAAATACAATCTCTCCGATACCAGCGAGGACATTAAGGGAGTGGCCTTTGAGCGTTTTTTAGGACGAACCTTTAGGGGGGATATTGGTCAATTTTTCACCCCTCGAACCATCGTGGAATTCATGGTCCACATGATCGACCCCCATGAAGGTGAGGTGGTCTGCGATCCGGCCAGCGGGTCCGGCGGATTCCTGATTCGCGTGTTCGAGATCGTGCGGGAAAAAATCCTAGCCGATGCCGACAAGCAGTACAACGCCTATCGCACGAAAGTAGAAAAGGAGCAACCCCTGACCAATACCAAACGGGCCAAACTGCTTCAGGAAAAATATGATGAGATCCAGCAGACCATCGATCAAACCAACGAGGGCTCGCGCCTCTGGAATTTGGCCAACCGCTGCATCTTCGGCACGGACGCCAACGACCGCATGGCTCGCACCAGCAAAATGAACATGATCATGCACGGCGATGGCCACGGCGGGGTCCACCACCATGATGGATTCTTGAACGTCAACGGTATCTTTGAAACCCGCTTTGATATCGTCATGACCAATCCCCCCTTTGGCGCCAATGTGGAACCCTCGGACAAGGTGCTGGAATCCGATATCGAAGTCACCGCTACGGACGAACGTCGCTATGTGCGTGAATTCGGGGAGCCTTACAAAGAAGCCCAGGCGCGGGTGAAGGCCGCCATAAACCGGCCTATCGCCAGCCTCTTTGACCTGCCCAAGAGTGAAAAATCTAAAATAAAAACCGAAATCCTGTTTATCGAGCGTTGCCTGGATCTGCTCAAACCCGGAGGCCGCATGGGCATCGTTCTCCCTGAAGGGGTTTATAACAACCCTTCCCTGACCTATGTGCGTCAATTCGTCGAAGACCGGGCCTATCTCAAGGCTGTTGTCAGCCTTCCGCAGGAGACGTTTATCTCATCCGGCGCCAGCGTCAAAGCCTCGCTGCTTTTTCTCCAGAAATATAGCGATGAGGAAAAAGTGCAGTTCGATCAGATTGATGCAACAGCCAAAGCGGAGATTGCAGCCAAATATGCTGATGAGATCGCGACTGAAACCCGGCGGCTTGAAGATGCGATTGGAGTAGCAAAAGAAAACAAAGATACCGAGAGCCGAAAAACGCTTCAAAAGGAGCTGAAAGATTACATCAAGCAGATGGAGGAAAAAAAGGCCGCCGAATCCCGGCAGCTTTTAAAAGAGCGCTTTGATTACCCCATTTTTATGTATGAGGCGGAAAAAGTCGGTATATCCGCCACAGGTGAAGAAGATCAAAATGAACTCTATCCCAATGATAACAAGCCGGAAGGGATCGAAAAGACATGCTTAGAGTGGTATCGGGAGTTTTTGTTAGACCCCACGGCATTTGTTGAGGCGGGAGGGGCGGAAGAATGAGTGCCGCTGTGATTTCCAAGAGGCCAATTTGTCTATATTGGTCCGAAGTTGAGAAATGGACACCCACTTTAAGTCTTCTAAGGTTTGGTAAGCTTCCTGATGAATGGCAACTGCTGCCTGTTTATAAGTTCGCGACTCAGATTGACAGCAAAGAGCGAGTTGCGCCTAATACCGAATATCAGATGGCCGGAGTCAAGTGGTATGGTGAGGGGGTTTTTCATCGGGAAACAGTTTTGGGCAAAGAACAAAGTGCAAACTACCTTCATTCGTTAAAGCCTGGTTGCATCATTTACAACCGGCTCTTCGCATGGAAGGAATCTTTTGCTGTGGTTCCTGAAAATTTTGTCGGTTTTTACGTTTCCAATGAATTCCCTCAATTTGAGCTAAACAATTCTGTTGCACTGACCGAGTATATTTATTTGCTCTTTACCTCCAAGAAGGTCATTAAGGCTGTCAATGCCGCATCGATAGGTTCGGCAGCTATAAGCAGAAACCGTTTTAAAGAATCTGATTTTTTTGGCTTCAAGGTTCCCATCCCGCCGTTGGCCGTTCAGCGAAAGATTGTGGCGTATTGGAGATCGGCCAAGCAGAGAATTGAAGCTCAGTTTTATAGGATCAGCAAAGCAGAAAGCGAAATCTCCAAGGAAATATTGGCCTCTGCAGCTGTTCAAATAAATCCAGGTGAACGATTGCCAAAAATTATGGCTAAACGTTTTAAAAAACTCGATAGATGGGGTGTCGAATTTAATCGGTATTCTTGGACTCTTGGCAACCTAATAATCGGATCAAGTTATGCTTGCAAACAGTTATCGGATTTCGCTTGGGTGAATCCTTCCACTGAAATAAATCTGGACCTTTCAGATGAGGTCTCTTTCATCCCAATGGAATCTGTTGACGGTAAAGAAGGAAGAATAACTGCGCCGCAAGAAAGAAAGGTTAAGCGGGTCAATTCAGGGTATACACGCTTCCAGGAAGGGGATATTCTGTGGGCAAAAATTACTCCTTGTATGCAGAATGGCAAATCTGCCATCGCAAATAATCTGATAAATGGAATAGGTTTTGGTTCAACAGAGTTCCACGTCATAAGAAGCAAAAATACATCAATAATAAAAAACGAGTTCATTCATTTAATACTTCGGTTAACGGAAGTCCGCAAGGCAGCCATGCGCTATTTCGTAGGTTCTGCGGGACAGCAACGAGTTCCAAAAGATTTTCTCGAAGGTTTATATATCCCCATTCCACCACTGCAGGTTCAATTAGATATTTTGGATAAAGTCGGCATAGAAAAATTTAATATCGAAAAAGAGCGAAGTGATATGCGTCAAGAAAGAATTTCTTTAGAAAAGGATATGGAACAAATAATTCTCGGCCTCCGCCCCGTGGAGGAAATTTGAGATGCCCACTGCAAGTCAACCTATTAAATTAGAAGGCTAATTTGCCGCATCGACCGGGCAAGGGGTTTCGTGGAGGCGGCAACGTTGTCTTAAAACAGGGTTCTCGAAATAAGCAACCAGGATTTAACCAATGCCGAAAAAGAAAAGACCACTGGATCGGTTTTCCGATCTGACTTGGAACGATATTGAAGAATGGGCCGACGGAAAAATTGCCTCCCGGGGCAGAAGCTATCAACGGCAGGGACGTGTTTCCGATCTGGCCGTGACAGACGACGGTAGCCTGATTGCCTGGGTCGATGGAACGGAACGCTATGCCACCAGAGTGGTCTTGGATGAAGACGGCCTGCCGGATTCGATCTGCACCTGTCCTTATGAATTCGACTGCAAACACGGCGTGGCCGTGGTGATGGAATACCTTGAGCGGGTCGAAAACAACGGGCCCCTTCCTAAAGTCAAAGAGGATGACGAGCGCCTGGAACTGTTGGAAGACGATGATTGGGATGATGAAGGATCTGATGATGAAAACGCTATACCCGAGGATATTAGACAGGATATCGACGATTTTCTAAAGGGAAAGACCAAAGATCAACTCATCGAACTGATCCATGATCTTGCCGAACAGTATCCTGAGATGGCAAGAGAACTATCCGACCGCAAGCAGCTTATTTCCGGGAATACACAAATGCTGGTGACACGCCTTCGTAAAGAGATCAATGACATCGGCAGTGAACCCGGCTGGCGGAACCACTGGAATGATGATGGATACACACCGGACTATTCGGGAATTCGAAAAAAGCTTGAAACACTGCTCAAGTCGGGGCACGCCGACGAGGTGCTGACTCTGGGCCGGGAGCTTGTGTCTACCGGCACCCGCCAGGTGGAGGAAAGCCACGATGAGGGCGAAACGGGCATGGAGATTGCCGTCTGCATGCCGGTGATCGTCGAGGCATTGGATAAGTCCTCTCTTGACAGCGCCGACAGACTGGACTGGGCGCTGGACGCAGTGTTGAAAGATCAGTTCGAGGTGTGCGAAGCCTTTGCAGAATATCTTCACCGGCGGCAATCCAAAACAGCCTGGGACGTATTGGCTGATCGTCTGCTTACTCGCTTGAAGGGTCTGAAACCCGCCGGAGGGACCGACGATTTCAGCCTCAACTACGAACGTGACCAACTCAGTAACTGGGCCATCCATGCCCTGGAACAATCGGAACGTGATAAGGAGATTATTCCATTATGTGAAACTGAAACGGCAAAGACGGTCAGTTACGACCGCCTGGTCCGGCTTTTAATGGATGACAAGCGCTATGAAGATGCCGAGCACTGGATTCAGGAGGGAATTCAGGCCACGAAAGAAAGGTGGCCCGGCATCGCCGCAAGCCTGCGCGACAAATTGCGTGAAATTCGTACCTTTGAAAAGAACTGGCCTGCGGTGGCGGCGATGTGGATCGAAGACTTCGTGCAACGTCCTTCGCAACGGACTTTCACAGAATGCAGGAAAGCCTGCGGCAAAGCCAAGGTCTGGCCGAAGGTGCGCGAATATCTGTTGCGATACCTCGAAAAAGGCGAACTGCCCTGGAAGCAGAAGGACTGGTCCCTTCCGGAAACCGGCCAGAACGTGACGGGAAGGGAACGAAAAGACCAATTCCCTCTGGTGGGTGACCTGATTGACATCGCCATTTTGGAGAAAAAACCGGAGCAGGTGCTGCACTGGTACGATCGACGGCCAAAACAACAATTTGGTTGGTATGGCATTGACGAAGATAAGATTGCATCGGCAGTCCGGGAACACGCGCCGGATAGAGCAGTGGAAATATGGAAACACAAAGCGGAAGGGCTGATCGCCCAGGTCAAGCCCAAGGCCTACCGGGAAGCGGCACAATACCTTCGCAAAGCGGGAGACGTCATGTCAAAGCAGAATAAACAGCCACAGTGGGACCAGTACCTGCGGGATTTGAGGGAAGCGCATGCCCGGAAACGCAGCCTGATGGAAACATTGGATGGTCTGGTTGGAAAACCTATTGTGAATAAAAAACGCTGACAGCCATGTCTTCCGGCATCAGACATACATGGATCTCTAGCGCCATCAGTAACATTATTGTCACTGTTTACAGTTATCGGTTGACGGTTAAACGAACAGATATATCTATACCGTCAAATACCCGCCCTGATAATTGAAGCTCCCCGCAACAAGTTGCGGGGAATCTCCGACTATTTCAGACGTGAATCGCCTCTCCCACAGCTGCCAGGACGGCCTCTTTCACCGTCTCACACAATGTGGGGTGAGGATGGATGGTCTCCTTCACCTCTTCCACTGTCATGCCCGCCTTCACCATGGTTACCGCCTCGCCCAGGAGGTCGGTGGCATGGGGTCCAAACATGTGAACGCCCAGGATTCTGTGTGTTTTTTTATCTACTACTGTCTTTACGAAGCCGCTCGTCTCCTCCATGGCATGGGCCATGGCGTTTGTTTTAAAGGTGGCCTTTCCCTCCAGGATTTCCAAACCCCTCTCGACGGCCTCGGCAGCCTTTAGACCGACGCTGGCAATTTCTGGATCTGTATAGATGAAACCCGGTACTGCGTCATAGTTCATTGAAGATGTGTGTCCCATGATATTTTCCACGGCCACGATCCCCTGTTCACTTGCCACGTGGGCAAGGAGAAATTTGCCCGTCACATCTCCGACGGCGTAGATATTCGCTATGTTCGTCTCCATACGGTCATTCACGACAATCCCCTGGGGTGCGTATTCAAGGCCCATCTCTTCAAGCCCCAGCTCTTCCGTGTTCAACCGTCGGCCCATTGCCAGAAGACAATAATCGGCGGTTATGGTCTCCCCTTCCATCTTTATATCGACGGATCCCTGGGGATAGTTTCGTTCCAGCGCCTTCACCGCCGTCTTTGTCATGACCGTGACGCCTTGTCGTTTCAAGCGCCCCTCCAGCCGTCGGGCGATTTCCCTGTCCTCTGTGGGGACGATACTGTCGAGCATTTCGATGAGATGGACTCGTGACCCGAGCTGACTGAAGAGACAGGCAAACTCACACCCCGAAACGGAACCGCCGATGACGGCAATACTTTTGGGAAGGTGATCAAGATCGAGGGCCTCCGTCGTCGTTATAATCCGGTCTCCATCATATGTGATAAATCCCGGAACAAGGGGCCGCGACCCCGTTGCAATGACGATGGAATCGGCCGATTCACTTACACATTGCCCGTCCCTGCCACGGATCTCCACCGTAGTAGAATCGAGAATACGCCCCCTCCCCTTGATGAGGGATATCCTGTTTTTTTTGAAGAGCCCATAGATGCCGGCAACATTGTTGCGCACGACGGTATTCTTCTTTTCCACCATTTTATCGAAACGGAGGTCATCAGTTGTACAATATACACCATATTGTCGGCAATTCTGTGTGGTTTGATAGACGCGCGCGGCGTGGAGCAGCGTCTTGGTAGGGACACATCCCCAGTTGAGGCACGTCCCCCCCAGTTCTTCCTCTTCGACAACAGAGACCTGCGCTCCCAGTTGGGCGGCCCTGATTGCGGCGACATACCCGCCCGGTCCGCCGCCGATGATAACTATTTTTTTGGCCATTCTGTCTTGCTCCTCGATTATATTGAAGTTCCCCGCAACAAGTTGCGGGGAATTCGCTCACTGTTCAGTTCCTCTAGACTATTGAAGCAGCGTCTTTGGGTTTTGTAAATGATATTTTATCTTGTTGACAAACTTGGAGGCCAGCACCCCATCAACGACCCGGTGATCGACGGACAGGGTCATTGTCATAACGTCTCTTATACAGAGGTCGTTACTATCTGAGACTACCACTCGCTTTTCAGTAGAACCGACTGCCAGGATTGCACTCTCGGGGGGATTGATGATGGCGACAAAATTTTCAACATTCAGCATACCCATATTGCTCACAGTAAAGGACCCCGTCTCCAGGTTGGGCTGTTTGCCCGCCTGCACCAGACCGATGATTTCCTTGGACTGCTGAGCGATTTCCTTCAATGACAATGTGTTTGCCCGTGGAAGGACGGGTACGATAAGTCCGTCTTCCACGCCCACGGCAATCCCGATATTGGCATCGTTCAGGTAGACAATGTCATCTCCCTTTATGGCGGCATTGACCTGGTAAAATTCCTCCAGAGCCAGGGCCGATGCCTTGACGATCATGTCGTTGACGGATATTTTCGGTTCGGCAACCTTGTTCAGTGTTTGGCGCAATTTTATTGCCTCATCCATGACTACGGAAACGGTCACATAAAAATGGGGAATCGTCTGCTTGCTCTGCTGCATGCGCCGGGCAATGACACGCCTCATCTTTGACAGGGGAACAGCCCTACCTCGATCGGCTGAAATGGATGGTCCCGAAGTCTGCGGCCTCGCGGTTTTCTGCTCTTCCACATAGGCAATAACATCCTTTTCGACTATACGGCCATTGGGACCGGTACCCGTGATTCCGGACAAATCGACACCCCTTTGGGCGGCACGCTTCCGTGCTCTCCCCGATACCTTGATTCGTCCTGTCTCCTTTTTCTCTTCACCCTCCGCGCGAGTGCGTATTTTTGCAATGTCAACACCCGTCTCTTCCTTCTTTTCCTCTCCCAGGAATGAGTCGATATCGACGGTTTCACCACCTTCTGCGATGACGCCGATGGTCGAAAAGATGGGCGCCACTCCCCCCTCGGGGACAATTATCTTGACCAGTATACCATCGACCGAGGCCTCCACTTCGAAAACGGCCTTTTCCGTTTCGACGACGCAGATGACATCTCCCTTCTTCACTGGTTCAGATTCCGCTTTCAACCAGTTGACGACGGTGCCTTCATTTATGTCCTGCCCACCTTGGGGCATGATTATTTTTACAGCCATTGCTTGTTTCTAACCTCCAATAGATCCCTTAGACTTATACCATTGCTAAAACGCCCGCGACGATTTCCTCCACCGAGGGGATAGATACCTTTTCGATATTCAGATTATAGGGGATGGGCGTGTTTTTCCCGGCTATCCGTATGACGGGACCATCCAGGTCATCATAGGCCTCTTCCATGATCATGGACGCAATATCTCCACCGATACCACCGCGCTTACATGCCTCGTGGACAATAATGACACGCCCCGTTTTTCGCGCCGACGCGAGCACCGTCTCCTTATCGAGGGGTGTCAGGGTTCTCAGATCGACAACCTCTACACTGATACCCTCTTTTTCAAGGGCCTCGGCGGCTTCGAGACATTTGAGCGTCATGGCTGAGTAGGTAATCAGTGTGACGTCCTCGCCCGCTCTTTTTATGTCCGCCTTCCCGATGGGCAACAGATATTCCTCATCGGGGACCTCCCCCTTCGTCATGTAGAGGAGCTTGTGTTCGATAAAGATGACGGGTTCGTCGTCCCTTATCGCTGATTTTAACAGACCGCAGGCATCATAGGGGGTGGCAGGCATAATCAACTTCAACCCGGGAATGTGGTAGAAGAGGGCCTCCAGACTCTGTGAGTGCTGTGCCGCAAGGCCGTTTCCGGCCCCTCCCTGGGTCCTCATAACCATGGGAACCGTCCCCTGGTCTCCAGACATAAATTTGTATTTGGCCGCCTGATTTACGATCTGATCCATGACAAGCATGGTAAAATCGACGAAGAGGTGTTCTATCACAGGACGGGCACCGACGAGGGCTGCACCGACGGCCATACCGGTAAAGGATGCCTCTGCAATGGGGGTATCGATGAGACGTTCCAGTCCAAATTCCTTCCAGAGACCGTCAGTTACCTTGTATGTTCCACCGAACTCAGCAATCCCTTCACCCATTATAAATACCAGGGGATCCCTTTTCATTTCTTCATAAAGGGCCCTGTTTAATGCTTCACGATACATTATTTCTGACATTGTGTTACTCCTGACTACTATTCTTACTCGTTAATAACGCTTTGCAAAAACTCATCGACAGAGGGTTCTGGACTGCTTTTGGCGAACGCGACTGCCTCTTCCAGTTCACCGTCGATCTGTTCTTCAATCTTCTTGATCTTGGCCTCGTCCTGTATCTTGCCCTGCAAGACAATCATGGGATCTCGCTCTTTCCACTGCTTGAGCAATTCCTGATCCATATAGAGACCGGGATCATTCACGTGGTGTCCACCGTGGCGATAGGTGTTTGCCTCTATCAGAGTCGGACCCTCTCCCTTTCGCGCCCGTTCGGCAGCCTCTTTTGTCGCATTATATACGGCGACGGCATCGTTTCCATCTACGCAGACCCCCGGTATGCCATAGGCAGGCCCACGGCCCGCAAGGTTGCAGTCTCCCGAGGAAAATTCCACCTTTGTGCCGACGGCATAATGATTGTTCTCCAACATAAAGATAACGGGAAGTTTGTAAATCGATGCCAGGTTGATTGATTCGGCGAAGACACCATTATTCGATGCCCCGTCACTGAAGAAAGTAACCACCACCTGACTGGTGCCCCTTATCTTGATTCCCATTCCCGCACCCGTACCGATGGGAATGCCTCCCCCAACAATACCATTGGCGCCCAGGTTATTGTCCTCCTTGCACGAAATGTGCATCGAACCACCGCGGCCCTTGCAGAGACCTGTTTCCCTGCCCATTATCTCGGCTATCATCAGTTTCAGATCTGTGCCCTTGCTGACACAGTGACCATGGCCCCGGTGGGTGCTGATGATATAATCATCTGCATTAATGGCAGTACAGGCCCCGGCGGCGATCGCCTCTTCGCCGAGGTAGGGATGGAGAAACCCCCGAATCAATCCCTGGCGATAGAGATCTATACAGGTCAATTCAAAGCGACGTGTAGCGTAAATCTTCTTATACATCTCCAGCAGTGTCTTTTCTGCGACAACTGGCAACTTATCTTTCTTGGCTGGTTCTTTTTTTACCATTTCTTTTACTCCTGTAACGTTAAAAAGTTTGGTAGTATAAACTACCTCTATATCAACTCGACGCTCCATCTAGGGTCGAGGTACTGTTTTTACCGGCCCGCCGTGGACTAGTCCGTCCGCGAGCCTCCATCGACATTAATTGCCTGTCCCGTTATATTGCAGGCGGCCTCGGATGCCAGAAAGGCAACCAGATTTGCCACATCTTCCGGTTCCTGCGGTCTTCCCAAGGGAACCCTCGCGGCAACGGATTTATCGAAAATTTCCCGTGCCGATAGGCCTTCAAAATCAGGATTGACCTTGGCCCACTTGTAGGCCAGTTTTTCCCACATGGGTGTCCAGAGAAGTCCCGGGCAGACGGCATTGACATTGATGTTATAGGGCGCCAGGATCATGGTCATGGTCCGCGTCAGGCTGATAACTCCCGCCTTCGAAGCGGCATAGGCAGGATTAATGACGGTAGCCTGCTTTCCCGCTACAGACGCAATATTGATAATCTTTCCATAGCGAGCCGCTTTCATATGGGGAATCACTGCATTGGAAACATTGGCTACACCCTTGACGTTTATACGGTGAGTTATATCCCAGTCCGCGTCCGTCGTGTCATCACGATCGGCCCATCCCGGAGCGGCAACAACACCGGCATTGTTTACCAGTATATCTATGCGACCGAAGCGGGCAATGACCGCCTCCACCATCTTTTGAATCGTTTCGCCGTCGGTCACATCGAGATGGGCGGTCATACTCTGCCGCCCGTACCCCTCTATTTCCTTCTTTATATCTTCAAAGGCACTATCAACTATGTCTCCCACTACGATATGGGCGCCCTGCCTGGCAAGCGTTGCAGTAATCGTCCGGCCGATACTGCATGCCCCGCCGGTAACAAGGGCTATTTTATCAGTAACATCCATCTTTTTAAAACTCCTTTAATAATTTTTCTCTATCAAACAAAAACCGGCCAGCTATTTTATATATCCAAAATATCTGGGCAGGAATGTAGAAAGGAATGGAACAAAGGTAACAAATAGTATAAGCACCATCTGCATCACTGTAAATGGTAATATCTTCCGCACCAGATCTTCAAATTTGACCGAACTGACACCGCAGGCCGTGAAGAGTGTCAATCCCACGGGGGGCGTTGACAGACCGACAGTCAGATTGACAAGGACGATGAGGGCGAAATGAAGGGGATGCAACCCGAGTTGCGTAATGACCAGCGGCGCCAGCAGGGGGACGAAGATGACGATATTGACGGTGAGATCCATGAACATCCCTGCTAAAAGCAGTAATAGATTGACGAGGAGCAACAGAATAATCGGATTGTCGGAAATACCGAGGATGAAATAGGCAACCTTATCCCCAAGATCATAAAAGGCTACAACCCAGCCGAAGAGGGAGGCCGTTGCAATGACAAAGAGGATCATCGTCGATGTCAGAAGGCTTCGAAGAAACATGGGGAAAATATCCGACAGCTTGAGGGCTCGTGTAATGAAAAATCCAACGAAAAGCCCATAGGCAACTGCGATGGCCGCGGCCTCCGTGGGGGTGCAGATACCACCCAGGATACCCCCGAGTATGATGATCGGCATAATAAGACCGTGGCTGGCCGCCATGAGGGCCCGGAAAAATTCTTTTACCGTGGCACGCTGCTTCTTTGTCCCATAATTCTTGTATCGCGAAATGCCATAGGCCGCCGCCATGAGGCACAGACCCATACCGATGCCGGGAAGAAACCCTCCGAGAAAGAGTGCGGCCACCGACTCACGCATGATGGAGGCATAGATGATCATGGGAATACTGGGCGGAATAATGGGACCAATAACCGATGAACTTGCAGTGACGGCTGCGCTGAAGCCTTCATCATAGCCATCTTTTTTCATCGCTGGAATCAGTATCTTCCCCAGGGCGGCCGTATCGGCCACGGCCGACCCCGATATGCCGGCGAAGATTATGCTGGCAACGATGTTCACATGGGCAAGCCCACCTCGAAGATGTCCCACGAGGACAGTGGCAAAGCGAATCAGTCCCTCGGTAATTTTGGCATGATTCATCACCTCGCCCGCCAGAATGAAAAAGGGAATGGCCAGCAGGACGACATCATCGACGGCTCCGAACATCCGCTGTGGTATGAGCTTAAAGATCAGGGGATTCCCCGTTTGGAGAAAGGTAAAATAGGTCGTCGTTCCCAGCACGAAACAGATAGGAACACCCGCCAGGAGGAGAACTGCAAATGTGACAAGTATGAACGTGATCATAGACTGAACCTCAATTAAAGTATCAATTCGTTATTTCGGACAAAAGGCTACCATGTGTGATATCCCTCAATAATCAATCATATCTATATAATCGGGCTCAAATTCTTTTATCAGATCTTCCTTACTGAAAAATGAAAGGCATTCATTGAGAACCAGATATACAATCTGCAGAAGAATGCAGCTTGCGCCAATGGGTATTCCGACGTAGCACCAGAAATAGGAAATATTCAGATATGTTAACGTCTGAGCTGTGCCGAAGAGGCTGAGACTCCATCCATGGGTGATGGTTGCAACGACAAAAAAGATGGCGACTATATAGCCCAGAACCATGACAATATTTTGAACCTTGCGGGGTGTCCTTTCCACAAGCATCGTCAGTCCGATATGCAGTTTGCGGCGCGTCACCAGGGCGGCGCCGAAAAAAGTCAACCAGACCAGTAATATTCTTGACAACTCCTGCGTCCATGAAAGGGCGTTGCTTAACACATAATTGCAAAAGACCTGCAGCATTATGCACAAAAAGACCGCCATCAATAGTCCAAAAGAAAAATACTTGTCCGCCCAGTCGATCCAGTAGGCTGTTTGATTAAAGGCTCGAATAAATTTAAACATATTTTTTATACTCCCGTGTCGAGATGAAAAGCGTCACATCATCAGTGGCGCAACTTTTGTCACTATCCTTACTGCCTGTACATATTCCGCACTATATATATTCCCTCACAAAAGGGATTGTTTGCTATTTACGAATAAATCGAATCCACTCAAAGACATAAGGTTTTATGCCCTTAAAATAACACACAAGCCGGACAATTTGAACAACGATATAATGAACATTAATACAAAAACATAGTTGTTGAGAATAAAGCATTTCACTGCACGGGGGCCTTCCCCTTCTTCCTTAATGGCTGCCGATCCTTCTTCATACCAGTCGATTATACCCAGGGATTTATATCATTCGATATCCCCCTGGCACATTGGAACGCCAAGGGGATATCGAACTGTTATCTTACTTTCCCATCTTTGCCTTTATTTCTTTATCCCATGCGGCCTTCTCTACGTCGATGGCCTTCGTAAATTTGTCAATCCATTCCTTGCCAACCTCTCCCGTAACCCATTTAAGATACGGGGGCTGCGCCAGGGCCTTGAACTGATCTTTCTGTTCCTCGGTAAGGTAATTCACCTTCACACCTGCATCGAGATACTGCTGAATTGCGCCGTAATCTGCAACACGGCTGTATCCATTGGCTGCGCGGTCGGACTGATCGGCTGCCTTCTGTATGATGTACTGATAATTTTCAGGCAGTTTCTTATAATAGGCATCGTTCATCAAGAGCGGCTGAATATTGTATGCGTGATTACTGATGGTGAGATACTTGATAACCTCATCCAGTTTGATGACCAGTCCCGAAGAACTTTCAGTCTCAGCGCCTTCGGCCACTCCCGTCTGCATAGCAGTATAGAGCTCACTCCAGGGGATGGTTACGACGCCTGCGCCCATGCCGCGGAACATCAGCAGCAATCCCTTGTTTTCAGGTACCCTGAATTTCATCCCCTTCATGTCTGCCGGGGTAAAGATCGGTTTCTTGCTGTAGAACTGTCTGAATCCCACACCTTCACACCAGTTCAGCACACGAATTCCCGTCTCTGCACGTACCGCTTCGGCAAGTTCGTCACCGAAGGGTCCTCGCAGGACACGCATGGCAATTTCAGGATTAGGGAAAATATAGGGGATCTGCAACATGGCTATCTTCTTGGTGAAAATGGTAAAGACAGAGGTGTAGTTAATCGTTGCCTGAATGGCGCCCATCTGCGTCGATTCTGTCATTTCACGTGTATCGCCCAGTTTAAAATTGGGATATACCTTAACTTCCACATCACCGTTCGTGTCGGCCTCTACGATGCGTTTGAATATGAGAGAATTCACTACGGGGGGATCGGTGGGGAACTTATCAAAAGCCACACTGTGATGACCCAGCTTTATGGTGTAGGTGGGGGCCTTGGCTATGGAAAGACTCGGCTGCAGCATAAATACACAGGCTACAACAACCACAAATAACAATGTTACATACTTTTTACTCATTGTAATTTCCTCTCTAATCTTGGAGTATGTGTAAAATGATTCTTTTCAGTTTCACTGAAATGACCCTCAGCAAATCAATCTGCTATCCCTCTATTCTTTGTCCGCTAACACCTCCTTTCATACCTATGTCAGATTACTTGTTGATGGTGGTTGAAGACATTCAAGGACAGTGCCATCACCATCATAAAAATAAAAGAGAACTCCGCCCCTGTTGGGGCCCTCGGGAATATGGAGCGGCTCGCTTATATAACGATAGCCCTTCGACCGAATCCTTTCAAAGGCATCTAAGGCATCGGCTACTCGAAATGCAATATGATGAAATCCCATGTAATTAATCGTATCGCGGGGATTTTTGAATGGTGTAATGTTGTTATATTGATAAAGTTCGATGACCTGGTTGCAGGGGGAATTGATCCTTTGCACCCGCACGTCGGCCATGAGCCACTGTCCCGAACCGTCCTGCAGGGGAAGGTCTCTGTCAAATCTCTCGAGAGCCTCAAGTCCCAACAACCCCGAATAGAATTCCATCGATTGATCGAGGTCAGACACGACGACCTCAATAGAATACCCTTTGGCGTCATTGGGCACAATCTCCCAGAACAGACCGGACACATCCTGAAAGATCAATGCCTCTTTCTGTATCATGCCGGGAATTTCAATAATGGACAGCCCCTGTTTTTTCACCCTATCGCGAATCTTTCCGACATCCTTGGTCCCGATGCAGACATGCGATACCCCCAGGTACACTCCAAGTGACAGGGGGACATCCACCAGAGGAGGACTCGCTATTTCGAACATTTCGAGTCTGTTGGCCCCGTCGGGCGTCATATAGACATTTCTCGCCTTGAAACCGGGAAGGCCCGTTACACTGCTGATCCAATCGCCTTCGCGACTGGAATCACTGAGGACCTGCATTCCCAGGCATTCGGCAAGAAAACTCTTATGCCAGTCAACATGACGGACCGTGAGGCCGACATGAAATATGTCACGTACCAATGCTTCCATTCAATCTTTCTTCGTTAGAGTTATTTGCTATATCCAGAACTACAGGAAGGTGTAATACAATACAGTTTCACTTATTGTGAGAATCAGAGCAAACAAAGGCGTACGAAACGAACCTGAAACCGATTACAATCACCATTAAATTACCAGATGGAAAATCCTCCATCAACTACGATATTCTGACCGGTGATAAAATCCGATGCCGGCGAGGTGAGAAAAACGGCGGTACCGACCAGGTCTTCTAATTTTCCGACACGACCCATGGGGGTATGATCGACACGCAATTTCATGTATGCGGGATCTTCCCAGAGATTGCGGTTAATATCGGAGATAAACCAGCCGGGACTGATGGCATTGACACAGACACCATCGGCACCCCACTCGGCGGCCGCTGCCTTTGTTAACTGGACTACACCGGCCTTGGTGACATAGTAGGGACTCATCTGCATACCCTGAACAATGGTGACCGCTGTCAGAGATGCGATACTGACTATCTTTCCATACTTTTGGGCCACCATCTCCCGTGCGATTCTCTTCGAACAGATCAGAACGCCTTTCAGATTGACATTGTAGACCTTGTCAAATTCCTCGGGCTCGAGTTCCAAAATGGGTTTACGAATATTAATGCCTGCATTATTAATTAATATGTCGATATGCCCCCACTCGTCCATAATTGCACCGGCCATACTATCCACCTGCGCAGTATCGGCAACATCGGTAACCATGGACAGGGAGCGCCTTCCCTTCTCTTCTATTTCCTGTTTCACCAGTTTTGCGGCATCACCATCGATATCGGAAATGGCAACGTCGGCACCGGCATCAGCCAGGGCAAGGGCCAATGTACGGCCAATACCGCGACCGGAACCGGTCACAACGGCCGTACGACCTGAAAGGTCAAAAAGCAAACTACTCACAGTAAAATCCTCCAGCAAATAATCATACCCATAAGCATATGACTTTATATCATTACAAGGTTTCGTATTATATCAAAACATAGACACTGTCAAGGATATATATAACCCTTCATATATATACCTACAACTGATGCTTGTCCAGATCTAACTCCGCATATTCTGCGAACAAAGGTGACACCTCCTTGAGCTCTTTTCCGTTCATTGAAGCTCCCCGCAGCAAGGTGCGGGATATGCTCTCGCTCTTCCCTTTAAAAAAAACTTTTTCTGAGAGTGTTTTTTTGTTAAGGTACGATGAATTTAAATGCTGATGAGGTATCTATGGATAGAATACAAATTCAAGAATTAGAAAAACAGGCAAAGGAGATCAGAAGGCTGACCATTCAGGCATTCGGATCTCTTGGAGAAGGCCATGTGGGTGGCGCCCTCTCCATCGTGGAGATTCTCACCCTCCTCTATTACCGTTATATGCAGATCGACCCTGAGGACCCGAAAAAGGAGGATCGGGACCGCCTTGTCCTGTCAAAGGGACACGCCGGACCGGCACTGTATGCAACGCTGGCACTTCGCGGATACTTTCCCGCCGACTGGCTGGAGACGCTGAATCGAGGTGGAACCAGGCTGCCGAGCCACTGCGATATGAACCTGACGCCCGGCATCGACATGACTACGGGATCTCTGGGGCAGGGGATATCGACGGCCATCGGCCTCGCCTTGGGAAACAGGCTCAATAGAATAGATCGAAATGTATACCTGATCATCGGCGACGGTGAGTCCGACGAAGGACAAATTTGGGAGGGGGCAATGGCTGCCCCCCATTATGCACTGAGCAACCTTATTGCCTTTACCGACTTCAACAGAATGCAAATCGGCGGATATACGGATGAAATAATGAGTCTCGGCGATCTGGATGCAAAATGGAAGGCCTTTGGATGGTTTACACAGCACGTCGATGGCCACAATTTCGAAGCACTGGCCCAGGCCATTGAAGCGGCTCAAAAGGAACAAGAGCGGCCGTCTATGATCATACTCGACACGATCAAGGGAAAGGGTGCGTCCTACGCTGAAGGGGACGTTGCCAACCATTACATGCCCGTATCACAAGAGCAGACGAAAGAGGCACTGGAAAAACTGGAACGGAATTAATGTGGAGGATGTATGAATAAGGAAATGCGTGTTGTTTATGCCGAAACTCTCATAGAACTGGCCGAGGAGAACGAGGATATCGTTCTCCTCGAGGCTGATCTGATGAAGGCGAACAGCACAAAAATATTTAAAGACAGGTTCCCCGAAAGAACCTTCGATGTCGGCGTGGCCGAGGCAAACATGGTGGGAATAGCGGCAGGACTTTCGGCAACGGGGAAAATACCCTTTGCAGGGAGTTTCGGTTGTTTTGCCGCCCGGAGGGCCTACGATCAATTCTTCATTTCTGCAAATTACGCGAGGCTCAATGTAAAACTTGTCGGTTCCTTCCCCGGAATAGCGGGGGCATTGAACGGCGGAACGCATATGCCCTTTGAAGATCTTGGCCTTATGAGGAATATTCCGAGACTCGTCGTAATGGAACCCTGCGACGGCCTGTCTCTGAAGAGATTTATGGAAATAGCGGCATCATACAAGGGAAGTTGCTACATCAGGCTCCACCCGCGGGCAGTTCCCCCAATTTATGATGAAAGAGAATCTTTTGAAATAGGCAAAGGAAAGGTCCTGAAAGAAGGGACCGATGTGACCATCATAGCCACAGGGGCCGTCCTCGTTCCCGAGGCATTAAAGGCCCACGACATGCTTTCTCAAGAGGGCATATCTGCCGCCGTCATCGATATGCCAACGATCAAGCCCATCGATGAAGGACTGATAGTCGATTATGCAAAAAAGACGAACGCCGTGGTGACCTGTGAAAATCACCAGATTGTCAACGGTCTCGGTTCGGCCGTTTCCGAGGTCCTTTCGGAACAATATCCCACATTGCTCCGCAGAGTCGGTGTCAATGAGGAGTTTGGAGAAGTCGGTACATTAGAATATCTCCAACAGCGGTATCGCCTGACGGCAGCCGAAATCGTAACGAAGGCCAAGGAAATTATCAACCTAAAAAGGGAGTGTCATTCATGAGTACAATAAAAATCGCTGTAGCATCGGATCTTTCCGGTTTTCCCCTTAAAGAGGGGATAGTGAATCATCTGAAATCGAAAGAGGGGATAGAAGTAATCGACTTCGGTATAGAGTCGGAAGACAAGGCAAAACCCTATTTTGAACAGGCGCCTCCCGTTGCCCGGGCCATCCAGGCCGGCACGGCAGATCGAGGCATTCTCATATGCGGAACGGGTCAGGGTATGGCCATTGTCGCAAATAAATTCAAGGGAATCTACGCATGCGTAGTCGATGATATCTTCTCGGGAGAACGCGCAAAAATCATCAACAATGCCAATGTGATTACCCTGGGCGGCTGGATCACGGCACCCTTCCTGGGGAAGGAAATTGTCGATGCCTGGTTGAGCGTCGGTTTTACAGAAAAAATGGAGTCCAAGGCCGATTTTCTCACCAATGCCTTTAATCAGGTGCTGGCACTGGAAGAGGAAAACTTTAAGGCATAACAATTGAGGGTATGGTAAAAAGTTATTTCCTCGCTTGATGACCATTTCGGGGATGATATTTGAGCTTGGCTAAAAATCTAAAATTCGTGCTTACGCACTCAAACAATTAGATTTTTTAACGCCAATCACCGCAATCATCTCTTTCCCGAAATGCTCAAATCCGCTTGAAAATGACTTTTTACTGCTTTGTCAGGATAGACACGTTTCACACAATAACGCCCGGGCACAGGGAGTGGTTCTCTGTGCCCGGGCGTTACATGTCTGTATCCCGGAGTCCTTATCCCAGCTAACGACCCTGACCTATCCTCGCATAGTCGGGGATAGGATCCCCGATGAGGGGCATGCAATAATCGATAAATTCCTGAGTGACAAAATTCCCCTCTCTATTAATAAAGTTTTCGGGAAGAAACTTCTCGACATTGGCCACCCTTTCCAGCGGGACCTGCCCGGCAGTGCATTCATACCCTCTTCCACCGGAGCGATCCAGCGTAACCATCACGTCGGAGATACCCTCGGCAAAAAACTGCACCGCCTTTTGGCCAACCATGAAGGCCTCTCTCACATCGCTCGATGAGGCAACACTGGTCATGGATCGCTGTATGGTTCCGGGTCGGTTGCAGCGGGCCTTCAAACCCAAGCGGGCTGCAAGAAGGTTGCACAGATATACCCCCGGTCCCGTACCGAAGGATATGGCAGTATGACCGAAGGCATCGACCCTGGCATCCTTGGCACCGATAAATTCCCCGTCAGTATAACGCACCCCTTCACTGAGCGCCACATAGACATACCCCAGTCTATCGTGAACTGCCTTCACGTCCTTGAGAAATTTCTCCTCATCGAATATCCGTTCCGGCATATAGATCAGATGCGGTGCATCGGCTTCGCACCGTTTTCCCAGGGCACTGGAACCGACAAGCCATCCCGTATGACGCCCCATAATCTCAAAAATCGCCACATCCTCAAAGGTCTGCATCGACTCCAGATCGCGCCCCGACTCCACCGTTGCAAGTGCGACAAAGCGGGCTGCGCTGCCATAACCGGGGCAGTGATCCGTTTCGGGGAGATCATTGTCAACCGTTTTCGGCACACCGATGGCCCGCATGTCATATCCCTTCTCCCGGGTGAGGCTGGAAATCTTGTGGCAGGTATCCATACTGTCATTGCCGCCGATATAAACGAAGTACCTGATATCGTAGTCGGCAAAGAGCCGGAGAAGAAGGGTCTCATATTCTTTATCTTTTGTCAGCTGATGACGGCAGCTCCCCAGAACGGAAGCCGGCGTATACATCAGTTTATCAACCAGATCGTCGGGCTCATCCGTCAGATCATAGAGATCCCCCTTCAATGCACCCTCTATCCCCTGCTTCATCCCATAGATCCTTCCAATCTCCGGCATTTTTTTCGCCTCATCGAGCACACCGGCCAGACTGACGTTTATCACAGGGGTGGGACCCCCCGATTGACCTATCAATAGATTTCCCTTTAATAGCATCACCGCTCATTCTCCTTCATGATTCTTTTGTTACGTCTCTGTAAGTACCCGAGGGCCTCCTAGATCAGGGCTTTGTATCCCCTTGCAAAGAATTCCAGTTTGTCCTGGACCATAGCCGCCACGGCATTCTTGCAGGCCTGGGGAATACCGACCATATCATAGGCGGATACGTTCTTCTCATGGGCCTCGATAAATGCCCTGATATATGTTGTTTTGACTTCCGTACCGATGTTGATCTTCTTGATCCCTATTTCGACGCCCTTGGCAAATTGCTCAAGTGTCAGACCAGTACCTCCGTGAAGAATCAAGGGTACATCGCCGGAGATCTTTTTAATTGTGCTGAGACGGTCAAAATCCAGCTTCGGTTCACCCTTGTACAGCCCGTGGGCATTCCCGATGGAAACGGCCAGGGCATCGACAGATGTCTTGCTGAGAAATTCTTCGACATGTGAAGGATCGGTCATCTTTGCCTTCTTTGCCTCTTCACCATCTTCTATGCCTGCCAGTGCGCCCAGTTCGGCCTCTACGGAAACACCCAGGGCCTGTGCCGCCTCGGTGACCTTGTTTGTAATCGCAATATTTTCTTCCAGCGGCAGGTGGGAGCCATCGATCATAACGGCGCTGAATCCCAGTTTCATAGCCTTCATGCACGTTTCATAATCCTTTGAGTGGTCCAGGAAGACACATACGGGGACAGTTGCCTCGCGGGCAAGCTGAACCATAATCTGACCAACATATTCATTTCCCGGCTGATTGAGGGGGGGTTGGCCGATCATCAGTATAACCGGCAATCCCGATTCCTCTGCACCCTGCACAATACCCTGGGCAGTAAAAAGATCATAGGTACTGAAAGCCCCAACGGCACCCTTATGCTCCTTTAATATTTCCTTCAATGTCACTAATGCCATAATCTCTCTCCACTTTCATTAATAAATTCTGTCGTCTTTTACCCTGTCCGAAGGCAGGGCACGTTGAACAGTAATTGTAACCGTTTACGAAAATTGTACCTTAACGCTTATTATAGGAAATAGACTTGCCCTGTCAACAGGATTTAGTCACATATTCCCATTGCCGGCATTGCCTTGACAGACTATGAATACTTTGCATATTTTACGGCCTATAACACAGGGATGATAGCCATTGCCTTTTATTCGAGACGGGGAGCAGGTCCATCGATTGAAACTCCCCGCAGCCGTGCAGACCCATGAGTGGGGAGTCGTACTCGACTGCATCCCCGATGAAGAGCTTGAAGGCAGAACGGCAAGCTGCTGGCCTTTTCACCCCTGGCACAGCGGACCATGAAGGAAGTCCTCAATGCGGCTCAGGACAAGCAGTTAAGTGTTTATAATCGCTTAAGATCATTTTGGTCTCAGGGCCAGCACCCATATCATCGGTTCTGTCCAACCATGCTTTTCGGCGACCTGAGAGACGATGAAGCATCTCGATAGATCGGCATTTACAATTTTTGCCAATCCTGGCATTTTTTGTAAATGGAAGGATAAGGCGTCACCCATTCGTCATACATTGAAAATAATCTCATCCTATCAGGGTTTATGCTTCATTACAGAGCGAACACCTTTTCCAGATGGTTTCCCCTTTTTCCGCTTATCAGTAGTATATGACATCTCATTCAATGCTGACTCCGCCTTGAGCTTTACATGATTCTGATAGTGTTCCTGCCGCAGTGTACCGTCTTTAAGTGCCTTCAAAACTGCGCATCCAGGTTCCGTCCTGTGGCTGCAATTGGTGAAGCGGCAACTCTTCGATAATTCCTGGATATCATCGAAGTTGTCATCCATTCCTTCGCCGGCACCCACAATGCCTACCTCTCGCATTCCCGGTGTATCGATCAACATTGCACCCTGTTCAAGAACGATAAGTTGACGACGAACAGTCGTGTGTCGTCCTTCTCCGGAATCACTGACTGTTCTTGTTTTCAATGTATCATGGCCGGTGAGTTGGTTAATGAGCGTCGACTTACCAACTCCTGAGGAACCAACTATACAGTATGTTTTTCCAAAGCCCATAAACTCTTTGACCTGGTCTAAACCAGCTCCAGTTACATTACTGACAGCAATAATCCTTGTGTTAATCCCGCTATCACGAATTTCCGAGATTAATTGTTCCAGTTCATCTGCACCGACCAAGTCCGTTTTGGTTAGAATGAGCAATGGTGCAACATAACCTTCAGTGGCCATCACCAGATAGCGTTCAAGTCTGCTCACATTAAAATCGTAGTGGCACGATTGAACAATGAAGACTGTATCAATATTTGCCGCGATCATCTGAAACTCGATGTTCTTCCCGGCAGTTTTCCGACGCAGAAAGGATTTTCTCGGCAGAATCGCATGGATGCCCACGGAATTTCCGGAGTCTTCGTACTGCACACAGACCCAATCACCGACGCAGGGCATATCGATAGTCGATTCCGTAGAGTTCAGAAATTTGCCTGTTGCCTGGGCGGGGACTTCCCCATGCTCATTCCTGATTGTATACCAGCCTCGATCAACGGCAGTTACCCGGGCAATTCGCTGTTCAGGTTTACATAGTTCACTGGCCCGATCTTTAAACCAACGGTCCAATCCAAGTTCGATCAATTCCATGTAAGTAATTTCCCTTTTTCTATCTTAATGTGCATCCACTCTCTCAACACGTATAATGCCCTGCCTTTGAGCTGCCCCTCTTCCCAATGGTTGATCTGCACGGTCCTATAGCATGTGGTAGTTTTATGTTCCCATTCATTAACCGGGCAGGCACAGGGGCCTGCCCCTACAAATATGGTTCCTCACTATACAACCATTATTCATATTTTTCCCCAATAAACTAGAATTACCATTCCAGCCCGGCTATGTTACCGATTTAAGAAAAAACAGATTAAATTATGGGACGCTTCCCTTAAATTACTTTAAACGCAAAGCACGTTCTGCACAAACGTCCCCCCATATCGCGGGATGTGAAAAATAGTAAAGAATGTGCGCATCATTTGGGCGGAGATAGGTCCCGGCCAATCATGGCCGAAAGGCCGGACGCAGTCATTCCAATCTCACAGGTCCCATGTCCTCAATCACCAGCTAAGTTATTTAATTTGTTTAATATCATCTTTGTCTTCCAGGACCAGTACCCATACCATCGGCTCTGTCCAGCCATGCTTTTCAGCAACCTGAGAGACTGTGAAGCCTCTCCATAAATCGACATTTGGCGGATTTGGCAGTGTTGCCATTTCCGCCAAATGGTCGGATAAAGTCCTCTGCACCGAATGATTGAGCCGGTTCAACTGCCCCTATTTACTCGCGCCGATTGCGCCCTATCGGCGCCAGGCTTCCAGCTGCGACACTTCTGCCCGCAACCGCGTTACTGTTTCAGGGGAGTTAAAGAGTTTCCGGCAGAGCTCGCATTTGGTATAGGTTATTATCTCGCGGGCCTTCATACCGGTAAAGGATGCAATATTTGTTATCCCCATGGTTCTGATGCAGTTGTACAACCGGTCTGTTTCAGTTTTAGTAAAAAGCTCTTCCATTGAATTGTCCTTCAGGTTCCCAAGATAAAAAAATCTTGTTTCCTGGAAATGGCTCCCTGCATCGCAACAGGCATACATATCAAGATCGGGTGTGAGATAGGGGTTCATGTCGCAGCAGTTTGCCTGATAATCGGTGAGAATATTCCTTCGCTTGAAAGACTCCGCACGACCTGCGTATATGATGGGTTCGGGAAAAAATACGAGGCAGTGATCTCGCAAAAACTGCTCATAGGGATCATCATTGATGGAAAAATCGGTAACAAAGGACACAAAATAATCTAACCCGATCTTCCGGCAGCTCTGTGCCGCATTCAATACGTTGTTCCGGTTTATATTTTTCTGGTGCCACCGTGAGTAACTCAATCTCAATTGGCAAAGGCCCTTTTCCTTCAATTCTGTAACAAGGCTTAGGGAAGCCTCTGCCGTCTCTGCCCAGAAACTATTGGTAACAATCCTCGTATATATTCCCAGTTGTCTGCACAGTTTCACAAGCTCTGCGATTTCATTGAAATAGAGAAGGGGTTCACCGGCGGAAAAACTTATGCCACCGACACCTGCCTGGGCTATCTCGACAATGATTTCTTTTGCCCTGTCATGATCCATTTTCCGGCTATCAGGAATATCTCCCGAAGCCACGCAGTGCTCGCACCTGATATTGCATCTCGTTGAGTACCCAAAGGCTAATTTTCGCATATCTAAAAATAATCCTCTCGCTGTCCCCTCAAGCTCCTTGTGTGCGCTCGGTATGGTCGTGAACTTATGGGGTAAGACATATTGGACTCAACATATCAATTTTCCGAAGAAAAGAGTAGACAATATATACACTGTCCCCCAAATTCACCAAGCTTTGTTAATCAGATGGATAATCCATGGTGTTACAGGGTGTGGAAAACTGTTTTGAAGGAGTTCCCGCCGCCGGATTAATCGTGACGGCAGGAACGTGCGAGGTTAAAAGTCAGGGCATCGGTGAACGACCATTAACAATATGTACGATTCAACCGGCTTTCACTGAGTGCTCTTTTGAATCTGATCTTTACTTCTTTTTGTAGGCCTTCAGCATGGCAAAGATCATCGGCGAAAGTGCGATGAGGCCGATCAGGTTTGGAATGGCCATGAGCCCGTTAAATGCATCTGAAATATTCCAGACAAAGCCCAGGGGAACAGTCGCACCGACGAAGACCAGTACGACCCAGGCCCACTTATAGTATGGTACCGTAGCGACACCTGCGATATAAACGAAATAGTCTGTGTGTCTAAGAAACTTGACTTGTTGACCACCAACCATCTTGACAGCGGGCAAGAACTGTGGCAATAGACCCAGTCATTGATGAAAACTTAGGACACAGATTACATTAATGCTGAAGCATTTTGGTTTTCATAGATTATGGAGAAGGTCAGTCACATGTCACAAAAAGGAACAAAGCCACCATGGTTGAGGGTAAAGATACCGTCGTCGCCATCCAATAAAATAATGTCGCTTATCAACAATAAATTGCTGCACACAGTTTGTGTAGAGGCAAAATGTCCCAACCAGATGCAGTGCTTCGCAGAAGGGCAGGCAACATTTTTACTACTTGGACCAAACTGTACTCGCCGCTGTACCTTTTGCGCCGTGGGAAAATTAGCTGTTCAGAAACCCGACAGTAAGGAACCGGCACGCATTGCTGATACAATAGCTCAGATCGGTTTATCATATTCCGTCTTGACGATGGTAACGAGGGATGATCTCGCCGATGGAGGCGCCTCGCACATTGCGGAAACCATGAGAGAGATACGAAACCTGTCTCCAGATACAGAGATTGAGCTGTTGATCTCCGACCTCAATGGAAACTGGGACGCCCTTGATGTGATTGTACAGACGACGCCTGCAGTTCTTAATCACAATATTGAAACAGTGCCGCGCCTTTACCCCAGCGTTCGCCCCCAAGCTGATTACAAACGCTCACTGGACCTGTTAACCAGGGTCTCATCTATCCAGTCGGGAGTAATCACAAAATCGGGCATGATGCTTGGTCTGGGGGAAAGGAGGGATGAGATTCTTTCTGCTATGAATGATTTGAGAAACGCGGGATGCCAGCTTTTAACACTGGGACAGTATCTGTCGCCGTCGCAGGGACACCATCCTGTAATCCGCTATGTTCATCCAGAGGAGTTTGACAAATATAAACAGGAGGCCCTGGATCGCGGCTTCCTTGGTGTGGCAAGTGCCCCCCTGGTAAGAAGCTCATACCGTGCGGCAGATCTATTCCACTCTGTAAATCATGGCAATCTATCCTCAATCAAATCATCTTCTTAATAGATCACCATAACGATTGTGATAGAGAAATCGAACGGTTCTCCTACTTTTTTATCTTTTTAGCCAACCCTCTGTTCTTGAGGAGATCACCGAGGGTACCCATTGAGGTGCTCGATTTCCCCATATAGCTCTGGTAATCATCCTTTTCTTCCGCCTTCTGTGCCTCTGCATAAGCGGTCGTGAGCAGCGAAATCCGCTTTTGCTCCTTATCGATGTTTTCAATCTGAACCTCTATGTCCTGCCCTTGTTTCAATACTTCTCCCGGGTGATTAATCGTCTTCCCCGCACCCAACCGGGATATATGAATGAGACCGTCTATGCCCCCTTCCAGGGTAACGAAGGCTCCAAATTTCATCAGGCGTGAAACCTTCCCTCTATAACGAGACCCTACCGAATATTTTTCATCGATGGTCTCCCATGGATTGGGCAGAGTTTGCTTGATACTGAAGCTTAATCGATCATTTTCCCAGTCGAGTTTCATAATGACAACTTCTATCTCCTGACCACTCGTCAGGACATCTTTTATGTCCTCTACCTGATCCCAGGAAATTTCAGAGATGGGAATAAGTCCCTGGGCGCCATCGATATCCAAAAAGGCCCCGAACTTCAGGATAGACGTTATAATACCCGTCACCCTCTGTCCTTCCTGAAGCGTCTCTTTCAGGATTTCCTTCTTCTTCTGCAGTTCCTCTTCACGTATCGCCCTGTGCGACAGGACAATGTTCCGCCCATCCTCGGCATATTCGGTTATTTTAAAGGTAAGATGTTGTCCCACATACTCATTGTCATCGTCTCGCCTTCTGATTCCCATCTGCGAGTGAGGACAAAATCCCCTGAGCTTCCCCGCTATCTTTATCTCGTAACCGCCCTTGATTTCCTTCTCCACAACTCCTTCAACGGGTATACCGCTTCTCCATGCATCTTCAAGGTGTGAAAGGCCGGCATCTCTGCTGTCTATCCGTGTCGTAAAAATGAGTTCCTGGTTACGTGAAGAGAGGAAATGGGCCTCTATCGTATCACCTTCAGCGACGGTCAGTTCACCCTTGTCATCAACCATCTCCGATCTGGCCAGGGCGCCTTCACTCTTTCCACCAAGGTCTATGAATATCCAATCATTTGTAATCTTAACGATTTCAGCCTTCACTTTTTGACCAGGCTCTAGTCGCTGGGTTCCTACCAAACTCTCTTCCAACAGTTCTTCAAAACTCTTTTCTTCGGTACTTGTGCCGTTGTCGTCCTTTATATGATCCATTGTGTCCCTTTGTTCCACTCCTTCATCTTTTTATATTGTGTGGTCCTCTATTACCCTGCCAATCACTTACACGGTTCTTTTGATCCTCCCCCGCCGCGCTTCGAAATGCACCATAGCCATACTCCAGTTATTGAACCGAAGATATTACCACGGAAATATCTGTCGCACCTTGTGTCGAACCACAATATGAGGAGACATAACCACTGAAGCATTAATGTTAAAAGGGGTATTATTATAATTGAAAGTTTCACGGTCCAGAGACGGCAATCACCATGTATAGGGGTTCTGCTGCCTCGACTCGTAACCAAAGCAGCATTCGGAAGGCTATCCTTACAAAGCAGAGACAGGATTGAAAACCGGCCTGAGTTACGATCTATTCTCCTCTCTGTTTTTCAATTTCCTCTTGAGCCTTTTTACAATCAATGCACAGCGTGGTTACAGGCCGTGCTATCAATCGCTTTTCAGATATCTCTTTGCCACAGACTTCACATTTTCCGAATGTCCCTTCATCAATTCGGACGAGGGCTTCATTCATCTTTTTTATAAGTTTGCGTTCTCTGTCACGTATACGTAGCTCGAAATTCCTGTCAGATTCACGAGAGGCCCGGTCACTCAAATCGGGGAAGTTTTCGTTTCCTCCCGTCATCTCTGAAACGGTCTTCCCTGCATCATTCAACAGTTGATCTATCTTCTGTTTCAGCAATATTTTGTAATGGTCACGTTGTTCTTCTTTCATTCCCCAATAACTCCCGCGCCTGATGGTTTACCAAGTGGTGTAATATATAGAATGACATCAGCTTTGTAAAGTTAAATTAGCAATAATTTTTGTATGCCGTCAATATTTTTCCTATCAGGTTTGTCGTTGATCTGCCTTCCATGAGGGGAATAATTTTAATGCTTCCACCCCTTTTCATCACCGATTCTCCGCCTACGACTGTGTCTTCCGTCCAGTCTCCACCCTTGACCAGCACATGAGGTCCTAGATATTCTATTAAATCCAGGGGAGTGGCTTCATCAAAAATAGTTACATAATCCACCGCCCTGAGAGAAGCCACAACATAAGCCCTGTCATCCTGCGAAACAACGGGCCTGGCATCGCCCGTGATGTCCTGAACTGACCGAGCACTGTTAAGACCGACAATCAAGAGATCGCCAAGTTTTCTGGCTTCATTGAGATACTGAATATGGCCTGCATGCAGAATGTCGAAGCACCCATTTGTAAAGACAATCCTGCTGCCGTGACGCTTCAGCCTGTCGAGTTCCTCTTTCAGTCTTTCTTTCGATACTATTCTTTCTCTCATCATACTGCTATCATGCCCTTGCAAGTGTAAGAACTGCCACCTCTTTGGCCCTCCCTCGGAGCAGTGTGCGGGTACATTCCCGTACAGTACTGCCCGTCGTATATACATCATCAACCAGAAGCACCTTTTGGTCTCTTATCTTTTCACTGCACACCACTTCAAAGGCCCCTTTGATATTTTTGCCCCGCTCCGTTTTCCCAAGGTTGACCTGCGGTACCGTATCAACTCTCCTCCTGAGAGCGCTAAAATCGAGGGGCAATGAAAACCGATGGGCAATATGTCGCGCCAATATCACTGACTGGTTAAATCCCCGCTTTCTCAGCCGAATGGGATGAAGGGGAACGGGTATGATCAGTGAATAATCTCGTATGTCAAAGGAGTCATAGTCATAATGGGCCATCATCTCTCCCAGTTTCTCACCGATGGCGATTTTGCTGCTGTATTTAAAGAGATGGATGGCATCGAGAAGTGACTGCTCGTACCTCCCCAGGGCCCTGGCAACAGTAAAGGGTGGTTGTGAGGAAATACAGTCTCCACAGAGATGATTGGTGCCATATACATCGGAGAATGGTAGCCCACAGGATGTACATAAAGGCGGCCCTATACGGTTGAGACCTGCAAGGCATTGGGGACAGAAGGAAAACTGTCCCACCTTTCCCATGGAATCGCCACAAAGGACACACTGTGGGGGAAACAATATATCAACGAGCCCGCTGACTATTGCCCTTGTCTTACATATCATTGTCCAGAGAATTAATACTTTGAGTGTTTTCCTCCACCTTCATGACAGAGGCCTCCGACCACAGCCGTTCTATATCGTAAAATTCCCTCACCGGTTCGTGAAATACATGTACCACGACATCGCCGTAATCCATCAAAAGCCACCCGGCGGATTGCCTCCCCTCGACTCCCAGCGGCAAAACTCCCGATTCTTTCATTCTTTTTTCAATGGAATCGGCAATAGCTCTCACCTGACGATCGGAACTGCCGCTGCAAATAATAAAATAATCGGTGAAAGATGAAAGCTCTTTCACGCCCAGTATAGTAAGATTTTTCGCCTTCCTCTCCAGTGCCGCATTGGTCAACTGGATTACTCTTTCTTTCGCTTCTTGCCCTTTGCTAACTAAAATCACCCCCCCTTTATGGCATCATCGGAGCGTTCATTGAAACTCCCCGAAGCTCCCCTAAGAAGTCTGCGGGGAATCTCCCACTGCTGGGGAGAATGGTTCATTGTATGCACTCGCTATTCGGTTCAGGCAAAGGGATTTTCCAAAATAATAGTCTCTTCTCTTCCTGCTCCAACTGAAACAGCAATTGCCTTGACCCCCGTAAGCTCTTCTAACCTCTCTACATACCTTCTGGCATTGCGGGGAAGATCGTCCATAGACCTGGCCTGCCCTATATCCTCCGTCCAGCCATCCATTTCTTCATAGACCGGCCGGCACTGCTCAAATTGTGTAATGTCTGCAGGTACGTGATCCGTATAAACCTCGTCATTCAGTTTATAGCCGACGCAAATCTTTAATTTTTCTATCCCCGTCAGGATATCCAGCTTCGTAATGGTGAGACCGCTTATACCCGACAATCTTACGGACTGTTTCACCAGTACGGTATCGAGCCATCCACATCGTCTCTTTCTTCCCGTCGTAGCGCCGAATTCCCGCCCCCTCTGCTGAATCGTCTCACCGATTTCATCAGTCAGTTCAGTCATAAAGGGACCGCCGCCGACCCTCGTCGTATAGGCCTTGCAGATTCCCACTACGGCATCGATCTCTGTAGGCCCCAGACCCGTCCCGCAGCAGGCATTGCCGGCCACGGTATTTGAAGAGGTAACAAAGGGATAGGTTCCGTGATCTATATCGAGGTGGCACCCCTGAGCCCCTTCGAAGAGAATATTGTTTCCCTTGTCGATGACCTTTTTGATCACGACCGATGTATTTGCGGCATATTGCCTCAAGCGATCGGCATATCCCATGTATTCTCTATAGATTGACTCGGGATCAAGAGGTTCTTCTTTGTACAATTCCGTTAACTGGAAGTTTTTGTCCTTCACGTTGCGTACAAGTTTTTCCTTGAAGACCTCGCCGTTTAAGAGATCACAGAGCCTGATACCGGTACGGGTTACCTTGTCTTCATAGGCGGGGCCGATGCCCTTTTCCGTTGTCCCGATTTTTACGTTGCCTTTATGCCGCTCCCGGGCGCTGTCCAGCCTCTTGTGGTATGGCATTATAATATGGGCATTTTCACTGATATAGAGCCTGGTGTCCTGTGGAAAGAGATTTCTCTCCTCTAGATCGTCTATCTCCCGAATCAGGACCTTGGGATTGATAACCATCCCATTGCCCAGGATACAGATCTTGTGATCGTGAAGTATGCCCGATGGGATAAGATGGAAAATGCTCTGCACACCCTTCACAACCAGCGTATGTCCGGCATTATCTCCACCCTGGAAACGCGCTATGACATCGGCATCGTGGGAATAGAGGTCAACAACCTTCCCCTTTCCCTCATCGCCCCATTGAGTTCCCACTATAACGACATTAGCCATAATCTATCCCCCATCAGCCCTTTTTAATAACAGATGATAATCTACTGATTGATCCTGCTGCATACATTCTTTTCTTACTCCCTCATGCCCTGCCGCTGTTATGAGCGAACAACCGCTACATTTCGACCAGGGCAACGGATAGTACGTGTGACACATCCTTCAACTTTTTCAACACTTCCTCGGATACTAGACTGTCCGTACTGAGAACAACCAGGGCCTTGCCATCGACAAGTTCGCGACTCAGATGGAGCCTCGCTATATTTATACCGCTATTCCCCAAGGTTAATCCTATATTCCCGATAACACCCGGCTTATCGGAATTGTAGAGCACAAGCATATTCCCTTCGGGGATCACATCAAGGACAAACTTATTGATCCGTACGATCCTCGCGTCACGCTGACCAAAGATAGTACCGGCGGCATAACTTTCTTCCTTTGCAGTCTTGACGGTCACGGCAATCATGCTTTTATAATCGCCGATCTCACTGTGCTTCGATTCCACAACGTTGATGCCGCGTTCTTTTGCAATTACCGGGGCGTTTATATAATTCACATTCTCGCCCAGTACGGGGGTCAAAAGGCCCTTCAGGAGAGAGATGGTGATCGGTGCAAGGTTATACTCCAGGATCTCTCCGCCATATTCGATGGCAACCTCCTTGATCCCACCGGGTACAATCTGGGCCTGAAATTGACCGAGTTTCTCAGCCAGATTCAAATAGGGATTTATCAGGGCAGCCATTTCGGCGGTGATGGAAGGAAAATTGACGGCGTTTTTGATTTCCCCTGTACTGAGATAGTCCACGATCTGATGTGCCACGGCTATGGCAACGTTTTTCTGAGCCTCGTCCGTCGATGCACCCAGATGAGGAGTGCATATAACGTTGTCCAGGGCGAGCAGTCCCATATTTTTGGTCGGTTCCTCTTCAAAGACATCAAGCGCCGCGCCGCCGATCTTACCCGATTTAAGTCCCTCCAGGAGATCCTTCTCTTTGATGATACCACCTCGGGCGCAATTGATGAGAAAGACGCCATCTTTCATTTTTGCAATGGCGGCGGAATCGATGATGCCCCGTGTTTCTTTGGTAAGGGGAGTATGGACGGTAATAAAATCTGCCTTCTCCAGAACCTCGTCGAGGGTTAGAATTGTTATTCCCATCTTTTCCGCAACCTCCGGTAAAATAAAGGGATCATAGGCAATAACCTTCATGCCGAAACCCTGAGCACGGCTCGATACGATGGAACCCACTCTCCCGATACCGACTATTCCCAGAGTCTTATTGTAGAGTTCCGTCCCCATATACTTCTTCTTTTCCCATTTGCCGGCTTTCATGGTAGCCGTGGCATCGGGTATCATTTTTGCGAGAGATATCATCATTGCAACCGTATGCTCACCCGTCGTGATGGTACTGCCGCCGGGAGTATTCATGACGACGATACCCCGTTTGCTTGCCGCCTCTATATCAACATTATCCAGCCCCACTCCGGCTCGTGCCACTACCTTGAGGTTGTCGGCCTTTTCTATCAATTCCTGTGTTACCTTGGTGGCGCTCCTGATTGCCAGTCCGTCATACTCCTTGATGACACCCTTCAGTTCGTCTGGTGTGAGATTGGTCATGACATCGACCTCTATCCCCAGGGCATTTTCAAAGATCTCTACCGCTTCTTTCGCAAGATTGTCGCTTACAAGAACTTTTTTCATGAAATTCCTCCTTCTCCGTACTATAAACCCTTAATTTTTTCTAAATAGACACCTTCCAGACCATCAAGTGCGGCGCGTACTTCGGATGGTTGAATCGTTGGACCGCACCACAAACGAAAGCCGGGAGGCGCATCCCTGTAGGAACCTATGTCGTGGGCGATATTTTCCCTGCTCAATTGCCCCGTAATCTCTTTGATAAACTTTGACTGATCCTTTTGCGTCATGGCAGTAAAGGCATCACTGGTAACAATGAGACACACCGATGTATTTGAACGAATGTCCTCTGATCGGGCAAGAAATTCCACCCAGTCTGTCCGGGCGACCCATTCCTCTACAATCCTCAGATTTTCCATGCTCATTGCGATCAATCCCTGCAATCCGATTTCATCGGCCCATTGCAGGACATCGAGATAGTCTTCGACACAAATCATGGATGGCGTGTTGATGGTGCTCCCTTCAAAGATGGTGCGATTGATCTTGTCGCCCTTCTTGAGACGGAATACCTTCGGCATGGGCCATGGGGGATCGTATGATTCGATTCGTTCCACCGCCCGGGGACTTAAAACCAGGACTCCATGGGCAGCCTCCCCACCGAGACATTTTTGCCATGAATAGGTGACCACATCAACCTTCGACCAATCGATATGCATGGCGAAGGCGGCACTCGTGGCATCACAGATGCTTAATCCTTCTCTGTCATCAGGAATCCAATCCCAGTTGGGGATCTTTACTCCGCTCGTTGTTCCATTGGCAACAAAGACAACATCACTGGTCCAGTCCAAATTACCCAAATCGGGTATATCGCCATAGTCCGCTTTCAAAACTGTGGGATTGAGCTTCAGTTGTTTTGTCACATCAGTTGCCCACCCGGCACTGAAACTTTCCCAAACGAGAACAGTCACCGGCCTGGGACCGAGGAGTGACCACAGTGCCTGTTCAAAAGCACCGGTATCTGAACCGGGAACAATCCCCAGAAGATAATCATCGGGTACTCCCAGTATCTTTTTGCTGTCTTCTATCGCCTTTGAAAGCTTTTTCTTGCCTGGCGCACTGCGATGTGATCTTCCAACAAGTGCGTCTTTTAACATATCAAGTTTCCAACCTGGCCTCTTACTGCATGGGCCGGAACTAAAATTTGGGTTGTTCATCATAGTTTCCCCTCGTAAATTGATAATAGTTGCACAAAGGTACAGTCTACTATCAGAATCGTTATCTTTATACAAGTAATTTGGGGATGGTGGTAGAAATTTTCACTATCCAGACCTGGACGAAGTGTGGAGTAGGATCTCGCCTCAATTGATCCTCACAGGCAACACCATGGCAGAGATAAGAAAGAGGGCACACTCCTTTTATGGAATCATACAAAGGGGAGCACCCACAGGAGCATGGTAATGACGTAGCAAACCACGAGAGATACGATAACATAGACGACGGTGTAGCTGAAGAATTCCTTCATGGAAAGTTTGCACTGATCCTCTTTTTCACCAAGGTTGACTGCGACAAAGAGGGCCGGTGCGCCAGCGATGGTGAGATTGCTCCCCAGTGTCCCCGCCCAGAGGAGCGCCCAGTAGAGCGGCCAGGGGTCTATGTTTTTCGATTCTGCCGCGAGATCACGAATCACATAGAGAAGCGTCAAGATATAGGCATCATGCTCAACGACGCCGCAAATGGCGGCGGATACCCAGTAGAGGGCGGTGACACCCAGAACAAGGCTCGACTGAATGTGGGGAACCAACCAGTGGGCAACGGCCTCTATGGCGCCTCCCTTTTCCAGACCGCCCACCAGTGCAAAGAGACAGATATAGAACATGACTGCACGCCAGTCCAGTTCCGACAGGATTTCTTCAAAGGAGGGCACGTCCAGTTTTTTCTTGAACACTTCAAGCAGAAAGACCAGTATGGCAGCGCCGCTCAAGGTAATCCAGCCCAGGTGCACGCCAAAAATGGGGCGGATCGCCATAGCAACAATCGTCCCCACAAAGACCAGACAGACCAGCCAGGCAAAGAGTTTGTTTTTGATGTGTTCCCCGGGATTCAGATCATCGGGATTAAAGTCCATCTGTTGTCCCTGATATTTCTTGACGAAAATCTTATAGAAGACAAAAACCACCACGGCATATGTGGCGGTGAGGACAAATAAGGAAGAGGGACGTCCCGAATGCCATATAAAACCATCGAATTCAATCCCCGCTACGGAATGCAGCAGCTGGGGGGGAAGATCGCCCAGCAGGAGGGCAGTCCCCATAAAATTTGAGCACAAGCCGATGAAGAGTACGGCACCGCAGGCCTTGAAGTGGTACTGTCGGCTTACGGCAAAGAGGACGGGCGCCATCATCAGGACTACGACAACATTATCCACGAGAATGGAAATAAAGCCGGCAGCGGTCCCAATCAGCGTTATAAAGAGGGCAACGTTTCCCTTTGAAAGAACGAGCAGTTTTGCCGCGAGGTACTCGGGCAGGCCTGTTTTACCCAGATAGGTTGCAATGATCCATATGCCGATGAGTATGAAGATAACGTTCCAGTCCACGACCTGAAAGGCATCGAAATCCGTCATAACGCCACAAATGATCATTGCCAGGATACCGAGAAAGGCTGCAATGACCGTGTCGATGACACCGGTAATAATCAGAATGATAGCGGCGGAAAATATTATGATTGACGTAAGCATCATCGCTTCCATAGATACTCCTCTCGGGTGAAATGAAAAATCGGTTTCGCAGGAATTCCCTTTTAATGTACTGACATATATGGGATTGGGATCTGCGTGTCAACATTTTTATAGGCACGATAAGGGCGGGTTATAAAGGTAACAGTTCCCGGTTATCAGTTCACAGTTTTTTTAACCTGGGCCGATAACTGTAAACCGCAAACATGCCCTATTTTGTGTTGACGAAGAGATCAAATAACCATATATTGGAGGCCTTATAACAGTTTCAACCAATTTATCGTCAACCCTGTGCATTCGGGATAAAGGGCCTATGCGACATGTGTATCATTTATTATGAAGGGTAAAAAGACAGCCTTTTTCTGCCAACAGTGCGGCCATCAATCACCACAATGGTTGGGGAAATGCCCATCCTGCGATGAGTGGAACTCCTTTGTGGAGGAGGCCATCGAGGAGACTGCTGTGCATGCCTCCCCGATCATGACTTTTCATGAAAGCCCTCTGCCCATCTCGTTCATCGAAGCAGACGAAAAGGAGCGGCTTACAATAGGCATAGAGGAGATGGATCGTGTTTTGGGCGGTGGTATTGTGCCGGGGTCGGCAGTCCTCATCGGCGGTGACCCCGGTATCGGGAAGTCAACCCTCCTCTTGCAGGTTCTCCACAATCTCGCCGATGGAGGACACAGGGTTCTCTACGTCTCGGGGGAAGAATCATTGAAACAGATAAAACTCCGGGGTACACGAATAGGGGCCTCGTCACAAAACCTCTTTGTCTTCGTGGAGGTATCCCTTGAAAAAATACTGGGGCAGATTGCTGCGATAAAACCTGAAGCCGTCGTAGTAGATTCAGTACAGACGGTCTTTTCGGAAGCCCTCTCTTCGGCTGCCGGGAGTGTGAGTCAGGTACGAGAGGCATCGGAAAAACTAATCATTTCATCAAAGAAGAGCGGCATTCCACTCTTCCTGATCGGACATGTTACCAAGGAAGGATCAATTGCAGGCCCCCGAGTCCTTGAACACATGGTAGATACAGTACTCTATTTCGAAGGTGATTCGGGCCATGCCTTTCGAATCATTCGCAGCGTCAAGAACAGATACGGACCGACAAACGAAATCGGCGTCTTTGAAATGAGGGAAGGGGGACTTACCGAAGTTTCCAACCCCTCTGCCCTCTTCCTGTCGGAGAGGCCTGAAAATTCGGCAGGCTCTGTCGTGGTACCAAGCATGGAGGGAACACGGCCTATTCTCGTGGAGGTTCAATCGCTGGTGGCTGAAACTACCTTCGGTATTCCGAGAAGGACGACGATCGGTGTTGACCACAACAGGATCTCACTCCTGGCCGCCGTTCTCGATAAGGTATGCGGTTTTCATCTCGGGAATCACGATATATTTATCAATGTTGCAGGTGGGGTGAAGGTTGACGAACCGGCCGTAGATCTTGGAATTATATCATCGATGATATCCAGTTTCCTCAACAGGATCATAGATTCAAAAACCGTCGTATGCGGCGAGGTGGGACTGACGGGGGAGGTGCGGGGCATCGGTCAGGTAGAATCACGGGTAAAAGAGGCCTCCCGCATGGGATTCACCCGTTGTATTATACCGAAGAGTGTTGCAGTGGATGCTGTTTCGAAAATAGACATGGATGTGATCCGGATAAAAAATATAGGAGAATTAGCAGACCATCTCTTTGAATAAACCATAGAGGAGATTCGGACAGAGCATTGAAGCCCCCGCAACAAGGTGCGGGGAATGGCTCTTCAGTTCAACCGGTGTGACCGAAACCGCCGGAAGCACGTTCCGTCTCATCCAAATCCTCTTCCAGGTTCCAAGAAACCCGGCAGACGCGATTAATGACCATCTGCGCGATACGATCACCCCTTTGTATTGTAAAGGGTTCACTGCCATGATTGATCAATATAACCTTCACCTCTCCACGGTAGTCACTGTCGATGGTTCCTGGAGAGTTGAGCAGCGCAACACCATGCTTGATTGCAAGGCCGCTCCTCGGTCTGATCTGGGCTTCACATCCCTCAGGCAGCTCTAAGACAATTCCGGCCGGGACCAGTACCCTTTCGCCAGGCAGAATGGTCTTTTCCCCGATCACGGCGGCAAAGATATCCATACCTGACGAACCGTCTGTCATATAGCGCGGAAGGGATATATCAGTATTACCGGGTAGCCTTTTAATGGATACCTTGATCTCTTCCAACTACTGTTTCTGCTCCTTCAGAGCGTCCTTCCTGCTCAGTCGTATCTTCCCGCCTCTATCGATCTCGATGACCTTTACATGAACCTGATCGCCTTCATTGATGACATCGGTCACCTTGTTGACTCTCTCATCGGCAAGCTGCGATATATGGACAAGACCATCGGTTCCTGGAAGGATTTCCACAAAGGCGCCGAAGTCAACAACCTTCTTCACGGTACCAAAATATATCTTCCCCACTTCCGGCTCTTCCGTCAACCATTCAACCATGGAAATGGCCTTGGAAGCCGCATCTGCATCGCTGGAAGCTATGGTAACGGTGCCGTCGTCCTCGACATTGATCTCCACTCCCGTTTCACTGACAATGTTCCTGATATTCTTTCCACCTGAACCGATAACGTCTCTGATCTTCTCAGGCCTCACCCGTATTGTCGTGATCCTCGGGGCATATTTCGACATCTCTTGTCTTGGCTCGGAAATGGCGGCCCGTAATTTTTCTATAATGAACATTCTGCCATCTCGCGCCTGGTACAGGGCATCTCTCAAGATATCTTCAGTGATCCCGTCGATCTTGATGTCCATCTGCAGGGATGTAATTCCCTTTTCCGTACCACAGACCTTGAAGTCCATATCTCCGGCATGATCTTCATCACCGAGGATATCTGAAAGGATGACTACTTTATCGTCCTTCTTACACAACCCCATGGCAATACCGGCAACAATATCCCGAATCGGAACACCGGCATCCATGAGAGCAAGGGACCCGGCACAGACCGTCGCCATGGAGGACGAACCATTAGAAGAGAGTATTTCCGAAACAATTCTGATGGTGTAGGGGAATTCTTCCTTTGAAGGCAATACGGGAAGTAAGGCCCGCCTGGCAAGAGCTCCATGACCTATCTCTCTTCTTCCGGGACCTCTCGAAAATCGTGCCTCTCCCACACAGAAGGGGGGAAAATTATAGTGGAGAATAAAGGATCTCATCTCCTCGCCACTTACGTAATCCATTCTCTGCTCATCATGAGAAGTTCCCAGCGTCAGCATGGCCAGTGACTGCGTTTCACCCCTGTTGAAGAGGGCCGATCCATGCGTCCGGGGAAGAACGCCCGTCTCCATACTTATCGGTCTGATCTCTGCAAAAGACCGGTTATCGATCCGTCTGTCTTCCAGCAGGATCATATTGCGGAGTATCTCTTTTTCTATCTCCTCTAAAAGCATACCGGCATGGAAGGTCTGACTTGCATTCTCTTCTGAAATCTCAGTTATGACCCGTCTTCTGACTTCTCCGATAGCAAAGCTTCTTTCCTTTTTTACGGGAATAGCCAAGACCTTTTTCATGTCTTCCTCGGCTAGGTCATATACCCTTTTTCGAAGCCCCTCGCCTATTTCCGCCACATCGAAGGTTCTCTTCGCTTTACCGATGGCCTTACTCATCTCATCCTGCAGCTCGATGGCAGGCCTTATTGATTCCAGACCAAATTTGATAGCCTCGACTATAACATCCTCTGCTACCTCTTCGGCTCCCCCTTCCATCATGACCAGTTCTACGGTGAATCCGCCTTCGGCATTTTCATCGGGGACCTTTCTCCCTACGAGGAAGATGTTTATGTCGCTATTCTCCCGGTCTTCTGCCCCGGGATTACATACCAACTCCCCTTCCACCCTGCCGACGCGAACCCCTGCTATCGGGCCGTTAAAAGGGATATCGGAAACACCAAGGACTGTTGAGGCACCCAGCATCGCGGCAACATCGGAACCATTTTCGGTATCAAAGGACAGAACCGACGCGATGACCTGGGTCTCGTAGGAATATCCCTTGGGGAAAAGAGGCCGTATGGATCTGTCTATCAATCGGGACGTCAGTATCTCATTTTCATTGGGACGGCCCTCGCGTTTAAAAAATCCCCCGGGAATCTTACCGGCCGCCGAAGTCATTTCCTGATAATCGACGGTCAGGGGCATAAAGTCTACACCCTCCCGTTTAGTTGTCTGGGAAACCACGGTAATCATGACGACGGTTTCACCATAGGTAACCATGACAGCACCATCTGCCTGGCCAGCCACATAATTGGTCTTCACGGAGATATCGCGCCCCGCGAGAGCCCTTTTAAATATTTCACTCATATTTTCACTTTACTCCTTTTTATTGTATTACCTTCTCAATCCAAGTCGTTTGATTATCTCCCTGTATCTCTCGATATCCTTCTTTTTGAGATAATCTAAGAGTCTGCGCCTATGTCCGACCAGTTTAAGAAGCCCCCTCCGAGAATGATGATCCTTTTTGTGAATCTTAAAATGCCCTGTTAAATACTCTATCCTCGCACTCAGAAGAGCAACCTGTACTTCCGGAGAACCAGTATCGCTTTCGTGGGTCTGGAAGTTACCAATTGTCTCTTTTTTCTTCTCATCAGTTAACACAGTCTTAAATCCTCCCTTATGTCAATATTATATCAGTTGGTAACAACTACTTCGAATTCCTGTTTTCATTTTTTGCACAAAGAGAAACGACAACACCAACTCACCAATAAATGAAACTGTGGAATTATAAACCAAAACACACAATATAACAGCAAGAACTTCATTTCAGTCACATCAAGCTACGATCCCTTGCTGTCATGAATCATGGTACAATCAGCCATTAAAGACCCGCAAGATCTTTGCCACATCACCATCGCCCCATGACTGGGACATATCCACTGAAGAAACAAGCATCCTCGCAACGGCTACGATGCGATTGTCTTCTGAAACAAATTTTACCACATCCCCTTCTGCAAGCTTCCCGGGACTATACCTTTTAAGCATATCTATCCTGGGTTGATATCCTTTTTTTATCTTATCCTCTACTTCCGCGTCGATTACAATCGAACAAAAGTGAGGCAGCGTATCTGCCATGGGAAGAAGATTTTCCCTTATAGCCCGCTCCTTTTCCTTTCTATTCAGTCCTTCGAGGATTATAGCCGATTCTTCTCTGAAATGCCCGCTTTTTATTCGCCTCAGTTTATACAGGCATGCTCCGCATCCCAATTGTTTGCCGATATCGGCGCATAGAGACCGTATGTAGGTCCCTTTCGAACAGGCTACTACGAAACTGACATAGGGCAATGCGATCTCTTCTACAATAATCCGATAAATTTCAATGGTACGCAGGGGAGGGGTAATATCAACCCCTTCTCTGGTCCATTTATAGAGCGGTTTCCCCTTGAATTTAATAGCCGAATACCTGGGTGCCCTCTGCTCAATGGTTCCCGTAAATGATTGTATCACATCCCCTATTTCATCTACAGTCACGTCGGGGAGTTTCCGTGCCACAACCTTTCCCTCCATATCGAGGGTATCAGTCTCTACACCGAGAAGCATGGTTGCCCGATATTCCTTATCATCTTCTACAAAGAACTGTATCAGTTTTGTCGCCTCGTTGATACATACGGGGAGAACACCAGTAGTCATCGGATCGAGTGTCCCCGTGTGCCCGATTTTTTTTATATTAAGGACCTTTCTGATGTCATGAACAATATCAAAAGATGTCTTGCCCGACGGTTTATCTACAATCACTGTACCATTCATATCTCAGTTCCCGTCTACCAGCCTTCGTCATTACTCCCCTTCGATTGTAATTAATTCGCCATTGCAGTGCAAGTCGCATCTACGAGCCTCTTTTTAATGGTCTCTATATCTCCTCTAATCCTGCAAGCGGCGGCATTGGCGTGCCCACCACCGCCAAATTCCTTGGCTATGCGTGCCACATTTACCGCCCGTTTCGATCGGAGGCTCACCTTGAAATCATTCTCCGCCATCTCGAAATAAAAGAGGGCGACGTCGGTTCCCTTGACGGAACGAACCATATCTACAATCCCCTCTGTATGTTCATTCAAGGCCCCCGCATTCTGCAACATCTTTTGAGTCACACAGACAGAGCCTATCGTCCCATTTTCATAAAACTCCAGCGTATCCAGTGCCATTCCCATCAGTCGTATCTGCGGCAGGGGCCTGGTTTCATACACAAGTTCCGCAATTAACCGGGAATCGGCGCCCCCTTCGACCAGTCGTGCGGCAAGCTTCAAGGTATTGCTACCGGTATTGGAATAACGAAACGATCCCGTGTCGGTCATTATTGCCGTATACAAATTTGTCGCAATATCCTTATTAAGACCTACCCCCAATGGCGCCAAAAGCCTGGAAATGATCTCACCCGTCGAACTCGCCCCCTGATCGACAAGAGAATATTCCGTAAAATAGGTATTCGATAGATGGTGATCAATATTGACGATTTTCTCTGTCATAGAACCTATAGTTAGGGCCTGATCTCCCGCTCTACCGAGATCACTGCAGTCAAGTATAAAGGCGGCATCGAATCTCCGACCTGGTTCGAGGGTGTGAACAATCTCTTGAGTACCGGGAAGAAACGTATAAACATCAGGCGTCTCGTCCTGGTTGTACACGACTACCTCTTTGCCCATAGCACGAAGAATATGATAGAGGGCCAGTGCCGATCCCAGTGCGTCTCCATCGAGTCTGACGTGAGCGGTCACAAGAAAGGTCTTGGAGCAATATATGATATCAACTATTTTTTTTAACATTCACAGTCTTTCACTTATGCAGATCAGCAATCAGTCTCTCGATTTTATCTCCGTAGTCAAAGGATTTATCAAAAATAAAGGTCAATGCAGGAACATAACGGAGCTTTAATCTCTTTCCCAGTTCCCTCCTTAAAAAGCCCGATGCCCTTTCAAGCCCTTCTTGTGCTTCATCACTGGAAACATCTTCACCCATGGAAACAAAAAAAACCTTGGACAACCGGAGATCATCCGTCACCTTTACGCCCGTTACTGTCACATTCCGCGTCCGGGGGTCTCCTACCTGTTTCAATAAGATATCTGAAATTTCAGCCCTTATCAGATCGGCCACCCTGTCAGATCTCTTAAAACTCATCAAATTTACCCTCCCTATACCCACAATCACCGGTAGTATCGGATATATTGATCAGCTCAATCCTGAAATCAATCACACCGGCAATATTGAGACCTTCTATAAATTGAAGGATCTTATCAAGCTTGGAATTGACAAAGCTCCTATCGTTCCCCACAACAGCGAACCCTATCTGCCCCCTCTTCCATTCATCATTTGCGCCCACTTCAGCTATGGACAGCGAGAACTTGTTTTGCGTCCTGCCCATAATTCTGCGCAGCACACCCCTCTTATCCTTCAGAGACCTGCTCTCTCCAATAAATATATCAATTATTCCTATACCTACTACCATAGCCAAGAATGTTACAACCGTCTTGCAACCTCTTTTGTGGTGTATGTCTCGAGGATATCCCCCACCTTGAGGTCATCAAAGCCTTCTATCCCGATACCGCACTCAAATCCGGACTGGACATCCTTAACATCATCTTTAAACCGTCTGAGTGAAAGAATCTTTCCGTCATGTATCACGGTGCCGTTTCGTAATACCCGTATATTCGAATTTCTGGCCATTTTGCCTTCAGTAACGTAGCTACCGGAAATAACTCCTGTTTTTGGTGTCTTGAAGAGTTCGCGTATCTCGGCCCTCCCCTCGAAAATTTCTTCGTGGACAGGTTCCAGCAGCCCTTCCATGCCTGCCTTTACGTCTGCAATAACATCATAGATCACTTCGTAATCCTTTATTGCGACTCCCTCTTTCTCGGCCAGATCCGATACACGGGCCTCGCGGGCAACTTTGAACCCCAGGATAATAGCATCGGAGGCCGAGGCCAGCATGATATCTGTTTCCGTAACCGCCCCCGTCGAACTATGGATTATCTTGAGCTTTACATCGTCCGTACTGAGCTGCAGGAGCGCATCGGAAAGTGCCTCCACGGAACCCTGCACATCACCCTTAACAATAACATCAAACTCCTTTGCCCCTTCTTTGATCCTGTCATAGAGTTGTTCCAAGGTCAGCTTTGACGTTTTGGAGAGCTCCCTCTGTCTTTCCTTGGTAAGCCAGAATTCACCAATGCTGCGCGCCTTCTTCTCATCCTCGACACAGATAAACTCCACACCAGCCTGAGGGACCTGAGTAAAGCCGATTACTTCCACCGGCGTAGAAGGTCCGGCCTCTTTCACCCGCTCCCCTTTATCGTTGATCATAGCCCTGACCTTACCATATTCAGTTTTAGAAACGAAGGCATCCCCTTCTCTCAGAGTTCCCTCCTGTATCAGGACAGTCGCCACAGGGCCCCTCCCCCTGTCAAGCTGGGATTCAATGATAATTCCCTGGGCAGTCCTGTCGGGATCGGCCTTCAGTTCCAAAATATCCGCCTGAAGCAGTATTAATTCCAGAAGTTCCTCTATACCCGTTCTCATCTTTGCCGACATGTGGGCATATATAGTGTCTCCACCCCAGGCTTCAGTAACGAGTTCATGCTCGGCAAGTTGCTGTGTAATGCGATCGACATCGGCATTTGGCTTGTCAATCTTGTTTATGGCGACTATAATGGGGACACCTGCAGCCTTGGAGTGATTAATCGCCTCAACGGTTTGTTCCATGACACCATCGTCGGCAGCGACTACGAGAACAACGATATCGGTGACCTGTGCACCCCTTGCCCTCATGGCGGTAAAGGCCTCATGCCCGGGAGTATCGATAAAAACTATATCCCTGTCATTGATGTGCACGTGATATGCGCCGATTGCCTGTGTAATTCCCCCCGACTCTCCTCCGATGACATTGGTCTCTCTAATGGCATCCAGAAGCGACGTCTTCCCGTGATCCACATGACCCATAATTGTTACCACGGGTGCCCTCGGTTTCAGTTTCTCAGGCGCCGTTTCAACCTTTTGAATTATTTGATCGTATTCACTACTGACCGACTCAATTTGATATCCGAATTCAGCTGCCACAAGACCGGCCACATCGGTATCGATGGATTGATTTATCGTAACCATCATACCCAATGAGACAAGCTTCCCAATCAACTCACCAACCTTGACGCCCATTTTCTGGGCAAGGGCTCCAACTCTTATAGCCTCTCCTACCTTTATCCGTCTCTTGATGGCCTTTGGAGTGGTAATTTCCGTCCCCTTCATCCTGCCCGCCACGGCCTTTTTCTCTTCCTTCCAACTCCTGCGCCTGTCAACGCGCCCACCCTTTCTTGAGCGCTTCTCCTTCTTTTCAAGACTCTGCTTGACAAAGGCCTTCTTCCGTGGAGGAACTTCTTCCACAAGAACTTCTACGGGGCGTTTTTTCTTTTTTTCCTGCGGTGCCTCTTGAGTTTTCTTCTCAGGCTTTTTCTCCGGAATCTCTGCGACAGCAGGTTTCGCTTCTTTAGAAACTTCAGACTTTACCGGCTTTTGGGGAACAGGCCGCGGTATTTCTTCTTCTATTGGTTCCTTTGCTTCGGAGGCAACTTTTACTTCAGGAATTTTTTCCTCGGATTTCTTCGTTTCTTCAACGGGGGGAATGTCTTCTTTGGCCTCTACTGCCAGTTTTTCCTCAATCTCAGGTTCAGGGGAAAGGGCCTCTACCCTTTCAGCCAACGTGACTTCTTCTTCCTCCACAGGCTGACGAATGGCTCTCCTTCTGATAACAGTGGACTTTATCCTTTGTTCTACGATCTCTTTTTTACCGCTGAGATGGAACTCCCTTTTTACCCTTTCCACATCGCTGTCTTCAAGTGTGCTTGAATGAGACTTAACGGCTATTCCCAGTTTTTCTAAACGAATGACAAATTCTTTACTGTCCACATTGAGTTCTTTCGCCAACTCGTAAACCCGTGTTTTGGACATCTCTTAAACTCCTGAATATTCTATTATATTTCTGTATACCAAATCTTTACATCGGCGGCATCCACTATCGGCGATACTCATTACCCTTCTTTACGGACACCCTGCTCATGGGTGACTGGCGCTTATTTTCATCCAGTACCACATCAATAGTCATTTTTGCCCCTTCAATCAAGGCCAGTGCCTTCTTTTCACTGACACCCTTAATGGTACTAAGCGTTTCAGAATCCACTGAAGCGAGAGAGGTAATGCTTTTTATTCCTTCGCCAAACAACAGTTGGGCGGTCTGTTCGCCGACACCGGGAATTTTCATGAGGGATTTGTACCCCTCCTCATCCTGCTTTGCCACGAGAGACTCATTTTTGACATCAATCTTCCATCGAGTAAGCCTTGCTGCCAGCCTGACATTCTGTCCATTTTTGCCGATAGCCAGCGAAAGCTGTTCATCGGGGACGACAACCTCCATGGAACGCGTATCTTCATACATGTATACCCGGTCCACCTTGGCGGGGGACAGGGCATTGCATACATATCTGACTTGGTCATCGGAATAGGGCACAATATCTATTTTCTCTCCCCGTAATTCCTGGACTACACCCTGCACCCTGGACCCTCTCATGCCGACGCAAGCGCCTACGGGATCGATATCCTTGTCCATCGTTTTAACGGCGATCTTTGCCCTGTTACCCGGTTCCCGTGCTATGCTTACGATTTCAATCAACCCTTCGGAAATCTCGGGGACTTCAAGTTCAAAGAGTGTCTTCAGAAAGGCCGGGTGAGTTCTGGAGAGCAGTATCTGAGGACCCTTTGATATCCTTTTGACATCATATATGTATACCCTTATTCTCTCGCCTCTTTTGAAGGTCTCTCTGTGTATCTGTTCGGAGTGAGGAATCACACCCTCTGTTCTGCCCAGGTTTACGATGATATTTCCGCTTTCAAATCTCTGGACAAAACCGTTGATTAACTCCCCTTTCCTGTCTTTGTATTCACTGTAAATATTGTCCCGTTCAGCATCTTTTACCTTCTGGATTATTATCTGCTTTGCCGTTTGAACTGCTATCCTGCCGAAAGTATCCGTCTCTATTTTCATGCCGAGACTGTCACCCGGTTCTGCATCCGTATCAAGTGTAGCCTGGGCCTCCTCTTGTGAAACCTGGCTGTCGGGATTCAAAACAGTTTCAACCACTGTTCTAAACTGGAATATCTCTATCTCATCACTTTCTTCGTTATACTGCGCCTCCAGGTCCAAATCAGAACCCAGTTTCTTTTTTGCAGCAGTCAGAACGGCTGTTTCAAGGGCATCTACGATTATCTCCCTGTCTATGCCCTTTTCCTTTACTATCATGTCGATGAGACGTCCAAGCTCTGGTAACATGTCAAACACCCTCCACATTAAAACTCATATTGAAGATTTGCCTTCACTACTGCTCCTCGCGGTATATGATACATCTTCCCTTCTACATTTAATATGAGCAATTTTGTCCCTTCTTCTTCTAAATAATCTATCAGCCTGCCCGTAAAGTTTTTTTTCCCATCAATTTTTTCACCCGTTCGAACCTTTACTTCGCATCCCTTATATTTAACGAAATCCTTGTCCCGGGCAAGGGGTCTATCCAGACCGGGCGATGACACCTCCAACGTATAAGAACCGGGAGGAATTTCATGCACATCAAGTACATCGCCCACCTGATTGCTGATTTCGGCACAATCATCAACGGTAATCCCCTCTTCTTTATCGATGAAGAGTCGCACAATCCAGCGGATTTTACCTCTGAGACATTCGACATGGACTAATTCCATATCTTCAGCTTTAATGAGGGGTTCAATCAAATCGGCAATCTGTGCCTGGTATGTAATGTTATAGTCTTTCATATTCAATATAAAATAAAAAAGTGGGCAGAGCCCACTTAGTCATAAATCAGAAGCCTAACATAACATACTAAAAATAAATATGCAATGAAAAAGTAGATTGGAGCGGGCGATGGGACTCGAACCCACGACGTCCAGCTTGGGAAGCTGACATTCTACCGCTGAATTACGCCCGCACTTGCGACAAAGTATTAACAAATGACCGCTATGTCAAGAAATTTTACTGGATGGCCGCGTAAGTCGCGCCGTAATCGATTTTCCATGGGCGTCAAGGCCCTCAATCTCTGTAAATCTCTTTACCGATTCGCCATGTTTTCGAAGGGATGCATCGGAAAAAGAAATGATGCTCGTCCTTTTCACAAAATCATAAACACCAAGGGGGGAAGAAAACCGCGCCGTCCCTCCCGTTGGGAGTATGTGATTGGGGCCTGCGATATAATCCCCCAGCACTTCGGGAGAGCTGCCTCCAAGGAAGAGGGCTCCTGCATTTTTTACCTTCCCCAGAAGCTCTCTGGGCCTTCTCACCATCAGCTCCAGATGCTCGGGGGCAAACCTGTTTGCAATAGAAAGGGCCTCATCCATATCTTTTGTCACTATTATGGCGCCATAATCCTCAATGGACCGGGAAGCTATGGCGCTCTTTCTCAGGTCTTTTAACTGGGAGTCGACTTCAGCGGCAACATCGAGGGCAAATTCCTTAACTGGTGTCAGCAGAAGAGCGCTCGCCATTTCGTCATGCTCCGCCTGAGACAAGAGATCTGCGGCAACAACGGAGGCCCTCACCGTACCATCGGAAATAATGACGATTTCACTGGGACCGGCAATCATGTCTATGCCCACAATCCCATAGACCATTTTTTTTGCCGTCGCTACATAGACATTCCCGGGGCCTACAATCTTATCTACCGCCGTAATGGACGCAGTACCATAGGCAAGGGCGGCGATTGCCTGGGCACCCCCCACCTTGAATATGCGATGAACGCCACCGATGTTTGCAGCGGCAATGATCAGTGGATTGATCTCCTTTACCTTGGAGGGCGTAGTCAAAATAATTTCACCCACACCGGCAACCTTGGCCGGGATGGCGCCCATAAGGACCGTCGATGGGTAAGCAGCGAGACCTCCCGGTGCGTAGATACCGACTCGTTCCAGAGGGCGTATCAACTGGCCCAGTTCGACGCCGTCGTCTTCTACGGTAAACCATGAATTGACGGTCTGTTTCCGGTGAAATGCTTCGATACGTCGGGCTGCGAGATCGAGTAAATCACGATCGGCAGTACTGATATTTTGTAAGGCCGATGCTTTTTCCTCTGCCGAGACCTCCACCGACGTGCCATCGAGGGCAATACCATCAAATTTTTTCGTATATTCAAAGAGGGCAGCATCGCCTCGTTCCGCCACATCCCGCACTATTTTATTGACTGCTTCGGAAATGAGGGGATCGACCACTGTGCCCCGGTTATGTATCCGGCTCATTTCCGCTTCAAATGACTGATCATCGGTATAAACGATTCTCATCCTATTCCTTTATCCTTTTTATATTGGCACCAAGAGAAGAGAGTTTTTCTACTATATGTTCATAACCCCTGTCTATATGGTATACGCGGGATATTTCTGTTTTTCCCTCCGCCGCCAATCCGGCCAGGACAAGAGACGCGGAGGCCCTTAGGTCCGTAGCCATCACCGGCGCCCCCTGGAGATGGGGCACCCCCTTTACGATGGCGCTCTTCCCCTCAATGGTGATATCGGCCCCCATCCTGAGCAACTCGTTTACATGCATGAATCGATTTTCAAAAACAGTCTCCCTTATGAGGCTGATCCCCTTGCCTATCGTCATCAGCGTCATCACCTGGGCCTGAAGATCGGTGGGAAATCCCGGATAGGGGAGCGTCTTCACATCGACGCTTTTTATTTCCTTCGTACCTCTAACCTGCAATCCACCCTCTACTGAAGAAATGGACAGTCCTGTCTCTTTCAGTTTTGTTATCGGGGCCTCCAGGTAATCCCTGTTGCACCCCAGGAGGGTCAGATCGCCCCCCGTAATGGCTGCGGCCATCATATATGTCCCCGTCTCTATTCTGTCGGGAATAACAGTCGCCTCAGCAGGATGGAGACGTTCTACCCCTTCAATGGTGATTACGTCCGTTCCGGCACCCGTGACATGGGCGCCCATGAGATTCAATACATCGGCAAGATTTACCACCTCCGGCTCACGCGCCGCATTTTCAAGAATGGTAATGCCTTCGGCCAGAACAGCGGCCATCATTATGTTTTCCGTGCCCGTTACCGTCGATATGTCGAAATAGATGGTTGCCCCTTTCAGCCTGCCTGCCCAGGCCTCCACATACCCATCCTTGAGATCTATCTCAGCCCCCAGTGCATGAAGGGCCTTTAAATGTAAATTTACCGGTCGTGCACCGATGGCGCACCCCCCCGGAAGGGATACTCTGGCCTTCCCCATTCGGGCCACCAGGGGTCCCAACACCAGGATCGAAGCCCTCATGGTTTTGACCAGATCGTAGGACGCCTCACAATTCGTTATTTCGCCTGCATTAATCCTAAGCGTCTCCCGCCCCTCACATTTTACTCCCAGACCAGCGAGAAGCCTTTTTGCCGTCCTGATATCCATGAGGTCGGGAATATTATGAAAGGTATTCCAACCCTCCGTGAGAAGGGATGATATAATCAGGGGGAGCGCCGCATTTTTGGCGCCGCTTATCTGGACTTCGCCTGTCAGTCTTTCGCCACCATGTATGACAATCTTATCCATTTACCACAACTTCCTTCTGGCCATAATAACCCGCTCTATACCCCCATAATCGCGACGACAATGGACGCGGTCATAGGCATCCGATTCTCGAAGCATATCTTCTATGGAAACTCTCTGCCCTGCCCCCATTTCCATAACGAGCCATCCACCTCGATTGAGGATGTCTTCTGCCCCTCTGATGAGATGGCGGTGAAATTCCGTCCCCTCGGGACCAGAAATCAGCGCTCCAGGAGGCTCATAATCTCTCACTTCGCGAGACAGTGTATCATATTCACCGTCCGATATATAGGGCGGATTGGAAACAACTATATCAAACTTTCCCGATATAGACTCTAACATATTCCCACAAACAAAGAAAATTTTCTCCAGGACATTGTGTCTCAGGGCATTCTTTCTCGCGACCTTGACGGCATGTAATGAGCTATCAATCGCCAGTACCGTCAGATTCCGACGCTCATGGGCAACTGCCACGCTGATAGCCCCTGATCCCGTCCCTACATCGAGCAAGGTGACGCCGTCCTTATCGGCATACTCCGCGGAAATCCTGAGAACCTCTTCAACAAGTACTTCCGTATCGGGTCTCGGGATTAACACATTGCTATCCACAGAAAAATCGAGGGACCAGAACTCCTTCCCCCCCACGATATAGGCAACGGGCTCCCCCCAGGCCCTTCTCGTAACCCAGCTTTTGAAATCCGCGGCCTTTTCATCGGCTACGGGATCACTTCGATTTGTGTATAGAGAAAGACGATCACAGGTGAGACAGGCAGCCAGGAGAACCTCGGCATCAAGGCGAGGGGTAGAGAGACCGTTGCTTCTTAAAAAAGCCTCGGCGCTGGCAAGAATATAGTGGATCTGCATGGGCCCTTATCCTGTGTGGCAGTAAAGGTTACGATAAGGATCTGCTAGAGAGCTGTGCCCTTCAAGGCCTCTGCCTGATAATGAGTTATGAGGGTGTCGATGAAAGGCTGTATAGCCCCGTCTAGAATATCTTCCAGATTATAAAGGGTGAGGTTGACTCGGTGATCGGTAACTCGTCCCTGGGGAAAGTTGTATGTGCGAATCCGTTCACTCCTGTCTCCGCTGCCGACCTGCATCTTCCTGGTTTCAGATATGGATGCATCATGTTCGGCCGTGATCTGATCCAGAAGCCGTGCCCTTAAGACCTTCAGGGCCTTTGCCCTGTTTTTGTGTTGAGATTTCTCATCCTGGCAGGTTACCACCAATCCCGTCGGAAGGTGGGTAATCCTCACTGCAGAATCCGTGGTATTGACGCTTTGACCTCCATGTCCCGTAGACCGGTAGACGTCTATTCTCAGTTCATTGGGATCAATATCGACATCCACCTCTTCGGCTTCGGGAAGAACGGCCACGGTAACGGCAGAGGTATGTATCCGTCCCTGGGCCTCTGTAACGGGGACCCGCTGTACCCGGTGTACACCGCTTTCATATTTCAGCTTGCCGTATGCATCCTTCCATTCAATAAGAAGAATAACCTCTTTGAAGCCACCCATACCGCCCGACTGGCTGGTACTGACAACTTCCACCTTCCATCCGCATCTTTCCGCGTGCCGTGCGTACATGCGATAGAGGTCGCCGGCAAAGAGGGCCGCTTCCTCACCACCCGTTCCGGCCCGTATCTCGAGCAAGGCATTCCTCTCGTCTTTGGGATCCTTGGGCAGCAGGAGAACCTTCAACTCATCGTTCAAACTTTCCAGTCTCTCCTGAAGCTGGGAAATCTCTTCCTTTACCAGCGCCCGTAATTCTTCATCCCCTTCTCTCAGAAGTTCTCTATTTTCCTCAAGTTGCAATCTGGTCTTTTCATATTGTCTGTATGTCTCAACAATGTCAGAGATATCGGAACGCTCTTTGCCGTATTTCTTATACCCGTTATAGTCACCTATAACAGCCGGATCGCTCAGCAGACGTTCCAGTTCCTCATATCTCTTCTCGATTTCTCTCAGTTTATCTAACATACTATCTCATATTATGATTTTTGATTACCGGGGGGAATGGGGTAAATCGGGACTTTACGTCTTTTGTAATCACGCCTATACACTGCCTTAAAAACACCTTTTCACGTGTTCACAGTGCCTGCGAAATCGAAAGGACCGAAAAAGTCATCGCGAATATCCACGATGATTCAGAGAAAGACAGCGAGGTATTGTTTATTCTCACTGTCCTTTTCAAAACTCGCCCGTCGGGCTCAGCGTAACCCTGCGAAAACACACATCCCAAACCTTCAAGGTCGTGTATGTGTGAGCACCCTTGTTACGAAAGAACCCGAACGTTTCACCCTCAATCAGGAATGATGATTTTTTTACTGTTCCTTATTCCCAATAGCGGCATATTTCCGCTTAAATTTCTCTACCCTGCCGGCAGTATCCATAATCTTCTGTTTGCCCGTCATAAAGGGGTGGCACTTGGAACATATTTCAACCTTTATATCCTGCCTGGTAGATCTGGTGTTTATAACATTGCCGCATACGCAGGTTACCGTCGTCTCTTTATATTCCGGATGAATACCTTTTTTCATAGTCTCTACTGTCCTCCTTAGTAATAACAAAGGGGCATTATACTCCCCTTTCTTCCTATTTCAAGAAAAATTTACTGATTCATCGAGTCAAGGAACTCTTTGTTAGTGTCAGTTTTTTTCACCTTATCAATAATAAACTCCATGGCATCGAGGGGGTTCATCTCCTGCAACAGTCGCCTCAGTATCCATATCCTATTGAGATTCTCTTTCGGAATAAGCAACTCCTCTTTTCTGGTACCGGAACGCACGAGATCAAAAGCGGGGTAGAGCCTTCTGTCGGCAAGCTTACGATCGAGATGGAGTTCCATATTGCCCGTCCCTTTAAATTCTTCAAAAATGACCTCGTCCATCCTGCTCCCCGTGTCGATGAGGGCCGTTGAAATTATTGTCAGACTTCCGCCATTCTCTATGTTTCGCGCAGCGCCGAAGAACCGCTTCGGTTTATGCAGGGCATTGGAATCAACTCCACCGGACAGAACCTTTCCACTGGGAGGAACAATGGTATTATAGGCCCTGGCAAGCCGTGTGATACTATCGAGGAGAATAACGACATCCTTGTTATGTTCCACCATTCTCTTTGCCTTTTCAAGCACCATTTCCGTAACCTGAACGTGTCTCGATGCAGTTTCGTCGAATGTGGAGGATACGACCTCGCCGGATACGCTCCGTTCCATGTCCGTCACTTCTTCCGGACGTTCATCAATGAGGAGAACCATCAAGACCACTTCCTTGTGATTGGCCGAAATGCTGTTTGCAATGTCCTTCAGCAGAACAGTCTTCCCTGCTCTGGGCGGAGATACGATCAATCCTCTCTGGCCTTTTCCGATAGGGGTAAAGAGATCGATGATCCTCGTCGAATAGTTCTCAGGATCGGATTCTATACACAATCTTTCCTCGGGGTAGAGTGGCGTCAGATTATCAAAGAGAATCTTGTCTCTCATCGCCTCTGGGGACTCAAAGTTGACAGTATCGACCTTGAGCAGGGCAAAATACTTTTCTCCATTTTTGGGAGGCCGTACCTCACCGGCGACGGTATCGCCTGTTTTTAATCCGAATCTTCGAATCTGAGAAGGGGACACATAGATGTCATCGGGACAGGGCAGATAATTGTAATCCACGGATCTGAGAAATCCAAAACCATCAGGCAGGGTTTCCAGTACCCCTTCTCCCGTAATAGCGCCGTTTTTTTCCGCCTGGGACTGTAGGATGGCAAAGATCAGATCCTGCCTCCTCATTCCGCCGGCACCGGCGACATTCAATTCTTTTGCTAAATCACTGAGCTCAGCAATGGATTGCTTCTTAACTTCTGAGATGTTCATACACGTTTCCTTTTAATATATTATAAGATATTCTTAGGCGTTATTGACATACTGTTCCATATGGAATTTTAAAGAGGTATATACAAATTGATTTTTAAGGATTTAATCCCCTTTATGAAATATGCGGATGTTACATTACCGGCAGCTAACTTGAATTCCTGAAGCTCTTCAGAAGGAAGGATTCAGCATACAGATTTCCAAATTGGATAGCACAATATACAAAAGTATCTCTTTTGTCAAGGATTATTAACTATTTCAGCATCAAAAAATTTATCTGCCGTCCCGTATTGCCGCCCTCTCCCCTGTGAGAAAAAAACTTTTCCCTGTTGCATGATGTACATGTTCCGGCAGACACTATATTGCCCGGCAACAGGCCCGCATCTTCAAGCTGACAACTGTTTGCCATGGCCAGATCAAGCATCCATTTTCCTTTTTCATCTCTCCCGCTTAAGAAGTCGGTATTTCCCCTTACTTCCGCCATAAGATTAAAGACCACTTCATCCACCTCATAACAGCAGGGCCCTATCGAAGGACCAAGAACAGCCATAATATCGGTGGGAGAGGAGGAAAACTTTTTTACAAATATCTCAACGGCCCTTGCTGTAATCCCCAGAGCAGTACCCCGCCATCCGGCATGAACGGCACCGATTACGCGCTTTTGCGCATCAACAAGAAAAACAGGGAGACAGTCCGCTGTCTTGACAGCCAGGGCAAGGCCCGGCCTGTTCGAGATGATGCCGTCATATCCGGGATAACACTGCGAATCGGGAACATCTCCATTAATGACGGCTATTTTATCGCCATGGACCTGTTCGACGGTCAAAAAACCTCCACGGGGGATATGAAATGCAGTGGAAAGTATCTCCCGGTTCTGCTCTATATTCCCCTCTTTGTCTCCCACCTGTCTACTGAAATTAAAGTTCGCGAATGGCTCCTGGCTCACTCCGCCCCACCTGGTACCAAAGGCATGTTCTATGAAATCATACTCTCCGAGAGCAAGCGATTGCAGAAAGGGAACCTTTTCCTTTTTAGAAAACCTGAATTCTTTTGAAATATGTGTCACTGTCAGCCTTTACATTTGATATCTGTCGTATGTCCGTTGATGAACCGTGGCATAAACGCCGCTATTAGGAAAGAACCGAATTCGTCAGTCGCTCAAGTTCCCTGCACAGGTCAGCCATATCCGCCGGAAGGGGTGAAGTAAATTCCATATATGAACCGGCCACAGGGTGGTGAAACCCGATAACAGATGCGTGGAGGGCCTGCCTCTTCATCTTTTGCAGCACGCCCCTCAGGACGGTATCCCCTATCGTGTTTATCCTCTTCCTTGAATTTCCATAAACATCGTCACCGACTACGGAATATCCCTCAGTATTGAGGTGCACCCGTATCTGATGCGTCCGTCCCGTCTCTATCTGGACCTCAAGAAGCGTTATCCCACCGAAGCGCCGGGCAACCTTCCATCTGGTCAGTGCCGGTTTCCCGTTCCTGCTCCGGGTAGACATCTTTTTTCTGTCTTTCGGATGCCTTCCTATGGGCAGTTCGGCAATTCCCTCCTCACCCTTTACGTCCCCATGAACCAGTGTCCGATACACCTTTTTAACTGTGTGGTTTTTAAATTGACGCGAAAGATCAACATGCGCCTCATCTGTCTTCGCCACAATCATTATACCGGAGGTATTCTTGTCGAGCCGATGGACTATTCCGGGCCTTTTGACGCCACCGATACCGGATAGATCGTCGCAGTAAAACAGCAAGGCATTAACGAGGGTGCCGCTGTAATTCCCCACAGCAGGATGAACCACCATTCCTGCCGATTTGTCAACAAGGAGAATTGAACTGTCTTCATAAACAATGTCAAGGGGAATATCCTCGGGAACAAGTGTGCTCTCTTTCGGCTCAACCTTCATGGCAACAACAATGTCACCATCCTTCAACCTTGTTGCGGGCTTTGCATGTTTCCCGTTTAACCATACAAGCCCCTCATCAATTATTCTCTTTATCTGGGAACGTGTTAACAGGTCACGCTTCGAAAGAAAGATATCGAGCCTCGTACCCTCTCCTTCGTCTGTCACCAGAAACTCAATTCTCTCTTCTTCCGGCAAATTCATTGTACCTGCTTATAAAGTTGTCTGTGGTCAGTGATATAGTCAGCGAGAAGATGGTGGTAAGTTAGTCACTCTTTTCATGCTGTCAAGGAAAATACGATCATACTCTGAATAAAGATCGCACAGAGCTAGGAAGCAACAACTCTCAATCCGCTCTCTATGAAGGGAAACTCATCTTCACTAATTGTCCTGAGATCGAAGAGCAGCTCTTCTTCCGATATCCGCGTGATGATGGGAACATCGAGTCCCCGTAATCGTTCTTCCGCCCTGCCGGCCGACATGTTCTTGGTCTGAACCGACAATAAGACCGTGGAAATCTCCTGAGTCGGAAGAGAACCACCCCCTGCTATAGCCGTGCCCTCCTTCAGTGAAAGGGTCACGCCATCAATGGACGCCCGGCTTAACAACGCAAGAAGTCTCTCCGCCCGACCTGCGACCGCTTCCAGCGGCTCAGTCAGGGCCCTCACTGTTCCTATGTGAAGCAGCGCATCATGGGGATCGAGATAGTGTTTCATCGTCCCTTCCAGGGCGGCAAGTGTCAACTTATCGATCCGCAAGGCCCGGTTCAGGGGATTCTTTTTAATCCTGCCGATGACATCCCTCTTCCCCATAACGATCCCCGCCTGAGGGCCGCCCAGCAGTTTATCGCCGCTGAAGGTCACCACATCTACTCCCGTCTGCAGGATCTCCTGCACCGTCGGTTCTCGCTCAAATCCGAATCTCCCCAGATCAATAAAACAACCACTCCCCAGATCATCCATGAGGGGAATCCCATGCTGCTTGCCGAGAGCAACCAGTTGAGAAAGTTCCACCTCTTCCGTAAATCCGGTAATCCGGAAGTTGCTCGTGTGGACCTTCATGATAAGGCCTGTTTCATTACCGATGGCATGCTCGTAATCTTTAAGATGGGTCCTGTTTGTCGTTCCCACCTCTCTGAGAATAGCCCCGCTCTTTTCCATGACCTCGGGTATACGGAACTCTCCGCCGATTTCGATCAGCTCTCCCCTGGATACTATTGATTCCCTCTCTTCAGACAGCGTATTTAAAACCAGCAATACGGCGGCGGCGTTGTTATTGACAATCAACCCATCCTCCGCCCCTGAAATGAGGCACAGGATCTCTATGACATGGTCATATCTCAGACCCCTCTTCCCCCGGACCAGATCAAATTCGAGGTTTGAATAGCCCCTGCCCACCTCTACAATCCTTTCAAGGGCCTCTTCACAGAGTGGCGCCCTGCCCAGATTTGTATGTAAAATAACACCCGTCGCATTGACAACGCGCCGAAGGTTGTAACGGCGGAGTCTCATCAGTCTTTCTTTCACCGCCAAGGCCGCTCCTTCAACAGTCACGACGGGGGGAGGTGTTTCCCCCTTTTCCCCGGCAGCAAGAATCGACTGCCTTATCGTATCGACTACCTCCCTGCATGCAGGAACGACAAGGTCCCTGGCAAAATTACCGAGGAGAGATTCTTTCTCAAGAAAGAGTAACAGGTCATCGATTTTGGGAATTTCTCTCAATAATTTTTGTGTATTATTGTCCATAGAGTTATGTGTTCCGATCAGAGTTAAGGCAAAAATCTCTGAAGTTATTGACGGCCGTAAAAAACTCTCGCATCATGATGACCCAGTAATAACGTCCCCTGTCAGTCAGGGACAGGGTCCCCCGATTATAGCGCAGTCCTCCTGCAATCATGAAGGCGGGGATATCTTTCCAGAGATAGGGAAGGTATTTTCTTCCGTATTTTTTCCTCAACGATGCCATATCGAGTTCCATACCGAAGAGTTTCATCAAAAAGTCATAGCGAACCTGCTCCTGGAATGAAAAACGACGGCATGCCATAAGGGGCAATTCCTTCTTCTTCAAGCGGGCAATATACTCCGGGATATTGAATGTGTTGGCATAACATCGCCCCCCCAGATAACCGATGGAACCGCTCCCCAGTCCGGCATATTCGCCATAGTTCACAATATACTCGTCGATCATGGCATCCTTTCGGGAAAAGCACCATGCCGAAGAAGAGCAATAGTGGGGGCTTAATCTCTTTACTATCATGTCGTAAAAGACCTTTTCCTTGCCATAATCGATTCTTCCCAGTGTCTTGGTCACATCCTTGCGCGTCGAATCGGAAACCATGAGCGGGTAATAGGTAACCTGATCGACACCTGTCTCTATGAGGGCATCCAGATCGAACTTCATCTTTTCAGCCGTCTGAGTGGGAAAATTAAAGATCATGTCGGCATTGAGGGTATCAAAATACCCCAGAGTATCCTTCAAACGCTTACGCATTTCACTGCCGCTTCCGTATTTATCGTATCTCCCCATAGACCTCAGGAGTTCTTCGTCAAAACTCTGGACACCGACTGAAAGCCTGTTGACGCCCGCCCTTTTTAAGACAGTCAGATTCTTCTCCGTCAAGTGATTCGGATTGGTTTCTACGGAAATTTCCCCTATGCTGAAAGAGTCTCCGGCAACCTGCAAGGTCTTCTCCAGTTCATCGGGAAGGACAGTAGGGGTACCACCCCCCACATATATGGCTCCAAAGTCATACCCTCGTTCCCTGTAGATTCCTATTTCTTCGCGCAGCGCCTCAAAATACCGGCGGCAGAGAGCTTCATCAAAGAGTACTCTATTAAAGGAACAATAGGGACAGAGACTTTCACAGAATGGTACATGTATGTAGAGGAGACGGTTGGGCGACATATCGCCCCGGGGGAGCGAGACGGCACTCCCATCATCAAATTGCATGGCCTGCGAAAACTGTCTCCGGGCCATCATTGTTATAAATTTACTGATCATGATATCCGGTATTACTCCTTTTACTAAAAGAATGTCGGTAACATATCAAGATTTGTACAAATATTCAACGCCATTGAAATAAAAGTTCTTTAATGTTATAAACAAGGCATTACATTACATCACATTACAAGAGAAAGAGACATGAAAACAAAAGAAAAATTATACACACTATGGAGCGACAATCAGATCAACGAAGAGGAAATGCGTTTTTTGAAGCAAAAGTGCAAGGATGTACCCATCCCCTTTGACTCGGCAGGGGGAAAAGACATTAAGACCCTGGTGGAAGACTTTCTGAAACGGGATGACGCCCTCGGTCTTGCGGCCCCCCAGATAGGAATCAGCAAAAAGATTACCGTCTTTAAGAGTAAAAATTTAGACGACAGGAAACCGATAAAGTGTGAACGTGATTACGATGTACTGGTAAATCCGAGGATTACACAATTCAGGGGTGAAAAGGAAAAAATGATGGAAGGATGCCTGTCATGCCCCGATATCAATGTGGAGGTGGAACGATACACCGAAATCAAGGTGAGGGCCTACGACGGTAAGGGTCAAAAGATCAGCAAGCGTTACACTGGATTTCTTGCCCGCATCGTGCAGCATGAATGCGACCACCTGGAGGGGATACTCATCGTGGACAGGGGAAGCAGGATCCAGTATCCCGAAGAAAAGGCGGACTTCTTCAATTCCATCTTTCACAGTGAATCATAACAGTAAAACACCCCGCACCATGGTGCGGGGGATGCGATCGCTGTTTCAGTTCGCAGTAAGGATTCAGTGATGTCGAAATATACAATAATCATCCTATCCCTTTTGCTTGCCCTCATTTTGGCTGGGTGCCGTGCCACCGTCAATTTCCCTCTTATTTCCGCGACTCAGGCCCTTCAGGAACAGGTAATCGAAGGAGAGGGTAAAGACAAGATACTTCTGATCAATATTTCCGGTTTTATTTCCAGCAAGAAACAATCCCTTTCACTATTGTCCAAGGGACCTTCCCTCCAGGAAGAGATCCGTGAAGCCCTCCAAAAGGCCGAAGCCGATCATGCGATAGGGGGCGTTGTTCTCAGGATCAATTCGCCGGGCGGTACGATCACCTCCACGGATATCGTCTATCATGAGATTATGCGCTTCAAAAAAAAGCGGAACATAAGAATAGTGGCCTCCATGATGGACGTGGCGGCATCGGGGGGATATTACATAGCGATGGCGGCCGATGAGATTGTTGCCCATCCCACAACCATCACGGGAAGCATCGGTGTCATTGCCCTCAAGTTCAATGTTGAGGGCCTCATGGAGCGTCTGGGAATCAGGAATGAGACCGTAAAATCGGTAGAGATGAAGGACCTCTGGTCTCCCTTCCGCGCCAGTACAAAAGAGGAAAGAGAAATCATTCAGGCCATTATAGACAGGCAGCACGATATATTTATCGACGCGATAAAAAGGGGAAGAAAATCCCTCACGGAAAAAGACATTGAAAGGCTGGCCGATGGTCGCATATATTCCGCAGATCAGGCCCTTGAGGCGGGCCTGATAGACAGAATCAGCTATCTCGACGATACCATCGAGTCATTGAAACGATATCTCAACCTGGAAAAGGCGACGATTATTACATATCGCAGACCGGGAACATACAGCGGAACGATCTATTCGGGAACCTCCTCACCATCCCCCCGAATCGCCAATGTTTTGTCCATCGGTGATAAGGCATGGATATCGGAGGCAGGAATACATTTCATGTATCTCTGGATGCCCTGAAAGGCCTCAAGCGGATTTGATAATCTACAGGTGATTACGACGGGTATTAAGCAACCCTGGACCACGCGTAAATATCAAAACAGCAGCCCTCAGAGAATTTGTCTTCATCCCAATACTGAAAGCCACTGCCCTTGGAACCAACAATGTCTTCCTGTTCCCCTCTCCAGTGTAGTGGAGAATTATCCCAGGCATTAAACTGTTCAGAACTTATTGCCTTCATATCAAACATGTGCCCTCCTTGTTGCAAAGCAATACTCACTATCCTTGGTCGCATTACCTGTGCCAGATCATGCAAACGAGACAGGCTATTGCAACATGTTGTAATGATAGGTTAATATTTATTTGGAATGTGTCCAGAGAAAAGAGGACAAGGAAAACTGCGTAATTTGTTTCACGGTAGAGTAAGGATGCTACGCAGATATCAATGGGCAACCACGGGGGGTTGCCCCTACATGGGGTGATTAATAACACGATATTTTTTAAAACGTAGGGGTACCCTTTTGGTACCCAACATACGAGGCAACATCTGCCGCACGCCTGGGACAGTTATTTATCGCAGAAGAGTTTGCCCCCACCTGCCATATTCTCCTTTGTGAATTCAATAATCTCAATAGCAACGGCCTCCGGCGGAACACTGAAATTCTTGACAAATGCATCGGTAATATCATTTATCAGCCCTCTCTTCTGTTCCACAGTTCGTCCCTCTATGGCCTTTATTGTAATTCTTGGCATGTTGTCCTCCCTCGCTTGAATATATATGGAATGCTTCTACCAATAGTTATTCACTCTCGTCAATAGTTAAAGGGTGGATGATATTTATTTTCTTATTGTTCACGATACATGATAACCATACCCCGGCAAGAATTCCTGCGTCTTGTCTCAAGTCAGTCAATAATATTGAGAGACGTAAGCGCCTGTTTTATGGAAAAGTAATTAATGCGATCGCCATATTTCTTTTCCCATCCAGCCCAGGCCAAGAGATCTCTCACAGGACCGATGACACCGGTAAAGGCAACACCTATATGCTTTTCCGTATATTCACGCATGATTAGATCCAGTGTGTGCACAGCAACGCCATCGATATCGTAGACATCGGCACAGTCTATGATGATCCTCTGCAGGTCCTTTTTCCAGACAACGGCTTCATAGAGCCGTTCCTCAAAAAATTTGATATTTGCAAAATTAAGGGTGGGAAGGGACAGGGCGGGCAATCCCCTGGAAACCTTTCCCACCGTCTTCACACCCATGGCATCGAGGCCAAACCCATAGACTACCAGGGTGCCCACCACGACGACAAACAGCGGAGCGGGAAAGAAGGGCATCTTCTTTTTAAAAAAAAGGAGAATAATCACGCAGGCACTGCCGATTTCCAATGTAAGCACATTTGTGCTTCCCCACTGTTTTGACGTCTCGATCAGGATCTGAATCAGCGAGTCACCCTTGATTGAGATGCCCAGTATATTTTTTAACTGGCTGAAGCAGATGATGATTGCCGACGCTGACGTAAAACCGCTGATGACGGCATGGGAAACGAAATTGAAGAGAAAGCCGAAGCAAAATAACCCGAGGATCACCTGTATGACACCGATCATCAGCGCCAGCAGGAGCACAATGTGCGTATACTCTACCGACCCCGCATGCGCTGGCAACCAGCAACGATACGACGGCAACTGGGCCGACGCTCAGGCGACTCGACGACCCGAAAAGGGCATAGACCAGAATGGGAATAGTGGACGCGTAGAGTCCAACAACAGGGGGCAGACCGGCCAGCATAACATAGGCCATCGCCTGGGGAACGAGCATCACCGCAAGGGTTACGCCGCCGATCAGATCGCCCTTGAAGTATTCCCTTTTATATGAACAAATCCAATCGATTGAGGGCAGAATCTCTCTTACTGTCATAAGATGCCTCCCACACTTCTACCGAGTCACACTGACAACAGGAACTAGAGCCCCATCCTTTCCAGCCAGTAGAGGAACAGTATCAGGATGATTACGGCGGGAACGACAACGACCCAGGGATTCACCTTGAAGAATTGGGGAAACGTCATTTCACCGAAATCACCCTTCTGCAGAAGACCACTATTCAACCGGGGATAGAAATGGGCGAAGATTCCGGAACCGGCGACAATACCGATGAGACCGCCGACGAGTACGTCGAGCCACCCCTGACCGACGGCACCGGCAATCGTCCCCGGACAGTAGCCCAGAACTCCAAAGCCCACACCAAAGATCAGCCCTCCTATGACGGTAGCACCCAGAGAACCGGGTTTCGGATGGAGCGTGGCCAGTCCCATGCTGCAAAGGATGTGAACGAGAATCATCCCCATGATAACGGCCGACAGCATTACCTTGAGAACGGTAAAGTCGGTAAAGAGCAACTGTCCTATGATGACATCATAGGTGGTCACGCCCCCCTTCTGGAGGAGAAAACCGAAGATGATACCGATGATGAGTCCTAAAAACAGTTGCAACCCATTATGTGAATGCATGTTTTTTAACATTGCCATACCTCCGATCAGTAAATGATAAAGGCCGTGATGATTCCGCCGACGAAGAAACAGACAACGGCAAGCCAGCTACTGATTGCAAGCTGCAGGGCACCGCTTATGCCGTGACCACTGGTGCATCCCCCGGCCCACCGGGAACCGAGGCCCACGAGAATCCCGCCTGCAAAGGCCGTAATAACCCGCGCAACGGGTGTATTACCAAAGGCCTGAGACCACATGTCGGGGACCCATAGCAACTTGAACTGACCGGAAAGCTTGGCCGAGATAAAGGCGCCGATGAATATCCCCAGCACGAACATCCACTCCCAGTCGATAACGGGGGGAAACAGCTTATAGTAGGGCTGTTCACTCACCTTTCTTCCGCCAAAAATCCTCTCAAGCATGCCGCTTGTGCGGGCAAAGGCGGTAGAACAACCGATCGGTTTATCGGACAAAAGAAAGGCAAAACAACTCAGGACTCCGATGCCGATTCCCACGGCATAGGGCGACCATCGTTCTGCAAATAACCACTCCATCTCTCTCCTCCTTTCAACTGCTTCTTTCTTTCCTTACATGTTCATCTCACGTTTTATACCGACGAAGCGGGGACCATGGGGCACTATGCAAACGGGCATTCGGGGCCGAATCCGGCAGCAGTATAGCCAGTCATGCCACCCGAGGCGTTGGCAATCGTCTCAAAGCCATGCTGTTTCAAAATACTGGCGGCCAGACTGGATCTGTGTCCCGTACTGCAGATAAGGACCGTCTCTATGGACTTGTCGAGATCCTCGTATTGTTCCCTTAACTGGGGGGCGGGGATATTGGTTGCCCCCTCTAGATGAAATCCTTCATATTCACTGGGCGCCCTGACACCGACAAGGGTAATACTCGTCCCTGTTCTGGAAAGCTCTTTCAATTCACGCGCCGATACCTGATTTACATGGCCCGTGGCAAACCCCGCGACGGCCCATTCAAACATACCTCCGGCAAGGAACCCCTGGATGTTATCGACACCTACCCTGCAGAGCCATACCACTGCCTTAAAGGCCTGTGCCTCATTGGCGGATACAAGGAATAACGTCGTTGCCGGGGGGAAGCACTCATCCCGAAAAGGTTGCAAAGTTTCCACCGAAATCGACATGATAGGACCCAGGGACATGATGACCGCCGAAGGAATCGTAGGTCCTCGTATCCAGTACTAGGGCATTTTTCTGTGCAACGGCCTCCTTGAACGCTTTCGGTTCATGTGCCTTCAGGTGAGGAAAATTGTCTGACAGTTCCGGTCCCTTGCCGTTGATGGCGCTGCATCTCGAGAAATAATCGGGCGCCGGGGATCGATGATGGCGCAGGTCCTGGTCCCGCCAAGCAGGTAGGAACTGTAGGCAATTCCCTTTACAAAAAATTGTTGTACTATCATCGAAAAACCTCCTTCTTAAAAATATTGTTTCGTTACGGAAGTTGATGGGCAACAGTCTCAAAGGGAAGCAGAACAGGTGAACTATCAGTGATAGGACTATATTTTACTGATAAATGCCCTCTCGGGCAAGCACTAATTAGATTATGATCGGGCAATTGGCGCACTGTCCAGTTGATGGGGATAGGAGAAACATCACTGTATAGATCATCGCCGGCATAACATTATTGACATTTTGCTATCTTTTGCATAGATACAGAGTCGATCACAATCTTAGAGAAGAAAATATCCGCACGTCTGTGGCTGCGGAATATACAAAAAAGGAGTCAACAGAAAGTCATGGCAAAATGTCCCTGCGGATCAAAGAGTTCCTATGGAAAATGCTGCGAACCCATCATCACGGGAATCCGGTCTGCCGAAACGGCGGAGGAACTGTTGCGTTCGCGCTATACGGCACACGTCAAGAAAGACATAGATTTTATCATGAATACCGTCCACCCGGCACAGAGGAAGGAAAGTGAACGGAAAAGCATTCAAGAATGGTCGGAAAAGACGACGTGGTTGAAACTGGAAATCATCGAGGTCACCAAAGGAGGGGCCGAAGACAGTGAAGGGCGTATCGAATTCAAGGCCCACTACAAAGGCGAAAAGGGTGATGAAATACATCATGAACTGGCACGCTTCAAAAAATCGACGGATCAGTGGTTTTTCTTTGACGGGAAGACAGCCACCCATAAGCAGGTAACGAGGGCGACGCCCAAGATCGGAAGAAATGACCCCTGCCCCTGCGGAAGCGGAAAAAAATATAAGAAGTGCTGCGGCAGATAACACAGCGCTTCTGTGATCCTTAAGGGGCCTGCCCACGAAGGGTTAGGAACGGCCCTTTTCCCCCCACAGGAAACCTGCCGCAATAAAAAGGAGGGCCGCGCACACTGCGCCGAAGGTCTTGTCGATTGTAAAGAGTCCTATCCTGTTCGCGATGAGGCATACAAATATTGTCAGTATGCTTCCGATAAAGGCTAGTTTTACACCCAGCCCGTTTATAAACCTGCTCCCATATATCCCCAGGATAATGACGATCGCTCCGATGGCCCGAATGGCATAGGACACATAGGCGGCATCGAGAATCGCCTTTTTTTGAAATATGATTGCCAGGTGGATAATGATGAAATTTATGAGGATCACCAGATTCCGTGATGTTCTCAATATTTTATTATCATCGGCCGACCTATTAATGAATCCGGAATAAATATCCTTGGCGATGATCGTCACGACGGCAAAATTGACGGGACCCACGGTAGATAAATGGATCTCACGAAGACACTGGAGAACCATGATGGACATACACTCTATCATCGACTGGACCGCCTTGCCCTGACGGCCCGGCAGGAGCGGTCTGTTTTTCGTATGGGAAGACAGGCAGTCACCTGGGGGAACGGCTTTCTTTTTAACCCCATGGATCTCTTCAACCCCTTTGCGCCCACGGATATAGAACGGGAATACAAGATCGGAGACGATATGGCCCATGCCCAGATATCCTTCGGGGAATCGGGCGATGCGCAGTTCCTCTATGTCCCGAGACGCGATCCGGCAACAGGGAAAGTGGAGGCAAGTCAGGATTCACTGGCGGGAAAGGTTCATTTCGCGAAGGGTACGACTGAGTTTGATATTATGGCGGCACAGCACTTTCAGCAACAGGTCGTAGGCGCCAGCTGTCTGGGGTATGTGGGGGACGCGGCATGGCGTCTCGATGCCACCTGGACCTTCCCCGATGAAACAAGCGACGAGAGCACATTCCTCTCTATCGTTGGCAATATGGATTATTCCTGGGTCTGGTGGAATAAGAATTTTTACGGGTTTGTGGAGGTCTTCTACAACGGCCTGGGTGATGACAACTATTCCGAATCTATTGTGGACACAGATATTATGGAACGCCGCAACCGCGGGGAGCTCTTCACGCTGGGCCGCTATTACCTGGGCGGGAATATCAGGATGGAGGTGCATCCCCTGGTCAACGTCTTTTTTACGGTTATCAACAACATGGATGATCCCTCGGGCATCATTCAGCCGCGCCTTGCATGGGATATCACGCAGGACCTTCAGCTCACCTGCGGCGGCAATATATTCTACGGCGGAAGGGACACCGAATACGGCGGTTTCAAAATATCGTCTCCCGATATTATGATCGAAACACCCAACAGTGCCTATATGTGGCTTGCCTGGTATTTTTAGAATTGGGCAGAAAACTTGAGAGGAAGGGATGGGGCATCGGAAGACCTCTTCACTTCACCTGTTGCCGGAATTCACTGGGAAATAGGGGAAGCGTGCCTACATTACCTTACATTACTTTACATTACCTTGTTAGCGCTTATCCCATCCAAAATACTTACTCACAGCCTTGCGAGTTATTTTAAGATCACCTATTTCTGGGATACTTTTTCGCATCGAATCTTCCAGAATGTCGTTCATAAGGAACTCCAATGCATTACCATCTTGTGCTGTAAAGATAGAGGTTTGATTGGGACTGCGCCAAGATCTTTTACCCTCTAAAGTGTAAATACCAACAAATCGATTTTGATCTTCGAAACCAACAAGTGATGGTCTCTCAAGCTTATCGATAATAAAAACAAAATAGCTAGAGAAGTTATTAATAGCTCCAAAATATTGCTCGTCTCGTTTTGATTCCACTGCTCTTAATTGCACAAAGTTATCTAAAACACCTTTTCTATTCCACTTTGTTTTACATTCAATTGTAGCAAATAGTGGTTCACAACAAATAATCACAGAGCCATCTTCGTTAACGGCTAAATGAGGAAATGTTGTTCTTTCATAGATTAAAATGTCGATCTGAGGACTTATATTTTGTCCCTCGCTATTGGCAACCTCGTTATTAGCAACTTGACCTGTACCAATATGGTATACGCTTGGGAGGTACTGTCTGAGAATTCTCCTGAGCGCTTCTTCTATAGAGGCACCCTTGATAGTAGGATGCTTCGACCCTCTTCTGGCTCGCGTAACCTGTGCCAGCAATGAATCATTCAAAAAACCAAGATGTTCTGTCCAAGGGTGCTTTTGCAATGGTATTTCCTTATTAACCGGGTGACAACATACCAGTTATCTAAAATATTGCCGCGTTCGAAGATTAAACTAGTATGGATGTCCCTGTATTCCCCCGAGAACTTACCCCTTATCTTTTCGCAGGTCATATTTAATCATCTTCAGCTGAAAACCTTTCCTGCTGATTCCTAGCAAAGATGCTGTCTTGCTTACATTACCACCGCAATCATCTAATGATTTGATAATGATTTGTTTTTCTATTTCGGCCGTTTTGCTTTTAATAATATCCTTAAGCGACCGCCCCAACTTATTTTCAACAGCGATGGGTAAGTATTTAAGATCATGACCGCATTTACCGCAAAACTTGTAGTTCGGCGAATTACCAAAACAACATATCGGACATATAATTTGTAACTTATTTCCACATTCGACACAGAAGTTCAAATCTCCAGAGTTGTTAGAGTGACATATCGGGCATTCCACCAAGTGATCCCCCTTACTGTTTTAAAATGCATCTTTCAATGCGTATGATGCATTCTCTTCCATCGTTTTGATAACACACAATCGGAGTTCCCCGGATTTCCTCCGGGGACGACTATAAGATAAGAGTAATTTAACCTTTGACTAACTAAGGCCAGGATTAATTAGGGACACTTCCCTATTTCTTTCTTGGCCATCCTATCTTTCCCATGAAAATAGGGAAGTGTCCCAATACTGTCCGGTATATAAATTGCTGTGAGTATAAGAAAGCTATCAGAA
>CAYMYS010000002.1:0-69018 GCA_964394725.1 uncultured Syntrophaceae bacterium
ACGCAGATCTCGGAAGCAGAGGCCAGAAAACTCCTTGAAGAATCGGAAGGACTTGCCTTTATAAAGAATAAATGGGTAGCCGTCGACCCTGAAAAACTCAGACAAACCCTTGAGGCCTATGAAAAGGCGAGGGGAATGGGGGCAGAAGATGGTCTTACTATTCGGGATGCCCTTCGCATGCAGCTCAATCCCGAACAGATGCTGGGAAGAGATGGGAAGGACGCGGACACAACGGTCTCTACGGGTCAGTGGCTCGAATCTGTCATCGAAAAATTGCGTACACCGGAATTGGTCCCTTCTATAAAACCTGAAAGCGGCTTCAAGGCCCATCTGAGGGAGTATCAACAAAAGGGTTTGAACTGGCTCTATTTTCTGCACTCCCTCCGCTTTGGCGCCTGCCTTGCCGATGATATGGGGCTGGGGAAGACGATCGAACTCCTGGGGTTCTTAAGCGTGATTAAGGCGGAGAAGATGGGAAAGGCCAGCCTTCTCGTGATACCGGCGTCACTGATCTCCAACTGGGTCAATGAGATCGGGCGCTTCTGTCCCGATCTCAAATATTTCGTCGCCCATCCCGATATGCATCCCAAAAATGGGGATTTTATACAGGACGCGAAGGCACTGGATGGTCTGGATCTTGTCATCACCACCTACGCCCTTGCCCAGAGATATGAGTGGCTCCAATCATATACATGGGCTTATATCGTCCTCGACGAAGCCCAGGCCATAAAAAATCCCGGGACAAAACAAACGCGGGCCATCAAGAAATTTCGGGCCATGAACAGAATTATCATGACGGGAACCCCCATCGAAAACCGCCTTTCCGATATATGGTCCCTTTTCGATTTTCTGAATCCCGGTCTTCTGGGTAACAAGAAGGAATTCGGCGCATTTTCAAAGGGTTTGAAAACAAATCCGAAAGGCTATTCGAGACTGCGCAAACTCATCAGCCCCTACATTTTAAGACGTTTGAAGACGGACAAATCTGTCATATCAGATCTTCCTGAAAAGGTTGAGATGAAAACCTACGCGCCCTTGACTAAAAAACAGGTGATCTTATACAGAAACCTGATTCGTGATATCGAGGCGGAAATCGATCAGTCAGAGGGAATTCAGAGGAAGGGGCTCATTCTTGCGTCGCTGATGAAATTTAAGCAGATATGCAATCATGCTGATCAATACCTGGGCGCCAGCGAATTCGAGGAGAAAGACAGCGGGAAATTTACACGCCTTCGTGAAATATGCGAGACAATATATGAAAAACGCGAAAGAGTCCTTGTCTTTACACAGTTTAAGGAAATTACGGAACCCCTCAGCGATTTCCTAGAAGGCGTGTTTAAACGAAAGGGATTGATATTCCACGGGAGCATCCCCACAAAACAGAGGAAAGGGATAATCGAGCGCTTTCAGGGTGATGAATATGTGCCCTTTATGGTGCTCTCTATAAAGGCAGGTGGTGTCGGCCTGAATCTGACAGCGGCAAACCACGTGATCCATTTTGACCGATGGTGGAACCCGGCAGTTGAAAATCAGGCGACGGATCGTGCCTTCCGGATAGGTCAGAAGAAAAATGTTGTTGTCCACAAGTTTCTGACAAAGGGCACGATAGAGGAGAAAATTGATCTGATGCTTGAAGAAAAGTCCCGGTTATCCGACGAGATTATTGCGAGTTCGGGAGAGGCATGGATAACAGAAATGAATAACGATGATCTTCTGGATCTTTTTCGCCTGACATTGTGATTAAGGCTGAAGGAGTTAGAACTAATTCCATCGTTCCCGTGCTCCTGCGTGGGAATGCATTCAGGGATCAGGGAAATACTATTGTGAGAGGTTGTTATGGGATATTGGGGTTATCCACGTTACGTATCTGTAGCCGAAAAAAAGGCCAAGGCAGCCACAAAAATAAAACAGCTCAGGAAAAAACATCCTGACATAAGACCGGTTATCATAGAAGGAAGTGCCATAGCCACCACTTGGTGGGGCAAATCATGGAATGTCAACCTTGAACGGTATGCCGATTATAAAAACCGTATCGGACGTGGACGAAGCTATGTCCGTCACGGAACCGTCCTGGATCTCCGGATAGAACCGGGAAAGGTGACTGCGCTCGTACAGGGTACGGCCTCGAAACCTTACTCCGTAACGGTCACAATAAAGGAACTGCCGGCGAATACATGGAAAGAGATCACCGCCGCTTGCGAAGGCAAACTCGATTCCCTGCAGGAACTCCTTGCAGGAAAATTTCCCAAGGCATTAAACGAAATATTTACCGCCCGAGGCAAGGGGCTCTTTCCATCTCCTCAAGAGATCAGTTTTTCCTGCAACTGCCCTGACTGGGCCTCTATGTGCAAGCATGTGGCCGCCACATTATACGGCATCGGTGCCAGATTGGATGTAGAACCGGGGCTCTTTTTCAAGCTCAGAAATGTTGAGATGAATGATCTTATATCGCGGGCCGTTGAAGACAAGACACGAAAACTGCTTAACGTGGCCCGGAGAAAAAGTTCACGAGTCTTGGATGATTCCAGCCTGTCCGATGTCTTCGGCATAGATCTGGAAGATACTGTTCCCGTGAAAGTCAAAACCGGTCAGGCAAAGTCAAAAATCCAGGCACCGAAGGCTCATGCCGAAAAGCCCGCCACAGTCATGCAGGCCGATGTGCCGCCTATTGAAATAATTGCGGAAATTATCAAAAAAAGCAAAAAAGGCGTCGGCATTGCGACATTGGAACATAAATCGGGTTTTGACAAAAAGAAAATCTACGGACTCGTTCATCGGCTGAGGCAACTGGGCCGGATTAAAAGTGTATCATGGGGTGTCTATGCAGGGGTATGAGAAAGAGAATCTGGATATTCGGGCATGATTGGAGGTGAAAATCAACATTGCAAAAGATGTAACACCTGAAGGAATTTCGATGATATAATATGCCGTACGCTGTAAAGCAGTCTTGTCACTGAAAAGAGGACAACCGACAAAGGATCGTTAAATCATCATAAAAGCAGGATATAAACAGGAGAAGCAGGGTATCGGCATGAAGGATTCTATCATTGAACAATATCGTTATTTCTTGAAAGACAGCGTCCGCAAGACCATTAACTTTTCCGAGACCGATCAGAGCAGGGGGATAGCTCCACCCCCACTGGAAAAGCCCTTTGCCGATGATGCGGTGCGAATAGACCTCGTATCTCATGATGGTGGATGGGATGCCATCGGAGGCATCACCCTGATAGAAGCCATGGGCAAACGGAAAAGCCGCCGTCATTACGGAAATGAACCGCTGTCCCTTGAGGAGCTTTCCTTCCTCCTCTGGGCAACACAGGGCATACGGCAGCAGATTGATGCGGGCCATGCCTTGCGGACCGTTCCATCGGCGGGATGCCGCCATGCCCTGGAGACCTATCTCTCTATTGTAAATTGTGAGGGAATCGACGGGGGACTGTACCGCTATCTTCCCACTGAACACCAGCTTCTCCTCGAATACGCCGATGATGGCATGGCTGAAAAAATATTTGCGGCCTCATTCGGACAACGGTTCCTGGAACAGGCGGCGGCGACCTTTCTATGGACGGCCATACCCTATCGCATGGAGTGGCGCTATGACAGAGCGGCACACAAGGTGATCGCCATCGATGCCGGCCACGTCTGCCAGAATCTCTATCTTGCCTGTGAGGCAATCGGCGCGGGGACGTGCGCCATTGCCGCCTACGATCAGGAGGCAATGGACCGACTCGTCGGAGTAGACGGCACAGATGAATTTGTAATCTATCTCGCACCCGTGGGGAAAAAGGCGGAATAGATGCGTCGGAACCGATCCGGTTCAGAAATATATTGAAAGACAGTCTATATTATTATGGGAAAAGAACGAGTAACGAGGCGTCAAAAGGATCTGTCCCGTTTATTGAGAGACAATAAGAAGCACCAGAGAGACCGGATAGAAAAGGGTCAAAAGAATGTGAAAAAGGCGACGAAAGGATAGTAATATCTATTGACATAGGCAACGCCCCCTGATAGGTGCCAATCATGAAGGCCATTGTAGGATTGCAACGAGCGAATATCCCACCATCTTACGCGGCACCGTACATATTGTTCACGGTGCCCGTAACAGGCACAGTCACTTACAGACCATCATAGACATAACGAATCTATTACTGTGGAGATCCAGGAAATAGGGGTTGACCATCGCATGAAGCACTGTCCCTATTCCGCACAAGAATGAAGAAAGAACCCCTTTTTTACGGATATATAGTTGCCGCAGCCTCTCTCTGTGTCATGGCAGTAACCTGGGGTGCCAACCGAACCTTCGGTATCGTTCTCGGACCGATGCTGGCGGAGTTCAGTTGGACACGCGCCGAAATATCGGGTGCCGTCACACTGAATATGATTGTCATGGGAACGATGGCCCTCGTGGCCGGGAGGCTGACCGACAGATACGGTCCACGAGCAATCATAATGATCGGCGCTCTTTTCTCGGGACTGAGCTATATCTTTGCATCCCGCATCACCTCTCTATGGCAGCTCTATCTATTTTATGGAATCATTTCGGGGATTGGCCTCAGTAGTGCCTGGGCACCCCCGATGTCCGTCATTTCCCGGTGGTTCTGGAAACGAAAGGCACTCATGTCGGGCATCGTAATCGCGGGCCCCGCCCTGGGCATCGCCATTATTCCGCTGCTTTTCAGTTCCCTCATGGCGACATGGGGATGGCGGTTCTCCTATGTTATACTCGGCCTCTTTGTCATCGTCACCGTTGCAGCGGCGGCCTTCTTTCTCCGGGGAAGTCCCGGTGAGATTGGGCTTTTCCCATACGGCGCAGACCCGACTGACAGCAACTGTAACGATTTACAGACGGAGGGGATATCCCTCATGGAGTCGAGCCGCACGCTTGCCTTCTGGCTCCTGCTCCTTATTTCATTCTGCAATGAAGTCCTCGTCGGCGTGATTACCGTGCATATCGTCATACATGCCACGGGGCTGGGAATTCCCATGACGGCAGCGGCAGGGGTCCTGTCGGCGGCGGCGGGCGTTTCGATCCCCGGCAGAATTATCATGGGGGGCGTAGCCGACAGAATCGGGCATAAACCGGCACTGATCATCTGTTTCGGCACCTCCGTTATTGCCTTTCTCCTCCTCCTTTCGACGGATGCATTGTGGATGCTCTACCTCTTTGCCGTTCTCTTCGGTGGCGGCCTCTGGACTGCCGGCTCGATCAGAGCGCCCCTCATTGCCGACTTGTTCGGACTGAAATCACATGGGACCATCTTTGCCTGCACCGTTCTTGCCAGTGCCATCGGAGGCGCCGTCGGACCCATCATTGCCGGTCTTCTCTTTGATATCTACGGAAGTTACCAGATCACCTTCATTATGTGCATCGGTATCAGCCTGATCGGCATTATCGCCACTATACCATTACAACCCTTCAGGCAAGACAACGGTATGTCTATTACGAATTGCCCTACCTTATCAGATTCGGCAGAAAGGTAATAATCTCTGGAAATAACATGAGTACGGCCACACTTATAATGTAGGCGGGCAGGAAATATGTCACCCCTTTAAAGACGCTCCCCAGGGGAACATTTTTCGCCATACCTGCCACGACATAGGTCGTCGCTCCCACGGGAGGTGTTACGGCGCCCAGCGTCGTAATGACTGTAATCATCACACCGAACCAGATGGGATCGTATCCCAGTTTCATCGCCACGGGGAAAAAGATGGGAATGGTAATCAACAGAAGTGCCAGCGCGTCCATGAGGGCGCCGCCGATAATGTATATGACGAATATTATGGTCAGAATGGCGGCAGGGGGCACGGGAAGTCCGGAGACCCAATCGGCAATATCGAAGGGAATCCTGGTGACGGCCAGGAATCGGCTGAATATGACGGCGCCTCCAATAATGACTAAGACCATGCAGGAAATCTGGAGCGTATCGGTAATGGCCGACGTAAATCCCTCCCATGACAGACGTCTTCTGACGACGCTCATGAGAAGCGCGCAGAGCGAACCGATGGCGCCCGCCTCGGTGGGTGTGAAAATTCCCATATAGAGACCGATCATGACGAGAAGAAAGAGGACCAGCGCTTCGATAAAGCCGGGGAGCGACCTGATCTTTTCTGTAAGGCTCTTTTTCGTGCCGGCGGGACTCCATTCGGGATGTATGACACAGAGTATGACGATGGTAACCATAAAGAGGGTGGCAAGAACAAGACCTGCAAAGATACCGCCATAGAAGAGTTTGGTAATGGACTGTCCCGTATAGAGACCGATAATAATGAGGACAACACTGGGGGGTATGACCACGCCAAGTGTCGATCCGCAGGCTATGGCCCCTGTGGAGAGGGCGGGATTGTATTTATATTTTTCCATTTCCGGCAGCGCCACGGCGGTCATGGTGGCAGCCGTCGCCGTATTGGAACCGCAGATGGCGGCAAATCCCGCACAGGCAAAGACCGTGGCCATGGCGAGACCCCCGCGCACGTGACCCGTCAGCGTATGGGTGGCCTTAAAAAGCCTGCGATTCAGACCCGAATAAAAGCAGATCTCACCCATGAAGACAAAGAGGGGGACCATGGTCAGGCTGTAAGATGAAAAGGTGTTCCACAGTTCCGTGCCCAGCATCCCCAGCGCCGCTTTATAGGAGATGACAAGACAGATACCGCCGAATCCCACGACGCCCATGGTAAAACCGACGGGCATCCCCAGAAAGAGGAGTATGAAGAGAAGTATCCCGATACCGATTATTCCGACAAGGGTCAAACTCATCGGGGCACCTCGTTTCCGTTATTGATCAATTTAATCAAATCGACGAGGAGGACCAGTGAGATGACGCCGCAGCCCAGGGCGACTCCATAGACAAAGGGAAAATAGACGATCCTCAGGGTTTCCGAGAGTTCATTGACCCTCCAGAGGTTGTTCCCATATTTTACCGCCTGCCACCCGGCCAGGGAAAAAAAGATCATACCGACGAGGTAGTTAATCCCGCTGAGAACTAACCGCACCCCGCGGGGAAATTTCAAAATAAGAACATCGACGGCGATGTGCTCTTTCTTCATCTGCGTGCGCCCCAGCGCGAAGGCCGCCACGATAGCACCAAAAAATCCCATCAGTTCGAATGTGCCCTTTACGGGAACCCAGACAGTGCGGAAAAAGACATTGGCGCATGCCAGTACCATCATGGCCACCAGCAGGAATCCCGCTATGGCAATCAATCCGCGGTTGACTACGATGACCGCTCTGTCCAGGTGCTCTATAACCTTTTCCATTGTGTTGATATCGCTTTCTTTACTTTCTGCAGCTTCTTAAAGAAGCACATCTCAATCGTCTTGTCATTCCCTGCTTGATCGGGAATCCATTTCTTTCAAGTACTTATGGACTCCCACCTTCGTGGGAGTGACAGTGAGATTCTAAATCCGGCTTTGTAAAAAGCCAGATTTTCGATGCTCTTTTTCTATGTCTTATTTCAAAACCCTACTTGTACTGAGCTGAATATTTAGCCATAAGGTCCTGGATGTCTCTTATGACCTCTTTGCCGGGAACCTTCGGTTCAACCCTCTTGATATAATTATTAACGAGGGGGCTGAGCAGTTCATGCATCTTCTTCTGCTCGTCGGCGGCAAAGTTGATGACTTCCACCTTATATTTTTTCTTGGACCAGGCCACCGCCTCATTGACATGATCATCCACGTACTTGCCCGTCCACTCTGTCTGCTCCCTGATAAGTCCGTCCATAACATCCTGCACGTCCTTGGGCAGAGAATTCCAGGTATCGAGATTCATGATGACGCCGAAGGTGACAACCTGCAGGTTGGTCATGGTGATATAGCGGCAGTATTCGGCATAGTTGAAGTCCTTCATGACTTCCAGTGACGAGGCCATCCCCTTTATCACCTTTTTATGGAGGGCATCGGGGACATCGGACTGGGGCATGCCGATGGGGCTTGCTCCCAGCAGTTCGAATACCTTGACGCCCGTTCCGGCGGCCCGAATTTCGAGACCCCTCAGATCGGCAAGGGTGCGTACCGGGTCTATCGACATGATATTGGCGGGCGGGCAGGTAAACATGGTGAGAACCTTGACCTTTTTGAAGGATTCGGGCTTGTATTTATTGTAGAGATCGAGTTGCGCCAGGCTGGCCACCGTTGCATTTGGCCATCCGTGGGGAAGATCGATCGCCTCCAGAACAGGGAAACGGCCCGGGTGATAGGACAGGGCAAAGCAGCCTATGTCGGCCTGTCCGGCAACGACGCCGTCAAACATGTTTTTCGCACCAAGAAGCGTGCTCCCCGGGAAGGTCTTGATCTCCACCTTGCCGGCTGTTCGTTTCTCTACCTCCGTTTTCCACCGTTCCATCTGGACGGCTGGGAAGGTTGGCGCAGGCGGAAAATTCGCATAGGTCAGCGACTTCGCCTTGGCAGATGCCATGGGCGCAGAGAGTGTGGCCACCATCAGAAAGGCCACCATCAGTACCAGTAACTTACAAATAAATGCTCTTTTCATATCCTACCTCCTATTTATAATGTAACCCTCGCGTAAAACCCTGAAGGTTTGCATCAAGGTGACGGGGAAGAGATATTGTTTTGATTATCTCCTCCATCACAGTTGAACCACAAAAGAGAGACCCGTGCCGTACCGCGTACCCAAGAAGCACCAGATTAGAAACCAGTTGTGAACCGCATTGTACTGCCAGCGTGGTGGCGTCAATATGCAGGTAGTCTCCCGCTTTATCGCTATTGATAAACAGTTTTCCCGACGCTTTGATAAAATCACCATGCACATCCAGATTGGATGCCGTCAGGAAGAGGCCGTAATCTGCCTTTCCCCTGCCGATAGTGGGACTCTTGAAGGAACCTACCTTTACGTGGGATATAACGGTACCGCCGCGCATGGCCATACCGTGTGTCTCCGCCGTGAGTACATCGAAGCCTTGTTGCATTGCAGCCTCTGCCAGGAGTCGTGTCAGAAAGAGGACCCCCTGGCCGCCCGTACCACTGATGATGATCTGCTGTTCCATCACTCAACCTCCTTCTCTTCCGCCACAATAGCGCCGACGGGACAAACAGCCAGACAGACCGTGCAGCCGTTACATGTATAGGGATCGATATTCACCCGCTTTGTTTCTTCGTCAAATACAAGGGCGGGACATTCGAAATGGGTGAGGCATTTTTTACAGCCCACGCATTCTTCAGTCACTGTTACACGGTATTTCTGTGCCGGTTTCTCTTTCCCCTTACCCATCAGGCAGGGGTGTTTCGCGATAATTACCGCCACGCCGCCCGATTCGCTGCGACAGTATCGATCCGCCTCTTTCAAATGACCGATAAATTCGTCCACATGATAGGGATCGCATTCCCGGAGGAATCGAACGCCCGCGGCCCCTACAAGATCGGGAATGAGTACCTGGTTGCCCGGCGTGCCGTCTGCAAGAAGCCCCACCTGTGGTGTGGGCTGGTTGCCCGTCATGGCAGTGGTGGAGTTATCCAATATGACGACTATGATGCGTGCCTTGGTAAAGACGGCATTGATAAGGGGAGGAATCCCCGCGTGGAAGAAGGTGGAATCACCGATTGTTGCCACGACGGTGGGAAAATCATCGCTATCGGCGGCATAGGCGTGATAAAATCCCGCCGCTTGACTGATACCTGCGCCCATGCAGTGACAGGTATCTACAGCGCCAAGATTCATGCCCAGCGTGTAACATCCTATATCGCTGGGGAATATACCCTCCGGGAATGTATCCCTGATTGCATAGAAGGCGGCGCGGTGGGGACAGCCGGGGCAGAGTGTGGGCCTGCGGCCCTTGCCCCCCGTCGATGTCGGTCTCTCCTCTGCAGTCAGGTCCAGAAAGGTCTGCAATACTGTTTCGATGACATCGGGCGTCAGCTCTCCTTCGTTGGGAACGAGGCCGGAATTACGCCCCTGAATATGGCGATTCAGAAACTGTGTCTCGATGACGGGGTAGGTCTCTTCGATGACAAGGACACGGTTGTACCTGTCATTGATGGTTTCTATAAATCTGCAGTTAAGAGGGTAGGGCATATCGACCTTGTAGAGGTTCACCTTGCCCAACAGTCCCAAATGCTCCAGCAGATCATAGGTGTGTGCATAGGCAACACCGGAGGCAATGATACACTCCCCCTTCCGTGATCCGTCGCCCGCGACGATGGAGGGAAAGAAATCCTCTTCGTCGGCGATGACATCCATCTTTTCATTGAGGAGACGGTGGAGATTTGTCAAAAAATTTGGCGTTGCCACCCATCGTCCCGGATTCTTTTCGAAATGTGCCTTTCTGTCAAGAACCCGGGGCACCTCGCAAACAACGTTTTGCCGTGCATGACAGACGGCCGTTGTGGGCCGGAGCATGACGGGAATTTCATATTTTTCAGACAGTGCAAAGGCCCGCGGCACCATCTCCTTTGCCTCGCGGGGGCTTGCGGGATCGAAGACGGGCACCCGCGCAAATTGCGCGAAGGATCGGCTGTCCTGTTCCGTCTGTGAACTGTGAGGTCCCGGATCATCGGCCACGACAAGGACAAGTCCCCCCTTCACACCGATATAGGCCGATCGCATGAAGGGATCGGATGCCACATTGAGGCCCACCTGTTTCATGGCTACGGCCGATCTCTTTCCCGTATAGCTGCTTGCCAAGGCAATTTCATAGGCCACCTTTTCATTGACGGACCACTCTATGTGCATGCCTGTGGCCGTTTCTTTCGAAAATTCAACCACCGATGCCAGTATCTCCGATGCAGGTGTTCCGGGGTAGGAAGCGGCCAAAAAACATCCCGATTCGCAAATACCCCGTCCGATGGCTTCGTTCCCCATCAGTATTCTCTGTTCCTTCTTAATCATAATGTGACCTTTCTCTTGAATTTTCATAAAAAAAGCCGTGAACATTGTCTGTTCACGGCTCCTCAAAACTCGTTATGTCATCTCTTATGGACGTTGAACAGACCTCACCCTTCTATGTAGATTGTACCACCACCAAGAATTGAGATAATCGTTCATACGTTTCATAATGAGTTAATTCATACCTTTGTATTGGTTAAAGACGACTAATAAACCACCCGTTACTGAAAAGCAAGCTTTTTTTAATCACGACCGTCAAAAACCCGTTTCGACTTCCGATCAGTCCTGGGCAGGGCATGATATTCCACGATTTCCACCTTACCGCTTACGAGGACACCCTTTCTGATTTCGGACTCTATCCGTGTCGCCACTTTTGCGTCTTTGTTGGGATCGCCATGGTCTTCACGTTCGACCTTTATGGTCATGTAATCCTTGCCATCATCCCTGCGTTTGAGATGAATCTGATATTCGCTGCCGATGCCGGCCTGTCTGGACAGTATTTCATCAATATGACCGGGATAGACATTGACGCCCCTGATAATAAACATATCGTCGGATCGACCAAGTATTTTGTCATGGCGTGGCAGTATGGAGCCGCAGGGACACGTCCCCGCAATCGCCCTTGTCAGATCGCGGGATCTGTACCGAATGAGAGGTGTCCCCTCCTTGCGAAGCGTTGTGTAGACCATTTCGCCAATCTCCCCTTCCTGAACAGGTTCCAGCGTTTCGGGGTTGAGGAGTTCCATGATAAAGTAATCGGCCCAATAATGAATACCCTTGTGGTGGACACAGTCCAAACCTGTACCAGGACCGTAGAGTTCCGTCAAGCCGGGAATATCGAAGGTCTGTTCCGCACCAAGCAGTTCCTTGATCTTACCCGTCATGGCTTCGTTGGATCGTTCGGCGCCAAAGATAACCTTTTTGACATTGATCTTATCACGCATCCCATGCCGGTCCACCTCTTCCGCCATCAGAAGCCCCATGGAGGCGGTAGCACAGATAACAGTGGGCTGGAAATCGACGAGAAACTGCATCTGCATGTCGAGATTTCCCGGTCCCGCCGGTATGGCAAAGGCCCCGAAGCGCTCGCAGCCGAGCTGAAATCCCACACCGGCAGTCCACACGCCGTAACCGACACATATCTGCACACGATCTTCCCGGGACAGTCCCGCCATTTCATAACAGCGGGCGAACATGTTGGTCCAGTCATCAATATCCTTCGCCGTATAGACCATGACCTTGCGCTTGCCCGTCGTTCCCGAGGAGGCGTGGAGCCGAACGATATCCTTCATGGGCACCGATAGAAGGGGCCAGGGATAATTGTCCTGCAGATCCTGTGCGGTAACAAAAGGGAGTCTCTTCAGATCATCGAGGGATTGGATATCACCGGGCATGATACCTGCCTCGTCAAAGCGCTTCCTGTAAAAGGCCGATCCCCCGTAGGCATGATTGATGGTCCATCTAAGACCCTCCAGTTGATATGCCTCAAGTTCCTCTCTCGTCTCGAATGCGGGCATGAACGATTGTTCCATATGGTCTCCTTTCCTCTGTGGGCCGTATAATCAATTTATAATTTTTAATTCTAAATGCTTAATTTTAAGGGAATGACTCACTACTCAGACACAGTCCCATTCCTCATCCAATAGAGACTCATACCTAAAAGTATCATGGCCAGACAGAGTATCTGACCCATTGACATGGCCGCCAGCACAAATCCCAGTTGGGGGTCGGGGTCTCTGAAGAATTCTATGATAAACCGTACCAGACCATAGCCGATGAGATAGAAGGAAAGGAGAAACCCATCAAAGCGTCCTCTTTTTCTGATAGACCACAGGATGATGAACAGAAAGATACCTTCAAAGAGGGCCTCATACAGCTGAGAGGGGTGACGAAGTCGGCCCGTAGGATCGAGGGGAAAGTACATGCCCCAGGGCATGGTGGTGACACGCCCGAAGAGTTCGCCATTCAGGAAATTTCCTATTCTGCCGAAGGTGTATCCCAGAGGGAGGGCCGCGGCAAAAAGATCGGCGAAATGCCAGAATCCTATGCCCCGCTTACGACAGAATAACAGCGCGGCAATAACCACTCCGACAGCGCCGCCGTGATAGGACATGCCGCTGATACCGACATACCGGAAACCGTCTTGCAGATCGAAGGGAAAGATTATCATCAGGGGGTTGGAGATATAATAGTCGAAGTTGTAAAAGAGAATATATCCCAGCCGAGCGCCTATCAGAAGACCGACAATAAGCCACACGAAGACATCCTGAATCGTCTCTTTCGTGTAGGGATGACCCTCATCCTTTATCCGGTAGAGAATGAGACGATAGGTAATGAAGAAGGCCACCAGATACATGAGGCCATAATAACGAATCTGAAAGGATCCTATAGTGAGGAGTGCGGGGTCGATATGGTACGGTATGTGGTTCCAGAAATTCATTATTCAGTTTCTTCTCAAGAAAGGGTCACTCTTTTTTATTGAAGGCGTTCAAGCACAAATTTCTTTCAGCGGTCATTAAGATGGATTTTGAAAATAAATCTTGGTGAATCGGAAGAAGAGCAATTCCAATTATTTGAACCCGAAGGGCGAGTTTTGGAATCGCCTGAAGCAAGCCTCAGATTTATCAAAAAGCATCTTGGTACGTTAGTAGTTATTTTCTGCTTTTTACAGAAAATAACTACGTTAATGCATTTATGCCCTTTAGTGGTACTTACCCCGTTTATCGGGGTTAGACAAGCTACGAGAAATGCGTACAACTAACCCCTTCAATACGAAAGTGGTTACAGCGCATGAAAAGCGGATTTTCTTATGAGAAAATCCGCTAAAGCACTGCTCGGCCGACAGACTGCCGGCGGTTAGAAGCCTCAGGTGCTGCCTGACGATGGCGCGCAGGTGGAACAAGATCCACCACATCCGGGTTTCGCAAGGGTAGACATGAGCTTTTCCGCTCCCTTCTCGCCACAGACGGGACATTCAACGTCACTGTCGCCACTGCTTGAAAAACTGATTACTTCAAATTCATGCTTACACTTCCTGCATGCATATTCATAGATTGGCACTATCTTCTCTCCTTCACAATTCCTGGTAATTTTTTAATAGGACTGTCCCTTCAGTTCATCGACATACAATTCTGCATTATAGGCCGCTGTGGCCCCTTCGCCGCAGGCGTTGATAATCTGACGAAATGACTTCTCGACGCAATCGCCGCAGGCAAAGATACCGGCCTGCGATGTAGCCATACCCCTATCTGCAATAATATAACCATAGGAGTCGACTTTGACAAGACCGCTCACAATATCCGAAACAGGATCGAGACCGATGAAGATAAAGACACCGTCGACAGAGATTTCTCTCTGCTCCCTGGGTTTCGTCACACCCCTGATCCGCGCACCCGTCACTGCCGTTTCACCCAGCACCTCTTCCACCACCGAATCCCAGGCAAATTCAATCTTTTCATTGGCAAGTGCCCGCTCCTGCAGGATGGCCGTTGCACGCAGGCGATCCCTTCGGTGAACGATGGTGACCTTTTTGGCAAATTTCGTCAGAAAGAGGGCCTCCTGAACGGCCGTATCGCCACCCCCCACAACGATGACATCGCTGTTGCGGTAAAAGGGCCCGTCACAGGTCGCGCAATAGGAAACACCTCTACCGGCAAACTCTTTCTCTCCCGGAATGCCAAGCTGCCGCCAGACGGCGCCCGTAGATATAATCATGGCAAGCGCCCGGTATTCACCTCTGTCGGATTTCACCTTCCAGGCCGGGATGTCTCCACAATTTTCCGCCTCGATGGATAGGACCTGTTCCGGTTTCATTTCCATACCGAATGAACCGGCATGATCCTTGAGCCGTGTTATCAGTTCCGGTCCAGTGATCTCGGGCAGTCCCGGATAGTTTTCCACAACATCCGTTATGGTAATCTGGCTTACGGTGACATTCCCTTCAAGTAACAGGGTTTTCATGCCAGCCCTCGACGTATAGAGCCCCGCCGTTAATCCTCCCGGTCCACCGCCCACTATAACAACATCATATACACCCTCTGGAATCTTGATCTCCGTCATATTTCACCCCTATTATAATTTCTGTTTCTTATCCCTTTATACATCCCACTGCCCTCAGTCTGGCAACCTTCTTCGACAGACCCACCCGGTGAACGACATCGACTACCTCATCAACGTCCTTATAGGCCTCGGGGATTTCTTCGTGCAGTGTCCTTTTTCCCGTGGCCATAACGAAAACGCCTCGCTCGGCCATCTCGCGCCCTATCGATCGTTTCCTGCTTTCCTTGATTGCCCGTGATCTACTCATGACTCGTCCCGCCCCGTGACAGGTACTGCCGAAGGTCTCGGTAAATGCCTTCTCCGTACCGGCCAGTATATAGGAACCCGTCCCCATATCTCCCGGAATGAGAACGGGCTGCCCCACAGAACGATATTTTTCCGGGAGCGAGACATGGCCGGGAGGGAAGGCACGCGTGGCGCCCTTTCGGTGGACACACACTGTGCGCTTTTTCCCCTCGCAGGGGAATTCCTCAAATTTTGCTATATTGTGGCACACATCATAGAGAAGGTTCATCCGCAACTCACGGGGCGACATCCCCAGGGTCCTTTCAAAGGTTTGCCTCGTCCAATGCATCAACATCTGTCTGTTGGTCCAGGCATAATTTGCAGCACAGGCCATGGCGGCATAGTATTCTTTTCCTTCATTCGATGCAATGTAGGCGCATGCCAGTTGCCTGTCGGGCAGGGGAAAATCCAGCTTATGAATATGTTTCACCATCCGGGCCAGATAATCGTCGCAAACCTGATACCCCAGGCCCCGCGAACCACTGTGTATGACAACGGCAACCTGACCCAGCTCCAGGCCGAAGGCCCGAGCCGTTACATCGTCAAAAATCTCTTCGACAACCTCTATCTCAAGAAAGTGGTTCCCCGAACCGAGTGTCCCCAGCTGCGCCCTGCCGCGATCCAGCGCCCGGTCACTCAGGCATTCCGGGTCGGCACCTTCCATTTTACCCCCATCTTCGGTAGTCACCAGGTCTTCGGGGGAACCGTATCCATTCTTTACGGCCCATGCCGCACCGTCACGCAATACCTTTTTTTCTTCCGTGATGGAGAGTTTCAGGTCTCCCCTGGAACCCACACCCGATGGAATATCTCTAAAAAGGGCGGTCACAAGATTTTCAAGCCGCCCCTTAATGTCGGGAAAGGTGAGCCCCGTAGTCATGACACGGACACCGCAATTGATGTCATAGCCAACTCCTCCGGGAGAAATAATACCCTCTTTCATATCGAAGGCCGCAACACCCCCTATGGGGAAACCATACCCCCAGTGCATATCGGGCATGGCAAAGGAGTAGTTGATAATGCCGGGAAGGTGCGCCACATTGGCAACCTGTTTGGGACTTTCATCGGAACCAATCCCCCCGGCCATCTTCTCGCTGGAATATATCATGCCGGGGACACGCATCCCCCCTGTTGGTGGCACGATCCAGCGATTCTCGTCGAGCCTTTCTATCGTTATCTCAGACATCAAAAATAACCCGTGCAGTCAAGCCATGAGAGACCTTTTTGATCTCTGTCCGATGATAGGTCACTGCCTTCACCTCCATATGCAGGCAGTGCCTGTCGGGATCAAAAAATTCTCCTCTCACAGTCCCCTTAATATGCCTTTCGTCTATTTCGGAGACGAGAAAATCCTGGAGGGATAGCCCCTCGCCGTTAAAAAGATAGAGGATCTCTCTCAAAAAATTCACCAGCAGGTCCTCAAATCCGGAACCCTCTATATGAATATCCCGCTCCACCTTCCTGTTTACAATATTAATATCGGTCATTATATCAAAAAGTGCGTAGGCTGCATTAGAAAAAAGTTCACTTTCGTCCTTTCCGTATATTTCGACGCCCAGATCTGCCGTATGGTCGAAGAGGGTATATGTATTGTTCATTCCTGATAATTCCTTTTCGTAATTACTGTATCGTCTTCCCTCTAAACCTGAAGTCTTTCAGGTTTACACCGAGGGAAAGGTCTCTTTGAAGTGACACAAGCGATCGCGAGAGGAGGGCATCTTCCCTGTGCCCATAAATCGCCGCCCCCACCTTTCCCGGTATTGTATGCGCCACAGCCAGTATGTCATTGAGTGTGCCGATCTCTTTCAGTAACCGGGCTGCAGTTTTCGGTCCTACGGACGGCACACCGTTGATATTGTTCGTCTTGTCGCCCGCAAGGGCCAGAAAATCTATAAACTGGCCTGTCGTGACGCCGAATTTGTTCACTACATATGTGCTGTCCAGGTCCCTGTTGTTGAAATGATCATGCAGTGAAATAAAATCGTCGAGGAGCTGAATAAATACCTTGTCCGTTGAAAGTATGACGGCATGATCTTCACGGGCCGCCACCTTCGATGCCAGCGTGGCAATGACGTCATCTGCCTCCTCTCCGGCCACGGTGAAGGAGGAAACGCCGCTCTGTAAAAATGACTCTTCAAATTTCTTCAGTCCCTTTTCCAGCACCGCCGGCATGGGATCTCGTCCCGCCTTATAGTCTGCAAAGAGTCGATGACGCCATCCCCTTTCTTTGCTGTCGAAGACACAGAGGGCGTGTGTCGGCTGTGCCTCGCGAAGGGCACGTTGTAAAGACTGGTTCGTTGCCGTTATAGCCCCTTCCACACGGTCAGGGCCGTCTTCGCCCGGTTGTGCCGCATAAACACGACGTATCAGATTCAGGGCATCTACGAGCAGAAATTTTACATTCATAATAATTCCCCTGCAAGACAAGACTATCGGATATTGACGATAATTGCAAAACTTCACCTCCATGAAGGGGAAAAGGGTAGAGTGTTTTAATCAGTTGGCTGGGGAGGCCTGAGACTTCTGCACATTAATCAGTACAATCTTAACAGGAACGTCTCTTGCCTTACAGAGAGATCGAATCTCCCTCGGCGGCAGCAAAGCATTTGATGTCCAAATTACGATTCTGACAATATTCCTGCCCGATCCGTTCCATTTCCGCTACTTGATCGTCGCTATAGTCCGGTTCATGATGAAAGAGGTAGAGTGACTTCACCTGAGCCTCTTCGGCCAGTTTCATGACCTCGGTAATGGGGGAATGTCCCCACCTGACCTTGGAGGACCTGTACTCATCGTCAAAATAGGAGGCATCATGTATCAGGACATCTACGCCTTTCAAAAATTCGACGAGTCTCTTCCTCTGAAAGAGGTCCCGTTGTTCAATATCGTCGGGAACCAGTTCGTTGTCGGTAATGTATGCCACAGATTTACCGCTTGAGTTCGTCAAGCGGTACCCGAGGGTAACACCGGGGTGGTTGAGACTGATAGTCTTTACGGGAAGATCCTCGATTTCATATTCCCCTTCCGTGATGTCGTTAAAATAGACGCGCGAGGCGAATTCCTTTATGGTGATTGGGAAGGAAATACTATCCATCTGGCCCGATATGATCTCCCTCGTAGAAATTCCGCCGTGAGGACTCCCGTATACGGCCAGCTCATTCCCCTGGAGAAAGAGTATCTTGAAATAGGGGAACCCGTGTATATGATCCCAGTGGGGATGGGTGATAAAGAGATTCATTTTCAGGCGTTTCTTCAGTGACACAAGATAGGTGCCAAGATTTATAATTCCCGTACCGGCATCAAAGATAAAGATCCTGTCCTTTGTCATTTCAACAGAAACACAGGGCGTATTCCCTCCGAACCTGAGTGTGTCCTTCCCCGGTTTTGGTATAGTTCCCCTGGTACCCCAGAAGGTGATCTTCATGGTGTCCTTCAGTACACGATCTATCTCTTCCACCAGGACAGCAGCGCTCACCGGTTTGGAGACATAGGCGTCGGCACCCTCTTCAAAGGCACGTTTGTAATCAAATTCGAATTTCTTTGCCGTAACGACGATGGTCTTTATGGAATCAAACTCTTCACGGCCCCTGATTTCGCCAAGGAGTGTAAAGCCATCCATTTTCGGCATCATAATATCCAACAGGACGGCGTGCGGCTGAAACTCCATTATTTCATCAATGGCAAGGGTACTATCCCGCAAGGTACGGACAAGAAAGTCCTCCTGAGTCAGAAGACGCTCTATTAAATCGAGAGAACCCTGGTCATCGTCTATAACCAATACTCTAGTCTTCATAATAGAAGAGATCCTCCTGGGAAAATAATTAACAGCACCAATCAAAACACCTTACCGGGGAAAACGTCCCATGTGTAGTGCGTTGATTTAATAGAGTATGTTTACCCGGCAAAGGTTCCCTCACCTTCAGAAAACCATCTTCCTGCACTGCACGAACAGTGGGACTTCCCGATAAGGAATCCGTTACGTTATCCTGTCCCTGATCTCCACCTGCATAGCGGTTGCACGGCACCCATGATCAGGTCTGATGTATTTATCCTGATCAAAGAGCAATGGACCATGATGATAAAAGAGGAACGTTTGCGGTAAATTATCACCTTTTTCACACTAAAGTCAATTATATAAGAAGGAAAAGGAATCTGAAGCTCGTCGCCACGGGCGAGGCTTCCCAACATTTTATAGAGCAGGTAGTGCATATCCCTCGACGTCGCGTTCCTATAGGGCGAGTTCAGGCATCACCTCATGACACCCGCATTACCGGCACCAATACATTGATATTTATAACGGAGTCTGGTATCTTGACACATTGCCAGAGAGAATCTAACGGGGATTGACAATGGATTACAGCATAATGGTAAACGGCATCGGTCATGCATTCTTACGGGAGTTCGGTTGCAGTTATAACCGCTGCGCAGACAGAAACCACGTGGCAAACACCTCCCTGTCGATTATCGCACGGGATGAAGGGGAAGGTAGTATATTGTATGGCACTCTGAGGGATTGCCGGGAAGTGTACATGTCCCCTCTATTGGAGAGGAATTTGGTCTCTAGAAGAAACCCTGTATCGGGTATCAATATTGACATACCTAAAAAGTCATTTTCGAGTGGATTTGAGCATTTCGGGAAACAGATGATTGTGATGATTGCGTTAAGATAATCTAATTGTTTGAGTGCGTTAGTACGAGTTTTAGATTTTAGCCAGGCATCGAAATTATCCCCGAAATGGTCTTCCAGTGAGAAAATCTGACTTTTTGCCGAACCATCAATATTTAATCGAGCGATTGAAAGTGAGGAGCCATGAAACAATATCTCATCACCATTGCAATGCTGATCCTCTTTACAATCCCTTCCTACGGATCCACCCTTCCATCAACAGACCCCCTGGACGCATTCGAAACCCTTGTAAAGAGGGACAGCGGTCTCTCTCTTCAGGAAAAGGAAGAGTGGATATCCCTTGCCCGTGGGACATTTCAGGGTACCCGCTTCTCTTTCGATTACAGCACCATACTGTACCCCATATTTTCTCAGGCAAAGTTTGATGAAGTGGATATGGCACGGGCTGCCAGGGTAGCCTTTCATTCCGCCCTGGCCATCGAGCAGGGTGGTCCAGAAGAGGAGGTTGTCGATCTTGCCCTCTTTGCCTTTTCCGTAGATCTGACACCGGAAGAGATCATTCTCTATGCCGCAATGACACAGAAAAGCGATGGCGCAGGCGTACCATTGCATGTTACACAGGAAATGATAAGAAATGCCAAATCGGAAAGCTGGTCGCCCTTTACCTTTACAACCATTATGGAGGGACTGATGAAGGCCGCCGCTGAAGGGCTGGATTCGGAAACGGTTGCCCTCTATATGATTATCTCCGTTGCTCAGAAACTGGGAACGGCGGATCAGATTGTCCGGGATGCCCTCGAGGATGGGAGAAATAGAATAAAAGCAAAAAGGGAAACCGCAAAACCGGCTCCACAAAAATCGAAGGTGAACCTCAATTATGATAGATTCAAGGCCTCTATAGAATCCTTCCTCGGCACTCCCTATGTATGGGGAGGCAATACGCGAAGGGGCGTGGACTGTTCCGGCTTTACACGACTCGTCATGCAGGAAAATGGATACAATATTCCTCGCGTCAGCCGGGATCAGGCCCGCGTGGGTACAGAGGTACATACAACGGGACTGAACCTGGGCGACCTCCTCTTCTTTGACACCAAAGGGATGGGACATGTCACCCATGTCGGCATTTACCTGGGCGGTAATCTGCTCGTCCATGCCTCTTCCAGCAAGGGAGTAACTCTGGTGCTTTTCAGCGACAGGTATTTCAAATCACGATTCCTCGGCGCTCGAAGAATCGTCAGATATTGAATCTGGGAAGTAGGGTCTGTGCCAACGCTATTCAATGCAAAAATATAGTAACAAAAAAGTGGGCGCGACAGCTCAGTGCCACGGGAATGACGGGGAAATCGTGACCGAATTTGAAGAAATACTTGTGCAGGCGGCACATGGAATAGGGATGGAACTCTCGGAAGGAGAGATTGCCTCATTCCATACCTATTACCGAGAAATCCTCTTCTGGAACAAAAAAATATCGCTGGTCTCTGCAAAGTCTCCAACCGACCTGCCGGTAAAGCACTGTATCGATTCATTGACGGCAATGAAAGTGATAGGACATGATTGCCTCACACTGCTCGATATCGGTGCAGGTGCCGGATTCCCCGGTATTCCCATCAAGATCATGAGACCCTCGCTGAAGGTGACCCTTGTCGATGCACACCGCAAGAAGGTTTCATTCCTGAAAAACGTAGCGCGAAAACTGGATCTCAGCGATACGATTGTCTTGAATCAGAGAATCGAAGGGTTAATGCAGGACGAGCAACACCGGGGGATGTATGATTGCGTAATCTCGAGGGCAACCTTCGCTTTATCGAAATACCTTGACATGGCTGCACCCTTTCTCACCGCTCATGGAGTACTGATTGCCATGAAAGGACGAGGTATCGATGCCGAACTTGACGGCAACGACGACATAACCCGTCGAGCAGGTATCATGCTTGCCGAACGTCATGAAATCAGCCTGCCCGTCATAGGCGATAAGAGAATTATTCTTACCTTTAAGAGAACCGACTGACGGGTGAAAAGCAAAATATATCTTCTAAAGTGCACTTGTTTATGGTAGCATGTGAATGGTATATTGAGGGAGAAGTGCGATCATAACATGAGAAAAATTATATGCATAGCAAACCAAAAAGGAGGGGTTGGAAAGACCACCACGGCGATCAATCTAGCGGCATCACTGGCCGCCGCCGAAAAAAAAACCCTCCTCATCGATTGCGACTCTCAGGGAAATGCCACTAGCGGCATGGGAATCGAACGGGCATGTGTGCAGGAACGGAATCTCTATCACGCACTCACCGATCAGATTCCCCTCGAAGATACGATTATGAGCACAAAGATACCGACTCTCAGTATCATTCCCTCCAATCAGGATCTTATCGGTGCCGAGGTGGAGTTTGTATCCTTTCCCAATAGAGAAAAAAAATTGAAAAATCTTTTAGAGGCCGTCGACCCGTCCTATGAGTTTCTGATAATTGATTGCCCCCCCTCTCTCGGATTTTTAACGGTCAATTCCCTGGTGGCGGCCGACTATGTTCTCATACCGTTGCAGTGCGAATATTATGCCCTTGAAGGATTGAACCTGCTTCTCAATACGATAAAACTTGTTCAGGCGAGGTTGAACCCCTCGCTCTCAATGGCAGGCATATTGCTAACCATGTTCGACACGAGAAATCGACTGTCACACCAGGTTGCCGATGAGGTGAAAAAATATTTCAGTTCCAAGGTATTCAAGACGGTCATTCCCCGCAATGTAAGGCTTTCGGAAAGCCCCAGTCATGGACTGCCAATAATACTCTATGACATCAATTCGCGGGGTGCAATTTCATACATGGAACTTGCCAAGGAACTATTAACCAACGGGAGGATATAAATGCAGAAGAAAAGCCCTCTGGGAAGGGGACTTGGTGCCATCTTTACAGACTTGATTGAAGATTCTGAAAAGGAATCACCCTTTTTAGTGTGTGGAATCGAGGAATTGACGCCCAACAGGTATCAACCGAGAAAGGAATTCGATGGTGATGAACAGAGCAACCTTGTTGCATCCATAAAAAAGAACGGAATTATTCAGCCCATCATAGTCAGAAGAAGCGATAGGGGATATGAAATAATCGCCGGTGAACGAAGGTGGAGGGCGGCACAGGCCGCCGGTATGAAGGATGTACCCATTATCATCAGACAAGCGGAAGACATCGACATAGCTGAGTTGTCACTCATAGAAAACATACAGCGTGAAGAATTGAATCCCATGGAAGAGGCCGATGCCTATCAAACGCTGCTGACGAAATTTCAACTCTCTCAGGAAGAGATATCATCCAGGGTAGGGAAGGACCGATCGACGGTAGCAAACACATTGCGACTGTTGCGACTTCCTCAGGATGTCAAGAATGAACTGGTGCAAAAGAAAATATCTGCAGGACACGCTCGTGCGCTCCTGGCTCTCGATTCGGAAAATGAACAGGTAGAAGTGCTCAAGGAGATCCTGAAGCGACAATTAAGTGTAAGAGAGACGGAACGGCTTGTTAAAAAACGGGATAATCCCTCGCAGACACAGATCAAAAGAGAAAAAGAGAATTATATTATTGACTTGGAAGACAAACTGTCGAAACAGTTTATGACAAAGATCAATGTAAAACAATTGGGTAAGGGCGGCACAATAGAAATCAAGTTCCTCTCTACAGAGGATCTAGAGAGATTAATCACACTGATTATAGCGACTGAAACCATCTGATCGGTCGGTTTAATCCACTGAAATCAATCAACAGCTGTTGATAACGTTGTGAATTAAGGTGATTGTAATTGGAGAGTATTTGGACACAAAGCCTGGATCTTATTAAGGGCAAGATCAGTCAACAGAATTTCGAGACATGGATTCATCCTGTGAAGATCGTTACTATCGCCGGTAACAATGTTTCACTGTCTGTTCCGAATAAATTCTTTAAGGACTGGCTCATTGAAAATTACAACCATATTATTGATGAATCCCTGTCTCATGTCTTGGGAACGGCCGTCAATTTAAATTTTGTTGTAGACCAGACGGGGCAAGCAGTGCCCCTGTCTCATCGGGAAAAGAAGAAGAGCGGCAGTAAAAAGACACAGCCGCGAAAATTTCATCCCTCACTCAATCAAAATTACAGTTTTGAGCGATTTGTCGTGGGTTCTTCAAATCAGCTTGCCCATGCCGCATCGCTCTCCGTGGCCGAACAACCGGCGCAAAACTATAACCCGCTCTTTATCTATGGCGGCGTCGGTCTGGGAAAAACACATCTCATCAATGCTATCGGCATCAAAACGCTTTCACTCTTCCCCGAAAAGACAGTTCTCTATGTCTCGGCAGAAGAATTTATGAACGAACTTATTAATTCTATCAGATATGACAAGATGCAGAACTTCAGGGAAAAATATAGAAAGATCGACTCTCTACTGATCGATGATATCCAGTTTATAGCGGGAAAGGAACGAACTCAGGAGGAGTTTTTTCACACCTTCAATACACTCCACGATTCGGGTAAGCAGATTGTTGTCACCAGTGATAAATTTCCAAAGGAAATTGCAAAACTGGAGAGTCGGCTGCGATCACGCTTTGAATGGGGACTCATAGCCGATATTCAGGCGCCGGAGATTGAAACGAGGGTCGCTATTATAGAGAAAAAGGCCGACGAAAATAATATTTCCATATCGACGGATGTTGCTCACTACATTGCATCCGTCGTCGATTCCAATGTCCGGGAACTGGAGGGAGTACTGACGAGAATTTCAGCCTATGCTTCTCTGACGCATCGTGAGATAGAAATCAAGCTCGCACGAGAAGTCCTTATTAACATCCTGGACAGTGTGAAAAGGAAGGAAGTTACCGTAGACGAAATTCTGAAGAAGGTGTCGGCTAAGTGCGGTATTAAACTGGCGGATATAAAATCTCAGAAAAAGAATAAAGATCTGATCATTCCAAGACAGGTAGCCATGTTTCTTTCGAGAAAACTGACAGATAAATCATTTCCCGATATAGGGGCAAAAATCGGCGGCAGAGATCATTCGACTATTATTTACGGCAATAACAAGATTAAACAATTGATAAAGAAGGATCTGAAGATAAATAAGCTTATAGAGGAAATAGAGGAATCTCTCAACTAATCACTAACAGTTCAGTAACAGGGTTGTTGACGTAGAATGTGAATAAAAAGAGTAGATAAGAATGTTTCTAAACAAATCAACAGGCATTACTATTACTACTACATATTTAATATAAACAAAAAATATTAGTAAGACAGGTGATAACATGGAATTCTTGATCAAGAGAGACATTTTTTTAGAAGGAATACAGAGGACGCTTGGTATTGTAGAAAGGAAGACGACAATACAGATTCTCAATAATGTTCTGATCAAGGCCGAAAATGGAACGGTGAGAATCGTAGCGACAGACAGAGAAATAGGACTGATTGCTGATTACGACGCCACAGTTGTAAACCCGGGAGAGATTACAATCGGGGCGAGAAAGCTCTTTGAAATGATCAGAGAGATTGAAGGGAATGAGATACAATTTAAAAAACTGGAAAATGACTGGGTCAATATTACCTGTGAAAAGATTGTTTACAGAATCCCGGGAATTGCTGCCGACGATTTTCCTGAAGTTGCCGATGAAAGTGATATAGATTTTTTCAAGGTAGAGCGAGGTGTCTTGAAGGAGATGCTGAGAAAAACCTTTTTTGCGATTTCTACCGACGAGATGAGGGCGAACCTTAATGGTGTCTATCTTGAGTTAGAAGAAAAGCGCATAGGTATGGTCTCTACGGATGGTCACAGGATAGCCATCGTGAATTTTGAGCTGGAAACAGAGGTTTCGGAAGATCAGAAGATAGGTGGAATTATTATTCCACGTAAGGGAGGCAACGAGATAAGAAGGCTTGTTGAGGATGGTCGGGAAGAGGCGGAAATAGGTGTAAGGAATGGTAAGTTTGTATTAAAAATGGACAATATCCTCTTAAGAGTCAGTCTCATTGAAGAGAATTATCCAGATTACAAGAGGGTTATACCGAAGGATACGGGCATAGAAATTTGTGTAGATAAAAACCAGATTATGCACTCACTCAGAAGAATGGATGTTATGTCCAGTGAACGATACAGTGGTGTAAAGATAGAAGTAGATGAAAATAAAATGGTATTAAATTCGACGAATCCCGATGTAGGAGAGGCAAACGACGAGATTGATATTTCCTATGTGGGCAGAAAACTGGAAGTAGGATACAATGTCAAGTATCTAATAGATGCCATAGATGTGATTGATGAAAGCACCATATCATTTGAGATGAGAGATAATGAGGGTGCCGGTGTAATGAAGTCGGCTGGAACAGATCGATATATGTGTATTATCATGCCGATTAAACTGAGAAGGGATTAGATGAGTTGTGTCAGAGACGTATAGTGCAGACAGTATAAAGGTATTGGGAGGACTGGAAGCGGTTCGAAAGAGACCCGCCATGTATATCGGGAGTACGGGAAGAGACGGTCTTCACCACCTGGTATATGAAGTTGTTGATAACAGTATCGATGAATCATCGGCGGGATACTGCGACAAAATTGAGGTCAAGATACGCGTTGATAATAGTATTACCGTCGAAGATAACGGAAGAGGCATTCCCGTAGGAAAACATAAGACGGAAAAGGTATCGGCGGCACAGGTAGTCCTCACGAAGCTCCATGCCGGGGCAAAGTTCAGCGCAGATAGTTACAAGGTATCGGGAGGACTGCATGGAGTGGGAGTTTCCGTCGTAAACGCACTGTCAATATATCTCGAACTGGAAGTCAGGATCGACAATAAGGTCTACCAGCAGTCTTACAGAAAGGGTATTCCACAGGCGCCCCTGAAAGAAGTGGGTACCACAAAAAAGAGGGGAACGCGGATCACCTTTATGCCTGATTCGGAGATATTTGAAGATGTCAATTTTGTTGCAGATATACTGGCAAACAGGTTGCGGGAACTGGCCTTTCTCAATAAGGGTGTGAAGATTGTTCTGAAAGATGAGAGAAACGATACAAAAAATGAGTATTTTTATAAGGGAGGCATCGTCTCCTTTGTTGAATATATTAATAGAAACAAAAAGACAATCAACAAAAAACCTATATATATAAGTGGTGAAAAGGATGACTGTGCTATCGAAGTGGCGCTTCAATACAATGATACATACACAGAGAACGTATTTGCCTATGCAAACAGCATCAATACCACGGAGGGGGGTACACATCTCATAGGTTTACGATCGGCACTGACCAGGATAATCAATAATTATGCCGCCAACAATAATCTCATTAAGAATGGCAGTGCATCCTTGAAAGGTGAAGATGTCAGGGAAGGACTTGCCTGTGTTATCAGTATCAAGCTGGGACAGCCGCAATTTGAAGGGCAGACAAAGACAAAGCTGGGAAACAGTGAGGTAAAGGGACAGGTAGAGACGATTGTCTATGACAAACTAACGAGCTATCTGGAGGAGAACCCCGCTGTAGCAAAGCAGATTGTTGCAAAATCTGTTGATGCTTCACGAGCGAGGGATGCTGCAAGAAAGGCCAGGGAACTGACGCGGAGAAAAAGCGCCTTAGAGGTAACTGCCCTGCCCGGTAAACTTGCAGATTGTCAGGAAAAGGATCCTGCCGCGAGTGAGATCTATCTTGTAGAGGGAAATTCCGCCGGTGGTTCGGCAAAACAGGGAAGAGACAGAAAAAACCAGGCCATCTTGCCGCTGAGGGGGAAAGTGCTCAATGTCGAAAAGGCACGCTTCGATAAGATGCTCAATAATAACGAGATAAGAGTTATCATTACCGCCCTCGGTGCAGGAATCGGAGAGGAAGAATATGATGTGTCCAAGCTACGGTATCATAAGGTCATAATCATGACAGATGCCGATGTAGATGGTTCACATATCAGAACTCTCCTCTTGACCTTCTTTTTCAGACACATGAGGAAAATGATTGAAAAGGGGTATCTCTACATAGCGCAGCCGCCACTCTTCAGGATAGCCGATCATAGAAAGGAAAGCTACATCAGTACCGAAGGAGAAATGGAGGATTATATACTCAGGAATGGTGTAAGCAAGGTTCAGGTACTATCGGGAGAAGGAAACCGCATTACCGGTAATCGATTATTTGCACTCGTGAAAAAGGGTATTCGTTTGGATGCCATTCTGGATAAGGTGGAACGAGGCGGAAAAAATAGAGAGGTTGTCCGGTTGCTGGCGGGAGATCCTGTCTTCTCGGTGGAGGATTTTAAGGATGATGCCGTACTTGCCCGGCTTGGAAAGAGGATAGGCAGGGCAATAGGTGAGGACATTACGACGGTGAGAACTGCAGAAGATCTGGAATATGGAGGATACAAGCTGTTTTTCGATATTATAATCAATGGATACAGCCATACGACGTGGATTGACAAAGAGATATTTAATCTGCCCAAATTTGCCGAGGCAAGGGCGCTGATCGATCAGTTCAGTACTCTGGGAGAGGCCCCCTACAGGGTCGAGATAAATGGGAGTGGAACCGATAAAGATGCAATAGAGTTTGATGGTATGAAATCTCTGATAGACGCTATATTGAAGATCGGTAACAAAGGTGTATCAATCCAGCGTTATAAAGGATTGGGGGAGATGAACCCGGGACAGTTGTGGGAAACGACAATGGATCCGGAAAAGAGGACACTCCTCCAGGTGCGCATAGAGGATGCAGTCGGTGCCGATGAAATTTTTACAACCCTGATGGGTGATCAGGTTGAACCGAGACGGGATTTTATTTTTGCCAATGCACTCAAAGTATCGAACCTTGATATCTAGTTTACGTCTTTGCCAAAAAACATATATATCATCTTACATAAATAAAAGAGTATGCATGGGTAAGGAGGGTGAAGCTTTCAGGGAAGACGGGGGCGTAGTGAAAAGAGTGGAATGTGTTGTGGATAAATTTGGGATATTGCAGCAGGAGGATTAAGAGGACATGGATCAGGTAAACCGGCGAAACGTACCGGTCAGTATAGAAAGTGAGATGAAAAAATCTTATATAGATTATGCAATGAGCGTTATTGTAGGCCGCGCGATACCCGATATCAGAGACGGGTTAAAACCGGTACATCGCAGAGCGATCTTCGCAATGTCGGAACTGGGAAACCGATGGAACAAGTCCTATAAAAAATCTGCACGAGTTGTTGGTGATGTCATCGGTAAATACCATCCCCATGGTGATTCTGCAGCCTACGATACGATTGTAAGGATGGCGCAGGATTTTTCCTTGCGCTACCCGCTTGTAGACGGTCAGGGAAACTTCGGCTCCCTGGATGGAGATCCCGCGGCGGCGATGAGATATACTGAGGTAAGGATGGCACGGATTACAGAAGAGCTGATTGCCGATCTGGAAAAGGATACGGTAGATTATATCCCCAATTATGATGGTTCCCTGGAAGAACCAACCGTATTCCCTGCAAAGATACCACTCCTTTTGTTGAACGGAACTTCAGGGATAGCCGTGGGTGTGACCTGCAATATCCCACCTCACAACCTGGTTGAAATTATTGAAGGTACGATTGCGCTGATAGAGAACCCTGAAATGTCGATAGAAGATCTGATGAGAATAATCAAGGGTCCCGATTTCCCAACGGCAGGCTTCATAAACGGCAGGGAAGGAATCGTTAACGCCTACAAGACGGGTCGGGGAATTATCAGGATAAGAGCGAAGGCCATGATCGAAAGAAACGAGAGAAGTGACAGGGAGAGCATAGTTGTCACGGAAATCCCCTACATGGTGAATAAGGCGAGTCTCGTTGAAAAGATATCGCAACTGGTCAAAGAAAAAAAGATCAGTGGCATTTCCGATCTCAGGGATGAATCCGACAGGGACGGCATCAGGGTCGTCATCGATCTGAAAAAAGACGAGATATCGGAGATAATGCTCAACCAGCTTTATAAACATACACAGATGGAATCAACATTCGGAATTATTATGCTGGCAATCGACAATGGCCAGCCCCGCGTTTTTAATCTTTCAGAAATGCTCTTGCGGTTTGTCGATTTCAGGAAAGAGGTTGTAACAAGAAGGGCGGTATTTGAGCTTACCAGGGCACGGGAAAGGATGCACATACTGGCCGGACTTATCATCGCTCTCGATAATATAGATGCAATTATTGCAGTCATCAAGGAATCTGACAATGCGAACAAGGCAGCGGAAGAACTGTCCCTGAGATTCGGACTCAGTCCGATACAGACAAAGGCAATTTTAGAGATGAGGCTGCAGAGACTGACGGGCCTGGAACAGGACAAGATACGGGAAGAACATCTAGAGGTTGCCTCCCTGGTTGCGAAACTGGAGGGGATACTGGCCGATCCTCGGAAGGTGCTCGATATCATTATTGCTGAAATGGAGGAAATAAAGGAGCGCTACGGCGACGAGAGAAGAACGGAAATTGTACTGAATAGTGAAGAGATTGATATAGAGGACATGATTGTCGAAGAGGATATGGTGATTACCATCACTCATCAGGGATACATCAAAAGAAATCCTGTAAGCCTCTATAGGAGCCAGCACCGCGGTGGCCGTGGGAAGATGGGAATGGGAACAAAGGACGATGATTTTGTCGAAAAACTATTCATAGCCTCAACACACAGCCATATCTTATTTTTCACCAATACGGGGAAGGTGCACTGGCTCAAAATATATCAAATCCCAAAGGCGGGAAGGGCCGCTAAGGGAAAGGCTATTGTCAATCTTATCGGAATATCGAGCGATGAAAGAATCACTGCCGTACTTCCTGTCGTTGAGTTTATCCCGGGAAAATATGTCGTCATGGCCACCAAAAAAGGAATAACGAAGAAGACCGATATCGTGGCCTATTCACATCCCCGAGTGGGCGGTATTATTGCACTCACCCTCGATGACGATGATGAACTGATCGATGTACGGCAGACCGACGGGGATCAGAATATACTGTTGGGGACCAGGATGGGCAAGGCTATACGGTTTCACGAAGGAGCGGTCAGGGCAATCGGGCGGACGTCTCGGGGAGTAACGGGGATACGGATGGAGGAAGGCGACGAATTGGTGGGAATGGAAATACTGAGCGATAACAATTCCATCCTCACCGTGTCAGAAAAGGGTTTTGGAAAGAGAACCGATATTGGAGAATATCGCACTCAATCACGCGGCGGCAAGGGTATCATTAATCTCAAGACAACATACCGGGTAGGACTGGTGACGCGCATCCTCCAGGTTGTCGGTGATGAAGACATTATGCTGATCAGCAATTCGGGTAAAATCATCCGATTGGGAGTAAATGAGATTCCTCTCTTGCACCGAAGTACACAGGGGGTGAAACTGATAGAACTTGACAAGGATGAAGCTTTTGTAGGTCTTGCAAGAGTTGAAAGAACGGAAGAAGATGAGGATGGAGCGAATGAAGGGGGGAACGGGGGAGAAGAGGATAAAACATCGCATGACCTACATGATGGAAAACCGGGAAGAGGCCATTCGTCTGGAGCTCAAGACTAACGAGGAGGCTGTGATAGAAGAGGCCCTGTGGTGCGGAATTAAACCGGGCATGAGGGTTCTTGACGCGGGCTGTGGCCCCGGTATAACAACATCGATTCTCTCGAAAATGGTGCAACCGAAGGGGAGTATTGTGGGTGTGGATTATGGGGAAGAGAGAGTTAAATATGCCAGGGATCATTATGGAACAGATGACAACATCACCTTTCATGTAGGTGACCTGAGAGATACCCTCGACGACATAGGCCAGTTTGATCTCATCTGGGTGCGTTTCGTGCTGGAATATAACCGTGTTGAAAGCCTTGATATTGTAAGAAACCTGACGGAGTGTCTGAAACCGGAGGGATATATCTGTCTTCTCGACCTCGATTATAACTGCCTGAGCCATTATGAGATGACGCCCCGTTTGGAGGGTATGTTAACAAAATTGATGGCCCGGATGGATGCGGAATTTAATTTCGATACCTATGCGGGACGCAAGCTTTATTCCTATCTCTATGATCTGAAATACAGAGATATTGCAATGCACATGAAGGCGCATCATCTCATATATGGAACGATAAGAGAAGAAGACGTATTCAACTGGGTAAAAAAGGTAGAGGTTGTGGGGGAAAGGCTGAGCGATTCATTTGATACCTACCCCGGGGGGCATAAACAATTAGTTGACGACTTTAAAAGACTACTCCTCGACCCGAGAAGGTTTACCTATACTCCTTTACTATTGTGTAAGGGGATGAAACCGTGATCCGATGATTGATGGAACATACTAGCCCCAAGCCTCTTGGATATTGAATGATTTTTCACGAATGAGCTTGAGACAGACATCGACAACTTCACGATCATAGATCTGTTCCACCCTTGATTGAGAGATTTCTTCAAGCGCACGCTCTATGCCCAGGGAAGCCCGATAGGGCCTGTGATTTGCCATGGCTTCAACCACATCGGCTACGGCAATGATCCGTGCTTCGAGAAGAATAGCGGTACCTGAAATCCCCTGAGGATATCCTGAGCCATCCAGCCTCTCATGATGCTGATGAACGATTTCTGCAACAGGGCGTGAAAAATTAATATTTTTCAATATATTATAACCTTCCTCAGAGTGGGTTTTAACCATATCGAATTCCAGCTTACTAAGAGAGCCCGGTTTGTTAAGAATTTCTGCGGGAACATGTATTTTCCCAATGTCGTGGATCATCGCGGCAGTACGAATGCCTTCAATGGTATCAGCGGGGAGAGACATTGCTTCGGCAATGGCGCAGGCGAGCTTTGTTACGCGCTTTTGATGACCGGCGGTATAGGGGTCCCGTGACTCAACGATGGATGACAGGGCGCTGATCGTCCCTTCCAGGGCCGTTTGTAACTGGTCTACGTTTTCTTCAAGTGCGGTAACATCCTTCATGGTACCGACAAGACCGATGAGGATACCTCGTGAGTCGAAATTGGGAGAACCGCTGAGACTGAAATGGCGGCGCGATCCATCGGTGGCGAAGATCGTACAGATTACATTCTTCACTGTTTCACCCTGGTCACGAATGCGCTTAAAGACGCTGACCAGAGTCGATTCGTCGTCTTTATGTATAAATTCTATAAAGTATCTCCCTATAAGCTCATCTTTGGTGTGTCCCAATAATCTTTCCCAGATGGGATTGATGTATGTAAATACCCCCTTGGCATCGACCGTATAGATAATGTCGGGAGAATTTTCTCCCAGCGCTCTGAAACGTTCTTCACTTTCTCTCACCTTCTGGTATGTTCTGGCGGCGTTGAGAGAGATGCCTATCTGGGGGGCGATGCCCAGAAGTAGGTTCAGATCGCTCTGATTGAGAATTCTCTTAGAGTGCATGTTGTCGACGGCGAGAATACCCTCGGATCTTCCTTCGTACACGATGGGGACGCAGATAAAGGATTTTATGCCCATAGACTCTGCAATCCGAAGACTTCTTTCAGAAAAGGAGTTTTTAATCTCTTTGAGGTCATTGACGAGAAAGGCCCTCTGTTGCTTGAAGGAGAGAACAAAATGCCCCGTCGACTCGGGTCTGTCGAGATGAAAAGATACATTTTTGGCGAGTTCCTCCTTCGGCTGATCGTATCCATAGGACTCTTTATAAAGGAGTCGCGTCTGCTCTTCATTGGCAAGCATGATGACGCCGCGGTCAAAATCGAGACATTCTTCAATGGCCTCCATTATATGCCCGAGGAGGGTATCGGTGTCGACGATACTGGCAGAGGCCTGACCGATTTTCTGGATAAGCATGGCATTATTGTAGGTTATATTGATCTGCCTCATCAGACGGTTGGAGGTATCCCCCATGCTGAAGAATTTTGTCTCAAGTTCCTTTTTTTCTAAAAATGACTGATACAGTGATACGCAGGAGAAAGTGAGTATCCAGAATGAAACAAGTAATAATGAGAGGGACAGAGGCATCATAAGGAGTAAAGGAATTACAATGACACTGATGACCATAAGGGCATTTCGAATACGTTTCCATAAAACAGAGCGGTTTTGTTCCCATGATACGATATAGTGGCATCTATCACCGCCATGATGGAGACATACAGGGTGCTCAACAGTGGCTAATTTACCGGTAAATAACTTGGCTATTGCTTCCAGGAAACCGATGCGATTGAGGCATTGATAGGGCTTTTCCATAACGCCGGGATTTGAAGTGGCTACAATATCCATCTTATTGGTACCCAGTCTCTTGACACGAATGGTACTGCTGCGGCTTACGTAATTGTAGCACTTTTCAAGTTTGGCATATGCCAAAGCAGGGGATAGGAAGCCCAGCATATATTGATTGAGAAAGGTACTGCCGATGGCGGAAAGGGGTGTGTTACGTCCGACATCTCGGGAAATGTTGGGATTCTTCGTTTTTTGAACGATAATTTCATTGAAACGGTCGACTTGGTCTTGAGTAAGCCAGTGGCCTTCATCTTCAAGTTGATGAAGGGCGATGCCGGCATAATCAATGAGGGGATTGAGATCAATATCCGGGTAGTGTTGCTTTAAATATTCAATATAATTTTTTGTCAGTTTACTGCTGTAGAGGGGAACATCATTCATATTACCAAATACCTGTTAAAGAAAATACATGTAATAAAGAAAGTTTCGCCTTCCTGATTGTCAAATTAATGTTCGTTAATAGCATTCCTTATTTTTTTTTGTAAAGATAAACTGCCAGAGCTGTGATTTTCTCTCGCGGAATCCCGAGGCACAGTAGAGCAGGTAAAATTCCCACATGCGTATGAACATATCGCTCATTTCCAGATCATCCTTAACTTTCATGAAATTACTATGCCAGGCCATAAGGGTCTTATCGTAATCGGGACCGAAATTATGGAGGTCCTCTATGACCAGTTTTTTTTCAGCGGCTTTTGCAATTTGGGAAATTGAGGGGAGGGCTCCACCGGGGAATATATACCGCGTCAGCCACCTGTCGTTTAAAACTTCCTTCGATATGTTGGAGCCGATTGTCTGGACCACCATGATTCCATCATCAGTCAGGCATCTCTTGCATATATCAAAAAACTCATGATAATTTTTCGGTCCCACGTGCTCTATCATTCCCACGGCAACTATTCGATCCCACCTTCCGTGGAGATCGCGATAGCTCAGGTTAAGAGATTCAAAGGAATCCTGAAGACCCTCTTCGATGGCCTTGTCGCGGCACCATCTGAGCTGCTCCTTCGCGATATTAATGCCCGTTACCTTTACGCCGTGTTCCTTGACGAGAAATCTCCCCAGACCACCCCAGCCGCACCCTATGTCGAGGACGGTCATGCCGGGAGCTAGCTTCAACTTATGGGCAATCATTTTAATCTTGGCCAACTGGGCCTCATCAAGCGTCGCGGCACCCTGCCAGTAGCCGCAGCTGTACTGCATGTTTTTATCCAGCCAGGACTGAAAAAACTCATTGCCGAGGTCGTAGTGCCTTTCCGCAACCTCTATTTCCTTTGTCCTGCGTTGTTGATTACAGAGAATAGCTATCGAAAGAAGAAGCTTCGTCTTCCATGATCTGAAAAGGCGCCTTTTTTTTTCGGAAGGCATGGAGGCGAGTTTTGCCATGACCTGATCTATATGAGGAGAATCCCATTTTTTTTCCATGTAACTTTCGCCGATGGCCAGGATGCCTCTGTGGGCCCAATCGACCCACATTGACTGGTCGTGAACGATCATATCCCTGCCCAGTATGATGTCGGCCTGCCCTAACATCTCTTCGATGAGGGCCCTCACCTTTTGTGAAATATAGGATGTTGTGCAAGGTTTTTTTGCACCGGATGTGACGGAGGAACTCTCCGCTTGTGACAGATCTTTACGCATGTTCAATCTTTACCCCGCTCAATAGCAACGTCAGCACAGCTTGAGTATAGATAGCTACATTCCTTTAGAAGAATATCTCGTAAATCCGAACTGTGTACAATGTACCATAGTATTCATTTTTTTAGATAGGTCTTGATAAGAAATTTAAGAAGGAATCTAAGCTTCATCCGCATTTTATTTCGCATGTATTCAAGATACTCCGGACCATATTGTATATCTGCCAGCCACAACAGATATTGTTTCTCACAGGTGACGCCCTTGTCTTCGAGATAGGTATGGGGAAAAATCATAAGAGGGACGGAAGCCGTTTTATATACGCCGATCAAATTCTCGATGGCAGCAGAAAGGACATCCCAGGGCAGACTCGCCTGATCACATACGATAATCTTGATGTTATTGAGAATTTCGGCGAGATTGAGTCCCATGTTTGACTGATTCACTATGAGTACGGCTGTCAGCCTTTGTCCCTTCATCAAGGAGTATGTGTTACATTTCCGGAGGAGACCATTTCGTTCATATATCTTTTCAAGGGATTCGTATCCCGAAAATTTGTGCTTCAGGCCGAGGGCATCAAGAAGGAGTCCCCCGGAACAGTGATTATAGAAACGCTCTAATTCCGATACCTCCGATAAAGCAGATTCCTTTAAAGACCACCCTTGAGGCAGTTGTACAGTTGAAGAACGCTTCAGGTAGGTCTTGTATGAAAAGAGATCGAGGGAACAACGCTTGGGATCCTTGAAATCTCTTACAAGATCTCCGAAAAAGTAATTGGGAAATCGGTTCTCGGGGCGAAAATAGAACATCAGATAATTGAAGTTTACAGAAGGAAGATAATTCAGTCCCGACAGATAGTGCAATATCTGTCTCAGGACTGGAAGACCGGTATGTTTTTTTTCAGCAGGCCTTGCGGCTAGATGGTGAAACATCCAGGCACGTTCGTACGCCCTTACCATAGATGCATGGCCATATATTTTCCCGTTTTTCTGATAGGTTATATGCATCGCAATCTCTGGTTTATCCTGATAGAGACGTTTGTATGTATCCTTGAAGGCATCCGTGTTCTCCTGGATAAGATCGTATTTCTTGGGGTAGATGAACCCCGTATTGAAGAAAAATTCCCACAGGGCATCTACATCAATGTCATCGGATATACGGATGTTGCTGTCGATACTGTTGGTAATGATATTACTCAGTTGTCGATAGGTGACAATATCCATATCCAACAATGCAAAACCGAAACGAAAGTATCCCTTCTTTTCGGTGCGGCGGTAGATTACTTGGGCTTTGCAGGTTATCTTCAATCTGCCGGAAAAGGTGATGTTCAGTTTTGAAATTATCATTCCGGGGACAAGGACGCTTTCATCGGCCTTTTCGCGCACGGAAAAACCTGAAATAGCGATGTCATGAACATCAAGTCTGGTCGCCTTGTGAAAGAAAGGATGGGTAAAGGTTACATAGGCAGGCGGTTTCAGCTGAACACGGGGATTTCTCCCCTTTTTTTTCTGGAAGCGCGCAATTTGCATGTTCGATGCAGAGAGTACCAATTCTTTTTCTGACAAGTTGTAGGTTTCCCTGATGCACCTGCAGGGTCCCGAGAAGATTATTTCCTGGTTTTGGTACAGAGAGAGTGTAATTTGACCCTTCGCGTTAAACCAGAGGAAAGAAGAGTTGAGATCAGGGGTGACCTTAATGCGGAATGCGAGGGGACTGAAATCTACTAGTGTTCCCTGCGCCATCAAGCCGCTCTGATTCAGTTCGGACCATATATTGCGGCATTTGTAACGCCGTGCCTGTCGTTTGCCAACGCGAAAAATGCTATGGGGAAAATCAATGGAAAAATCCGACTCGGCAATATTCCTTATACTGACGGGGGCGACAGTTACGGACAGGCCGTCTACTATGATGAGATGGCTGAATTTGTAGTGCTGAAATTTTGTAAAATCGTCGTTAGACCAGCGGCACGTTATATTGTCTAGCAGGCAGGGTCCAGGATAGGCCCGAATAAGTATATCTTCTCCATACTGCGGGTCTACGAGGTGAAAAAGGACATAACCACCCGTAAAATGGATGTGATTCAGTGTGCTTGAAAGGTGTTTTTTATCTATTGATTGTGAAGAATCGAGACAGCTGACAAGATCAATGTGCTGGAACAAAGAGGGGAGCAAAAGGAGTTCTTCTGTGGAGATATCAGCATTGTTTCTTTCGGCAGTACTGAGGGAATATATATTGTTGCTTTTACTCATAACCTGAACGCGTATGCTATTGTCATTCTATTGTCAGTGAAGCCTGGGCGAAAGGGACGACATGGTGGGATAATAGAATGTCGAAACATTAAAAGATCGTGGTTACATGTCATAATATTACTTGAGGGGCTGTCATTATTCAGAGTTCAAATTCTCTTTCAGCTTGCGCGAACATTTGAAGGTGACAACCTTGCGTCCATCAAGCATCAAGGCTGTTCCAGACTGGGGATTTCTTCCCTTGCGTGGATTTTTGTCTCTAACCGACCATTTGCCGAATCCGGAGATGAGGACGTGATTTTCAGACACCAAATCCTCTTTGATTAATTCGAAAACACTTTCAACAAGAGAAGAACTTTTTTCCTTGGAAAAGGCGGTGCTTGAGTTAAGATTATTGACTATTTCGGCTTTTGTAAGAGTCATACTGCTTTCCTTTCTTATAATATCATTACTGACAAAATCGCTTTTCTTGAGGGTACCTATTAATAATTACCTCTATAACACCGGTATATATTAGGTAAAAGGACTTTTTGTCAATAAAAATATTGGATTAGTTGAGATAAAAATCATGGTCGCTGTGAGAAAGGGTAAAAAGTGAAAGCCCGTATTGCCTTTTCAACGGCATACTGCGGGAAAGGAGGGACTGGTAAGGGAAATTATATAAGCTCCCTCGTGAACCGATATGAGTAGGGCCTCAAAGAGAAGGATCTGCATCGGCTTCAGATATTATCCAGCATAAAATTCAAATGCATAGGGATGTAAGACGATAAATAGATGATATAATAAACTATACGAGTCAATGAATCTAAAATTATTAACTTGATTTATATTCAAGATTTAGAATAAACTGAAAAGGGTCAATAAGTTAGAATCATGATAGTTTTTAGTATTAATGCATGTGGTGATGAAATAAAGCATGTCAGGGAAAGGAATGGAGATGAAACTTATGAGCTGGTTTGAAGATATGTCATTGGAAAATAAAAATCTCTACTATAAGCTCAAAACAGTCTTCGGTCTTTTTTTCCTCTTACCGGTTTTCGGATTCCTTTACTTTCTCGTTACCTATAACCTGCTGGAAAATGTTTATGTACTCCTCTTTTTCATTATCTTTCTACTATGCTCTTTTTTGGGTTTTATCACCTTGCGCACCCTTTTCGAAAAGATAGAAAAGATTTCAACGGATATTTCAAAAACAGTAGAAAATGAAACCACGTTGGTGAAGAAGGAAGACGATCATGACGAATTGAACAGCATACTTAATTCCTTTCATACCTTTGAGGATCGTCTCCGGGAGACCAATGTGAAACTTGATAATAAAGTTTCAGAAGTATCCGTATTAAAAGAACTATCCGACCTCTGTTACATTACAGTTAATCCAGACGAACTCTTATACGTTACACTGGAACGGGCCCTCAAGCTTATGAAATCCGATATTGGATCAGTTCTTGTTCTTGAAGAAGGCTATCGGAACGAGAAATCCTTTGTTGTAAAGGCCACTATTGGTCTGGGGGATAAAGTGAAGGTGGGAGACCGGGTAGATTTTGAATCAAGTATCGCAAAGTATGCCGTAATCAACAAATCACCCCTGGTGATAGGGGACGTGGAGTCGGATGATCGTTTCGGAAGACTGAATCGGCCGCAATATGGTTCGAAATCATTCGTCTGCATGCCGATCAAGGCCATGCGAGATATCATAGGTGTGCTCAATATCTCAAAGAGAAAGGACGATTCACCATTCCTCAAGGAAGAGATAGACGCACTGACACCACTCTTATCCAATGCGGCCTTTACCTATGAAAATCTTCGCCTCCAGAAAGAAGGGGCAGACTATGCAGAGAAACTTCAGGGACTGAGTAAACTCTTCAATGTGATGCGTTCAAGTCTGATAGACAATGAACTATATCAGGCCCTCTTCAATGAAATCCAATCGATTATCCCCTTCAAGGTGACAATATTAATGATTACCGATGAAAACAGACCAGATAAAATTGTAATACTTGATTTTCTGGCTACCTCTGAAACAAGTATATCAAAGGGAAAGAGCTACAAGATGGAAGGCTCGGCAATGGACAGGGTGTACAGGCAGGGGAAAATAGTTGTCATTGAAGATGTTGAAAGATTGTCTCATGAAACAGATACCACGATACTGGGAAGTCATGGCGGTAAGGCCTCTATAATTGTTCCTCTGGTGATTGGCGGTACTATTATGGGAGTCCTGATCTTCGGCATGGAGGACGAACAGGATATCCAAACATACAAAGAATATATGGAGCATATTGCAGATATCTTTTCGCTGGCCATTGAAAAGAACAGGCTGGCTTCCCTGGTTATAAAAAGAAGCAATGAACTGGATACAATAAAGCAGATCGGAAGCGCACTCGCCTCATCAACCTTCGAAATGACTAAGGTGCTCCAGTACACAATGGACATGATTAAAATGGTGGTCAATGTCGAGGCCGGCTCATTGCTGCTGCTCGATGGTAAGGAACTGGAATTTAAGGTAGCTCTCAATATAGATGTGTCAAAGCTTGAAACGATCAGAGTAAGGCTTGGACAGGGAATAGCAGGATATGTGGCCGCACTCGGCGAATCGGTCATAGAAAATAATATAGAACGATCGTCAATGTTTGATTCATCAGTCGATGTACTGACGGGATATGTGACGAGGGCGATCTTGTGTGTTCCAATTATTTCGCAGGGAAAGGTTATAGGTGTCATCGAGGTCATCAATAAGATTGGCGGAAGCTTTGGCATAAATGATCAGTATCTTCTGCAGTCCATTGCCTCCTCTGTCAGTATAGCAATAGAAAATGCACGTCTCTATAGAGAAACCGTGTCAATGGCTGAGCATGAACGAGGGATACGCCAAATATTCCAGAAATTTGTGCCCGGAGAGATTGTTGACAAGATTATTCATGGAGCAGAACATGAAAAGGTAATGATCGAGGAGTTCAGGACTCTGACGCTACTCAACATAGATATGCGCGGATTTTCCATACTTGCCATGGATATAGGGCCGCAAAAAACGGTGGCAGTATTAAACCATTTTTTTTCCACCATGGGGGAGATAGTATTTTCCAATCACGGGATAGTGGACAAATATCTAGGCGATGGTTTTCTCGCCATATTCGGCGCCCCCGTATCGAGCGCTGCCGATGCGGATAATGCAATTAATGCCGCGCTGGCTATGCAAGGCGCCATGGAAGAATTGAACAGTTACTTCAAGAAGGAAGCAGGCATATCGGTGAAGATAGGAATAAGCATTCATACAGGTGAGGCAGTGGTGGGAAATATTGGTTTTGAGAAAAAAATGGATTATACCGTTATAGGTGATTCTGTGAATACCGTATTCAGCCTTCAGGAGGTTACCAAGACGATACCGAACAGTATTGTCATCAGCGACAAGACGTTGCGGGCGGCACAATCTCTCGTTGATGTGAGGGAACTCACCATACATGAAGGCGATTATAAACTTGTGGATATGAAGGTTTACGAACTGAAAGGACGCAAAAACCATTAAAGGTATTACCCCTAAAGAAGATTTAAAGGGAAGGGAAATTTAGACTATTTATGCAAAAGAGGGTAAAGAAGGGAAATGTCGTCATTGTCCTGAACAGGCCTAAGCACTCAACGAATATTGGATTTGTTGTTCGATGCGCCAGAAATAGGGGGATTGACAGGCTCATTGTAATAAAAAGGCGAAGGGGGTATGACGAAGAGGAGATCAAGAGAACGGCAACCCACTTTGGAGCGGATCTGGTAGAGGGGATAGAGTATTTCGATGATCTAGAATTGGCTCTCGCACAATTTCAGTATGTAGTGGGGACAACGGCACGATACGGTAACACGAATCTCAAAAGAGAAATTACCGGTCCAAGGGAGATGGCCGCAAAACTGGCAGCAATAGCTCAGGGCAATGAAGTGGCCCTCTTGTTCGGTCCCGAGGATAGAGGACTTACAAACGATGAATTGAAATACTGTGATCTGTTGGTTACCATCCCCGTATCCGATGATATGAGGTCTATAAACCTTTCACATGCAGTCATGGTGCTTTGTTACGAAATCTTTATTGCTGCAAATGGATCTATCGGAACATTCACTCCCAAGCTTGCGACATCTCAAGAGAAAGAGGACATGCTTGCCCATCTGAAGGAGATATTTATCAAGATAAATTTCATAAACCCCGAAAATCCTGAATACTGGATGACGGCTATTCGGCATTTTTTTTCGCGGATCAAACTCTGTTCAAAGGATGTCAGGATTATAAGGGGAATATGCAGGCAGATTGATCTCTATGGGAAGGGAAAGACGAAAGATTATGCCGCTTTTCATGAGGACGCCTAGGGAAGTGACACGGTAAGCATAGTAGGCCTTTAGAGGCCTGCGACAAAGGGATGACATAGTGTAAGGAGTATATATCAATGATTATTGTGACTGGTGGTGCAGGTTTTATAGGGAGTGCCTTTGTCTGGAAATTAAACATGGAGGGACGGGACGATATCATTATCGTTGACGAACTGGGGACTTCCGACAAATGGAAAAACCTGATAAATCTCAAGTATAACGATTATTTACACAAAAATGTTTTCTTGCAGATGATCTGCGAGAACAGTGTACCCTATAGGGTTGATACCGTGATTCATATGGGGGCCTGTTCTTCAACAACAGAGAGAGATGCCGATTATCTGATGGAGAATAACTACCGCTATAGCCGCATGGTCGCCGAATGGGCGCTGAAAAGGGATATACGATTTATATACGCAAGTTCGGCGGCAACCTATGGTGATGGAAGTTCGGGGTTTTCCGACAGCCATGATGAGTGTCTATCTTTGAAGCCGATCAACATGTATGGATATTCGAAACAATTGTTCGATCTGTGGGTCCTCCGGAACAATATGGAGGACAAGGTAGCCGGTATTAAGTTCTTTAATGTATTTGGTCCCAATGAATACCACAAGGGCGACATGAGAAGCGTTGTTCATAAATCATTCGGACAGATTAGTGGAGAGGGAAAGGTAAGACTCTTTAAGTCCTATAAGGATGAATATGGTGCGGGAGAACAGAAGAGGGATTTTGTTTATATCAGGGACTGTGTTGAAGTCCTGTGGTGGCTGGTTAAAAATACTACTGCGACGGGAATTTTCAATCTGGGGACGGGGACAGCGCGCACCTGGAATGATCTGGTTCGAGCGGTCTTCACAGCAATGGATATTGAAGCGGATATAGAGTACATAGATATGCCGGAATCCATACGGAACCAGTATCAGTATTTTACGGAAGCAGAGATGGGAAAGCTCAGGTTAAAGGGATGTGACATACAATTTCATAGACTGGAAGATGCCATATACGACTATGTCGTAAACTATTTACGAGAGGGTGAACGCACACTGTAAGGGAAATCACTTGAGGCATGAAGAGAGAAGGAGTGTTTGACCGTAATATAAAATCATTGCACGAGGGCGGAGGATTAATGAAGATAGTAAGATTTATTACAGCGGATGGTGAGGTCGTGAATGGTGTCGTAGAAGGGGCGCTGGATGAAGCAAAGATAATAGAGGGAGATATCTTCGAAAACTTTGAGGTGACAGAGAGAGTTGAAAGAATCGAAAAATTGTTGGCCCCTCTGAAACCGACAAATATTATTGCACTGGGTTTGAATTATGGAAAGCATGCAGACGAGACAGGGATAAGAAAACCTGAAACGCCGGTCATGTTTATTAAGGCGACAAACACAGTCACAGGTCACGGAGATTATATAATCCTTCCCGAGGCGGGGCCAGATGAAGTGGATTATGAAGCAGAGCTTGCCCTTGTCATCGGACGGGACGCAAAGAACCTGTCACCAGAGGAAGTAAATGATTGTATTTTCGGATATACCTGCACAAACGACGTCAGCGCGCGAGACTGGCAGATATACAGGCAGAAGAAGCAGTGGGCCAGGGGGAAGAGTTTTGATACCTTCTGTCCCATGGGACCCTGGCTGGTTACAAAGGACGAAATAGGAGATCCTGATAATCTGCGGATACGGGCCATACTGAATGGAGAGGTAATGCAGGATTCCAGTACCTCTGACATGATTTTCGACACCAGGGCCATCATCAGCGATCTCAGCAGATCAATGACACTGCTGAAGGGGACGGTTATTATGACGGGAACGCCCGAAGGTGTGGGTTTTACGAGGGTGCCACCCATTTTTCTCAGGGAAGGTGACACCATCACCGTAGAGATAGAAAGGGTGGGGACGCTGACCAATCCTGTGAAGAGGGAAAAGATGTAACTATAATAAGTGCCGGAAAAGGAATGTGACATACTGGATAGAGTTGCTACATTATAGCGTTATATAAGCAGTTTACTGTTAAACAAGGTGCGACGCAAAGAGGAGGATTTCATGGGCGGGGAAAACAGAATGAAAAGAAGAAATTTTTTTATGGTGCTTCTTTCTTTTCTAGTAATTACACTGATCATTTCATTCATAGGGGCTATTAAATTTTCGACAATAACCTTGGGATTATACCAGACTGATGCAGTCGCAGCATCTACAACGGATACCATTGGAACGCCCTTATCCTTTGCCGATCTGGCGGAAAGGCTCAAGCCCTCAGTAGTCAATATCAGTACAACAAAGACAGTAACATCGGGCGGTATGAGATCACTGGAATCACCCTTAAGGGGATCGCCCTTTGAAAAGTTTTTCGATGGTGACGAATTTTTCAAGAAATTTTTCGGCGATGTTCCTGAAAGACAATTCAAACAGAGAAGCCTTGGATCAGGATTCATTATCAGCAAGGGAGGATACATCTTTACGAATAATCACGTTATCGAACAGGCAGACAAGATACTGGTTAAATTGTCCAATGGTAAGGAATATGTCGCAGAGGTGAAGGGTAAGGATGAAAAGACAGATATAGCCCTGATAAAAATTGACGCAAAAAATGATCTGCCCGTTGCTAACCTTGGAGACTCATCAAAAATTCGCGTAGGAGACTGGGTAGTGGCAATCGGAAATCCCTTTGGCCTCGAACAAACAGTTACGGCGGGCATTGTTAGTGCCAAGGGGCGAGTTATCGGGGCGGGACCATATGATGATTTCATTCAAACCGATGCCTCAATTAATCCCGGAAACAGCGGAGGACCTCTTTTTAACCTCAAGGGTGAAGTTGTGGGAATCAATACGGCTATAATTGCCAAGGGACAGGGAATAGGTTTTGCCATACCCATAGATATGGCAACAAAGATAATGGAACAGTTGAAAGAAAAGGGTAAGGTCGTCCGTGGGTGGCTTGGAGTATCGGTCCAGGATATAACTGAAGATATAGCAAAACAGCTTGACATAAAGACAAAAGAGGGCGCCCTAATTGCCGATGTATTCAAAGGTGACCCGGCAGATAAAGCGGGGATCAAGACGGGCGATGTCATAATAAAAATAGACGGTCATGAGATTAAAAATACACATGAACTGCTGAAAATAGTTGCCGGGGTTGAAGTAGGAAAAGATGTTACTGTTAGGATAATAAGAAATGGCAAGAAGAAAAACCTTAAGGTAACGGTAACAGAGCGTCCAGAGAAGGGGAAAATAGAGGGAGTCATTCAGGGAAAAGAGTATTTCGGCATGACAGTGCAGGAAATAACACCCGATATGGCGGACCACCTGGGGATGAAAGATATATATGGGGTAATTGTCACAGTCGTCAAAAGAGGAAGCCCGGCAGATGAAGCACAGATAAAGGGAGAAGATATAATACTGCAGGTAAACAGAACGCGAATCTCATCTCTGGAGGAATATCTGAGGATAATGTCTCAAGTTGAGTCGGAAGACAGTGTACTTATGCTGGTAAGAAGGGGAGATATGAAATTTTTCACAGTTATTCGAAAGCAGTAATTCAGAGAAATTCCTTCGAGGAAGGGGCAGAATATGCCCCTTCCTCAATAATTATTTACAAAGACAAAAAAGAGGAATAAAAGGGAGAGCACAATGGCGGAGGTGACTAAACGTCTACTGGCCATATATCAGAAGTTGAATGAACATTTCGGCGGTCTGAACTGGTGGCCGGGAGAGACGCCCTTCGAAGTAGCTGTTGGGGCCATACTGACACAGAATACCAACTGGAAGAACGTGGAGCAGGCAATCGCGCAGTTGAAAGGGGCGGGTCTGCTTACGGCGGAACGCCTTTTTCATGAAAAGGCAGAGGTGGTAGCGGAACTGATTAGGCCTTCGGGCTATTACAACATAAAGACAAAACGGTTAAAATCGTTCCTGAAATTTCTCTATGATGAATATAATGGCAGTATGGAAGAGATGTTTCGTGAGGAACTGTGGTCACTACGGGAAAGATTATTGGGTGTACAGGGCATAGGCGAGGAAACAGCGGATAGCATACTGCTTTACGCCGGCAATAAGGCAATATTCGTTGTCGACGCATACACGCGACGGATTCTGGAGAGGGCGCGACTCATAGACAACAACACGACTTATGGTCATATCCAAAGAATGTTCATGGAAAATTTACCTAGGGACGGAAAATTGTATAACCAATATCATGCACTCCTGGTACATACGGGAAAACATTACTGCAAAAAAGTGCCAAAATGCCATAAATGTCCATTGAGGCCTTGCAATGACAACGAAATTCCATGATTACAGAGGTGTCATACACCTTCATTCAATCAATTCTTATGACGGAACGACCCCTGTAAAGGAAATCTTGGAGGCGGCGGACAAAAACGAAATCGATTTTGTCATGCTCACCGATCACTCTAACCTTGAAGCAAAGACGATGGAAGGATGGCAGGCGAGGGTTCTTTTCATAGTGGGACAGGAAATATCACCCCGATTTAATCACTATATAGCCTTTGGTTGTAACAATCCTATTGTAGTGGGCGAGGAGAGCGACGAGAAACCGCAGGCATACATTGATGAAGTAGTACGACAAGGAGGCATCGGTTTTATTGCTCATCCAGATCACGGCGGGACAAAAATGTTTCACGTGAAACATTATCCCTGGACGGAGTGGCAGGTTTCCGGCTATGTCGGGATGGGGATATGGGATTTTATGACTGACTGGCAGTCTTCGCTGGACAGGGTCCCCGGCGCTGTTTTGAATTACTTGTTTCCCGCCTATGTCTTGCGCGGCCCGCGGAAGAAGACACTGAAGCGATGGGATGAACTGAATCGGGGACGGAAGATAGTCGGTATAGGTGAACTGGACAATCACAATACACTGTATAAAATCATGGGAAGGCAATTACATATCTTTCCCTTCGAGAAGGCATTCAAGTTGATAGGGACACATATTCTGACGGAAGAGCCCCTTGAGAGCAATAATAATGCTGCTATAAACACAGTCCTTCAAGCACTGCGCATGGGACGAGCCTATGTTTCTCTTGAATATTTTCGTACGGCACGGGGGTTCTCCTTTGTTGTTTCCGATGAGGGGAATAGTGCCATCATGGGAGATGATTTTGTATTACGGAAAGAGGCGGTCCTTCGTGTCACGGCACCTGGTCGGTCCGTGATACGTATTATCAAGGATGGTCGGACCTTCCATTCTGGAACGGGGTGTGAGTTGTACATGGGCATATCGGAGGTCGGTATCTACCGAGCAGAAGTATATCTGAAAACGTGGAGGAAATCACGCCCATGGATATTTTCAAATCCCATTTATGTCAGGTCTGAAGAAGGATTTTGATAATATCTAAATAAGTGTGATCACTACTTCTCGTCTGTCTCTCGGACCATCGAACTCGCAGAAGAAGATGTTTTGCCAGGTACTGAGTAACAGTGTTCCCCCCTCTATCGGTACTATTTCCGAGGGTCCGATGATTCCTGCCTTGATATGCGAATCTCCGTTGCCATCTATCCTGTCATGGAGCCATTTGTCCTTTGGCACCATACACTTAAGGCAGGTGATAACGTCGGTTTGAATGTTGGGATCCCAGTTTTCCTGTATCATGATAGCCGCTGTTGCCCCCATGGCATAGATTGCACAGAGTTGGTGTTCGCGACCATGCCGGGAGACGATTTCCCGGACCTGCTCGGTTATATCGATCAATTGTTCCCTGGAGCCTGTTTTGAATGTTATAGAAGTCTTCATAGGTCTTTTATGTTCAGGCGGTTTCGATGAATCCTATTTCTCGGGCATATTCGAATTGTCTCTTCCATGGAACCTTCGGGTGGACTGCATTGAAAATCTCGTCTCCGACGGTTCGCATCGATTCACGATCTACCGTTACCGGATGATAGCCCCCGATCATTCCGAGGTCCGGAGCGATTACGGGGTTATGCCCCGTCATGCAATCGCATTCTCGCGTAATTCCTATAAGGGCATTCACGACGAGCGAATTGTCAGAGATAATATTCCATACTGCTGCGGCAGACTCAACAAGCTTTTCCTGAAATACTGTTTCACTCGTTGACCAAAAGATTTTTAAGGCAATTTCGGGGCACATGGCAATACACTGGGCGCATCCGATGCAAGTATCCAGATCGTATTCCGGGTATTCTCCGTCTGCCATCGTAGCCGCCCCGACGGGGCACACATCGGCACAGGTCCCACATTTGATGCATTTGTCCGGGTTTAAGATGGGATAGGCATCGGCATGGATTCGCTGTTTTTGGGCCCGAGAGGCAAATCCCATGGAAACATTCTTTATTGCTCCTCCGAATCCCGACTCCAGGTGCCCCTTAAAGTGTGAAAAGATGAAGAATCCATCTATCTCTTTTGCGATGGCTGCCACTTCGACCATATCGAAATGGCTGAAGTGGGCGTCTATTTCCAGAACATTACGACTGTTTTCACCATCACCCATTATGACGGGGCAACCCAGATAATCTTCCGTAAAACCATGTTCCACCGCCGTTTCTAGGGATGCCTTCCCCGTCCGGCGTCCTCCGGAATAGAGAACGCTCGTATCGAAGATGAGTGGCGTCGTCTCTTTGTTTTTCAGCCACCGGACAATCTCCCTGGCATAAACGGGCGGGAGGAAACTTTCGTTTTCCCTTTCACCCCAGTGGAGCTTCACACCAATTGTATCTCCGTGTTTATAGGGAACTACGAGGTCATCAAGGAGAGCTTTGAGTGATGCAACGTGGTCTTCGTTATTATTTGATTTGTGGAATATTGTCCTTTTCATGGAGTGCTCTTCAGCGTGTTCTGTGCCAGAGGATAAAACTGCTCTGGTGATTTTCCAATAGATAAACGTTCGAAGGGACACATGCCCGTTCCCTGACGGTTTATAATCTGCGGCACTACTATTTGAAAGTTCCAGCGAACGCCGAATTCATCAAGTGTTTTGACTGCATGGTCACTTGCCAGTGGGGCATGCACCTCTCCACACCCGGCAAGCTTCATGAGCAGTGCCGCTGCATTACCAACTACGCGGTCAAAGATGATTATTTCATCTCCACCAGAAACACCGAAGAGATCGAGATATTCCACCAGTGGCGCTATTCCCTTTTTCCGGGACTGAAATATCCTTTCGCAGTCCCGCAAGAACCGGACGGTGTCTACACTCTTCAGGAAGGATTCGAAGAGGGCATTAGGGGGTATCATCAGTGTTTCTTATTCGCGTAATAATCCTTTCCACGATTACCGCTATCAATGGAAGCAGCGCCAGCTGAACCAAGATCCCAGGCCACCCGATTTTTACGGCCTTCCAGACCATAGCAGCGGGGTTTATGGATCCTGCGTATATTACAAACATAACCAGTATCGTGGCGATACGTCCAAAAACGACGGCCCCCACCGTTGCCCAGAAGACACTGTGTCCCAGTTTCTCGTAGAGCAATCCCGCTGCCAGACCGTACATGATACCTTCGATGAGAACGCGTGGCAGGATTGCCGGTACGGGCATTCCGGACATACTGTAGCTGACCAGGGGTGTCAGTATGCCTACCAGTATTCCGGCCCTCCATCCGAAGAGTAGGCCCGCCATGAGGATAAAGAAAAACATGGGAAGGAATGTTGGTCCCGCCAGGGGATGGATGGTATGCAGTAACCATGGTATCGCTACGTCGAGAGCCACAAAAACGGCCACGATGGCATACAGTTTCATACTGGTAAACTTAAGCTCGTAGGTTGCTGATATTTGTGTATTCATTATTTTTACCTCTCTATACATTTAGTTGAAACCCGTTACTTGGAAGACTAAAGGAAAATGAAAAACGAGTCAAGATGAAAAAGAGTTCTCTTATAATAAAGTTGTCCATATCATTGCTATTCGCTCCGTTGGCAAGAGGCTGAATCACTGACACCACGTATACAAGTTAACAATGGCGGAGAATGTATCCGGAAACTGACTCCACTGTCTTATGTTTACTCTGCCATGTCGTGTTTGATTCCCTCTATTTCCTCCTCTATTTCTTCCTCTATTTCTTCCCATTGACTATACAGTTGCTCCAAATGTGCAGTAATGCCGGCATATTCTATATTGAGTTTCTGAACCGCTCCATCATTTTCATAGGTCTTTTGATCTGTGAAGGCCGCTTCTCGTTGTGTCTTTTGCTGCTCGGCCTTATCGATGTCCTTTTCGATCTTTTTCTTAGCTTGATGCAGTGGTTTTATGCGCCGGTACAACTCCTGCCTCAGTTGTGCCTCTCTCTTTTTCCGGTACCTCTCACTGGATGCAAGTGGTTTATCCGCTTCTGTCTCCTTTTCCCGGCTTCTTTCTTCTTTTTCCCTGTGGGACTTTTCCAGGAATTCATCGACACTGCCGGGATAAATTTCCAGATTTCCCTTTCTCAAGAAGAAGACTTTGTCCGTTATGGGCGATAGAAAATCCCTGTCATGAGATATAATAATACATGATCCGGTATATTCTTGGATGCTTTCCTGCAGAATCGTCTTTGACCGTATGTCGAGATGGTTTGTCGGTTCGTCAAGTATGAGAAGATTGGCGGGATTTAACAGCATCTTGGCAAGGGCGAGTCTGCTTTTTTCTCCGCCCGAGAGTATCTTCACCGGTTTGAAGACATCGTCATCGGTAAAAAGGAAGCATCCAAGGAGCGTCCTCAGTCGTTCCGGCGCCTCCTTCGGTGCCATAGCGTCCAGTGTATTTAAAACATCTTTGTTGTTATCCAACTCGTCAGCCGTATTCTGAGAATAATATGATGTAACTACATTATGACCCGGTTTTCTCATGCCCTCCTGAAATGGTTCGATATCAGCGATTATCCGCGCCAATGTCGATTTACCGGAACCATTGACTCCCAGAATTGCGATTTTATCATCTCTTTCTATGTGGAGAGAGATATCCCTGAATACGGTATTATCGCCATATGATTTTGTTATACCCTCCAGTTCCATAACGATTCTCCCCGCATGAGGCGGTTCGGGAAAGTGGAAAGCTATTCCCTTTTCATCCTTTTCAATCTCTATTTTTTCCAATTTGTCGAGCATCTTAACTCGGCTCTGTACCTGCGTTGCCTTCGTATTTTTGGATCTGAATCGCTCAATAAATTTTGTTGTCTTCTTTATAAACTTCTGTTGATTTGCATAGGTAGATTTCAACAAATTGCTATTCTGCTCTTTTTGCGTGATGTAGGAAGCGTAATTTCCCGTATATTCCGTGGACTTTCCCATGGAGATTTCGACGATCCTGTCGACGATGTTATCAAGAAAACGGCTGTCATGGGAGACCAGAACAATTGATCCACTGTATGATTGCAGGTAATTTTCCAACCATTCGAGAGATTCTATATCCAGGTGGTTGGTAGGTTCATCCAGAAGAAGGACTGACGGTTCCTTGAGGAGCAATTTCGCCGTTGCCATTCTCATCTGCCAGCCCCCGCTGAATTCCTCCGTTCTCCGCAGCAAGTCCTCGTTGCCGAAGCCAAGACCGAAGAGGACCTGCTTAATCTTTGTATCCGTCATGTATCCCTTTTTGTGCTCTATCGTGTGCTGGGCCTGTTCCAGGTCCTGCATCAGTCTCTGCAGTTTTTGTGAGTCTTCCCGTTGTGCATCCTGGAGTGTAGAGATTTCATTTCCTATCTCTTCGATCCTGGTCTGAAGATTTATAATATCGGAAAATACAGTTTCCGTTTCTCCGTATAGCGTTTTACCCTTGTGGTAAATACTGTCCTGGGGCAAGTATCCCGTGGTATTGAGTTTTGACTTCGCGATATTTCCCGTGTCCGCCTCTTCGTTGCCCGTGATAATTTTCATCAGCGTTGACTTCCCCGCACCATTGGGGCCAACAAGAGCTATGCGATCTCCATCTCCGATATGAAGGGATACATCCCTGAAGAGGTATTTTCCACTGTATTGTTTCGATATGTTCTGTAATGAAATCATTGTGTCCTGTGAATGTATCTCCTTATCAGTTTACCGATCAGCGTCTCACTGGTATCGAGTGCCCCCTGTGGACAAACTTCGATGCAGCAGTAGCATCTGATGCAGCTGTTATAGTCGAATTTCAATTTCCCTCTCATGATGTCGATAGCCCCTGCGGGACAATATTGAAGACACTTTCCGCATAACGTACAACGCGCCCCATCGGCAATGGGTCTCTGGATGAGAAATTTTCTCACGATTCCCTGGAGATATCGGGGACCATATATGAGGGGCGTAATTTTGGGCAGTTTGAAGTTTCTGATGTGTGGCACTTCACCCATTACCTCTATGCTGTCGGGGAAAAGCCCCATACCTCGCGCCACACTGTTTGTCAAGAGACTGTCAGACGCCATCTCAAGCGCCCTGCAGATCGTTGCATCTACCGCTACCGCGTCAGTGCCCGCAATAATATGTCCCACATATCGTGGTTTTCCTCTCTTCCCCGGGCCCGCCCCATCCATTGCCAGTATCCCGTCTACAATCGTTATAGAGGGATTGACGGCCCTGTAGATCTGAACCAGCAGTTTTGCAAAGGTCTCCCTGTCAATGCCTGCCCGCATATGCCATTCGGGCTTCCTGAAGCCGACGATACATCCGAAGATGTTTTTTACTCCCAAAGTGAGGAGCATCTGACTGTGAGTCTTGAGCTTGGCGAGATTGATAAGAACGTCCGCCTTCATTGCCTCTTCGGCTATTTCAATTGTTCCAAAGGGCTCACCAATATCTACATTCGCAGATTTCGTAAATGGCTTTATATCACAATTAAGACCTTCCAGTGCCTCTCCGATTCCGCTCAGCTTGAGAATCCGGTCGAAGGATCCAATGGCCTGACTGTCGGAAATCTGGACCTGCGCCCCTCTATCGAGGGCATACTCGGCAACTATCTTTACAACCAACGGGTGGGTGCAAATTGCCATCTCCGGTGTTGCAGGTGCAAGGAGATTAGGCTTTATTACGACATGGCTGCCCCTTTGGATGCCTTTTCCTCCGAGAGAATCAAGGATTACAAAGAGGTTTTCCTTGAGAATCTGATAGTCATATGAAGACTTTTTAACGATAACTGTGGACATAACTTCTTTTTTCATCCTTGTGAAGGCATTCCGTGCACGATAAAGGCGGCCTAATCGCATTATGCCGGGACAATCCATCCCCGACACTACTGTCCATGCTGAAAAGGCTGCATTCCCTCGGTGTTTAATAGATTATGTCTGTAATGCGATGATAATGGTGCCTTGCTATTCGGGAACAGGGGCCCTGGTTGAGCGAATATTCCCTTCTCTTTCCATCATAATTCTACTGGCCTCTTCCAGATCAGCCCTGGTGTTTATACCCATGGCCTCGTGTGGATCACTCACAATCAAAGAGACGACTTTCGCCTTCCTGTTGCGGGCAATCTCAAAGATATCGGTCAGGTAGTATTCATTTTGCGCGTTGTCGTTATCAATGTGCTCCACCGCTTCGTAAAGGAATTTCGATTCAACGCAATATATACCTGTATTTATCTCCTGTATCTTCTTTTCATCATCCGTGGCATCTCGCTCTTCCACTATCTTCCTTACATTATCGTGACGATCTTTGACTACTCTGCCATATTTCGCCGGATCATCAAGAAGGGCGGTCAGTACTGTAATCGATGCTCCCGCCCCGATGTGGCTATCCATCATCGCATGTACCGTTGAAGGGAGAAGCAGTGGGACATCTCCGCAGAGGATCAAGACATTACCCTCAAAATCCTTCAGTGCCTCTCCTGTTTGCTGAATCGCATGTCCAGTGCCCAGTTGTTGTTCCTGATGCACAAATGTTATCTGTCCATCATCGACGGCCTGCCGTATCTGTTCCGCCTGGTGCCCCACAATTACGATTATCCTGTCCGATCCAATATCGCTAGCAAGTTCAAGGGGATAAGAAAGTATAGTTCTCTCTCCGATGCGATGAAGTACCTTCGCCATCGACGATTTCATTCGCGTGCCTTTACCTGCCGCCAATATGATTGTCGCCCATTTTTTCCTCACATTCGTCACTTCCTTCACTCCTTTGATGGTCATCAGTTCTCTTAGGCCTCGTATTGCAATATCTCTGTAATATGGTTTAAATCACTATGAATGTGGAGTGATTAGACTAACTGTCTGTTATTGTGGTATTTGTAACCTTTCGTTCCCCCGTTTTTGTTCAATATCGGAGTCGAGAACGATCAAGACCTCTTTGATGGATTTCATGTCCGATTCTTCAACGACAAATATTAATTTTCCATAACGAAAGGTTTCGTTTTTCTGGGGAACCTTACCAAATTGATAGAGCAAAAATCCTCCAATCGTTTCATAATCTCCAAAAGGGATCTCGCACTGGAGAACGTTGCGTGCGTAATCGATCCTGGCTTGTCCCCGAAAGATATATTTTCCCGGTCCTACTTTCCTGAAAAGCTCCTCACCCCGGGGCTGATATTCATCGTCGATTTCACCCACTATTTCCTCCAATATGTCTTCTATGGTTCCAATACCGGTGGCACCTCCATACTCATCTATCATCACGGCCATCTGTTCGCCCCGCTTTTGCAGTTCGATCAACAGTTCACCTGCAGGGATTGTTTCCGGGACATAGAGAATATTCTTTCTGACATACTTTTCAATGGATCTATTTTTGTCTGGCGCTTCATCTTCCGAGTTTTTCTTGCCCAGCGCCTCTAACAGATCAAATGTATGGAGAATACCGATAATGTTGAAGATGTGGTCTCTGTAGACGGGTATTCGGGAATGGCCCGTTGCGGTGATAGCGGCGGCAGCCTCTTGCAGTTCTGTATCTACGTGTAGGGCCAAGACATGCGAGATGGGTACCATAATGCGATCAGCCTTGTATTCGGAAAAATTAAATATTTTCTGGATCATCTCTTTTTCCGATTTGAGGATATCGCTTTGTATTCCCCCGTCCTTCAATATGGATTCCAGACCGGCTTTCGTAATATATGAAGGGTAGAGGGACCCCTTTGTATCAGCAAGCATGTGAATTGTGCCGCGTGATATCTTCGATAAAAAAAAGACTATTGGATACAATATCCAGGAAGCAACGAGGATGAACAATGCGATTTTCGGTGCTATAAAATCTGCATAATGCTGGAAGATGCTTTTCGGTATCATCTCACCGATTATCAGGATCAGGGGTATCATAATTACGATGGCAATCAGTTCTCCCTGTTCGGGCCCGAATCGTGATATAAAAAATGCCGTTACCAGTGCCGTGTTGGTGATGGCGCATAGATTGGTTCCCGTCAGTGTTGTTGCGAGGAACCATTCCGGTTTATCTAGTAACTTCAGTGTGATACGTGCCATTCGCGAGCCGTTTTCGGCCTTTTGTCTGATTTTGTTAGTATCGGATGAGATGAGCGCAATTTCTCCTCCCGAAAAAAGACCCTCCAGTAATAAAAAGATCAGCACAGGCATAACAGTCAGCGGATCAATCATTAAGGGGCACCTCTTTCCTGGTCACTTTCATCGTTATAATTCGTGCCTTGGTGATTTTTTCCACTGAAAAGTGTAAATCTTCACAGTCGATACTGTTTCCTGTGAGGGGAAGTACTCCGAAGAGGTGGAGCAGGAAACCACCTATCGTATCAAAATCTTCCGTCGCTATGGATAGATGAAAGATTTCTTTAAAATCCTCTATGCTCATCATACCCGTCACGAGAGCGGTGTTTGCGTCGATCCATTTTATCTCGTCTTCTTTCGAGCCATATTCGGCATATATGTCGCCAAAGAGGCACTCCAGAATATCCGTTAATGTTACAATGCCCTCTATGCCGCCGTACTCATCAACGACGACGGCAATCTGTATCCGTCTCGATTGAAAATCGCGCAGAACCCTGTGTGCTTCACGTTCTGCAGGTACAAAGTATGGTTTTTTCAGGAGTGAAGTGATATCGCTTCTCTTCTTTCCCTTCGCCGTTTCCGTCAAGAGATCCTTGGCGTTTAAAATTCCGATAAGATCATCTCTGTCGGACCCATAGATGGGGATGCGGGAATGTCGCCTTGTGATAATTTCGCTTTCTATCTCCCCCACATCCATGGCGATGGAAAGGCAAAACATGTCTACCCGGGGAGTCATGATTTCCGATACCGTGGTTTCAGCCAGTTCAAAGACGCTGTTGATTAAGTCTTTTTGTGTTTCCTCAATCGCCCCTTCCTGGTGTCCTGCCTCGACGAGAGTCCGAAAATCGTCCTCCATCAATGGTGTGTCTTGTCCCCGGTCTCCCCGTTCTAACATGGAGAAGAATAAATCGGGTGCCTTCACGAGGAGATAGACGATGGGATAGGTAATACGTGAAAAGAGCGTCAACGGTAGCGATACGGCACTGGAAAATGTCATGGGATAGGTTACTGCCATTGTCTTTGGAATGGCTTCGCCGAAAATAATAAGACCGATGGTGGTAACCGCTATGGAAATCCACGTGCCCTCGGCGCCAATGAAATAGATTAAAAGCGATGTTGTGATGGCGGCGATGCTGATATTTGTCGATTCATTGCCCAGCAGTATCGTGATCAGTAATCTTCGCGGAAAGGCGAGAAGGGCCTCAACAAAACGGACAAAAGGCATCCTCTCCTCCCTCATCTTGTGCAGATGAAGCGTAGAGAGCGAAAAGAATGAGGCTTCCGAGCCTGAGAAGAAGGCAGAGCATATTACGAGGATAACCAGCAGGCCACACTTAAATGCTATTACGTAATCCAATTACCTGTATCTTCCTCCACACGTAAGGATAAACTTTTGATAAGTCCATCACTTTCTCCGTGTTAAGACTTGATTGCCTTAACGCTCCGAAATCTTCGCTAAATTATTTCCTTAATGGCATAGAAGTCAATATATCACAGATTTTTTATCTCTGCTATGGGTTTTAAAAAGAGTGAAGTGACAATGGCAAGTGTGATGACAGAGATGGTGATTATGAAACCAAGGCGGTAGCTTCCCGTTACGTCGAAGACATAACCGACTAGAATGGGTCCCACAGCCCCTCCCGCAGTGGCACCCATCATGACATAGGCCAAGATTGTTCCGTGTGATCTTAAGCCGAAGAGGGATGCCGTCAGGGGAGCGATGAGAGTGCACGCTGCCCATCCGGCGATTCCGAAAATAATGGCAGCCAGGTTGAGAATTATAAGTGTTTCGCCTGACAGAATCAGTGTATAGGCGATTACTCCCATGAGAAAACATAGTATTATTGTCCGCCTGTTTCCGATCCTGTCGGCGATTGCTCCAGATACAATTCTTCCGGGGACACTGATTCCGGCGGCCAGAGATAAAACGGCTGCCGCAGCGGTAGATGATATTCCCAGTCCAATGGCATGGATGACGATGTGGACCACATAGACATTTATGGCAAAGAGTGTACAAAAGGCAATAAATCCGAGCATCCAGAATTGACTCGTACATAGTGCCCTTCGAAGCAAGAATCCCTCATGTTGCCTGCTCAGGTCACCAGCGTTGTGTTCCTCCCCAAAGGGTCGAAGCTCCATCTCCTCGGGATCTCGTTTCAAGAACATGGCTGCCGGAATCATGACAAGCAAGACAAGTCCGCTCAGCACAATATATGAGGTTCTCCATCCCAGAGACGCGATAAGAAAACTTAAGAAAAAGGGTATAATCGCTATTCCCAGAGCAGAACCCGCTGTCAGTATACCCGTCATCAGAGATCTCCGCTTTACAAACCATCGTGCAATTAAAGAGAGCAAAGGAGAAAGAGCGCCACTCATTCCAATACCCGTCAGTACGCCGCAGTAGAGATAAAGTTCCCATATACTGCTCATCTGTGACATCAACAGGTATCCGGAACCCAGGAAAAGAGCACAGGTGATCAATACCTTTTTCGGTCCTATCCTGTCAGTCAACCTTCCTGCTGCCAGACTTGATAGACCCAGAATTATCATGCCCAGTGTAAAGGCGCCTGAGATACTTGTTCTCGACCAGCCAAATTCACTCACGAGTGGTTCAAGAAAGACACCGAATGATCGGTTTGCCCCCCATGCCAGTGTCATGATGCAGAATGCAGATGCCTCGATGATATAACCGTAGAAAATCCGTTCTTTTGCCCCGTTCATTTTCAGAAGTTCGTATCTCCCTTCCATATATCCACCTCTCCGGGGGGGCAATACATGTGTTGTGTTTGAGAAGCCACTGCTATCCGAGGGATACCTGAAGGGCAAAGACTCTTCATTTAATTCAATGATATTTCAGCAAACCGTTTATATCTTATGCTATACCATCCCCGGCACGATCCTTGTACAGAAGAGCAGCCATAAGCACAGCACAAGTATGATTCCCGTCCAGCATATCATTTTAACGACTGTCACGGCGTGTGCCCGCTTTATGCCCTTGCACCATTGACCCTGGGTGTAAAACAACCAGATGGTGGCGAATGCGGCAACGGTGAACACCAGCCCCAGTATCCATGAAATACTTGCATTGCTCTCTGTGTGAATTATACAGCGATTGTGATCACTGTTGATCATTGTGAAGGAATACAGTGAATCAACTGCAATGTATGCCAAAGACAAAAGGTAACCACGCCCAGGCACAGGAAGGCAATCCAACCGGCATGCTGCAAGCGGGCCATCAACTCTTTCTTTGGTTTCCCGAGAATCATTTCCACCATGTGCTTTCTGTTGTACAATGCCTTGACAGGACCGAAATAGCGATCAAAGCATCCAAATGCTCACTCATCTTTCAAAAAGGGTGATTGATAGCCGGCTCATACATACCTCTCCAATTGCCTGTGTCTGATAATGAGGGTTGGAAGTGAGAACTCTTTCATTCGATACTACGATTTTTTCACATTTGTCAAGATTGCACTGAAGTATAGGATGACGGAATCTTTTAGATATGGCCGACAGGCACAATCACATATAAGACTACTTTGAGTATTGATTACTAAAACAATCGGCTTAAAGACCTATATTGTCTTGACATTAAAGCAGTTACTCTATAGATGTCATTCAACCATAGAAAATATTCGTCAGATACCGGAACGATTCCGCGCGACCTATTTCTAGAAAGAATCCTTTGTACAATCCATATATAATATGTACAAAAGAACCGTGACGCCATCAGAATCGCTAAAGAAAGAGGGTTTCCCGAAAGAAATGATAAAGCAATGAAAGGTCCCAAAATATTCTATGGCTGGTTTGTGGTAGCTGCCTGTTTCGCAGCAACCTTTACCCTTGGCGAGGCCATGTGGTCATTCGGTGTTTTTTTTAAACCGCTGCAAGCGGAATTCGGCTGGAGCAGGGCCCTTGTGTCATCGGCCTATACTGTCTTTCTCTTCGGGTTCGCCATTTCGGCAATCACAACGGGCAGGCTGGCCGACAGGTACAGCCCGAGACCAATTCTCTTTGTGAGCGCATTGCTGGCCGGTATCGGTGTCTCCATGTGCAGTCAGGCGGAGGGGATTAATGAACTCCGATTCTTCCTTTTCATTGCCGGACTGGGCGGTGGCGCAACCATATCGGTACCGACGTCGGTGGTACAACGCTGGTTCTACGGAAGACCGCATGCCGGCCTTGCTCTCGGTATAGTCATGACAGGCGTCGGTGCGGGGGCCCTCTTCTTTGCCCCCCTTGTAAACTATTTGGTTTTATACTACGGTTGGAGATCGGCCTATCTGATAGTTGGAATACTCTTTCTGATAAGCATTGTCATTTCGGCCATCGTTATACGGCCGGTTCCTTTGGAAAGCAGTTATGACGCCAAGATCAGCGATGACGCAGTGAATCAAATGCCATCCCGCGGAATGTCGACTGCCGAGGTCATCAGGCATCCATCCTTCATTGGTGTAACTTTTATTCAATGTAGCACTGCCGCGGCTTTTAACGTCATTGCCGTTCACATCGTTCCCTATGCTACCGATAAGGGAATTTCCTCCACTGTGGCCGCCCTTGCCCTTGGTCTACTGGGGGGATTCTCCGTCCCCGGCCGGATGATTGCCGGATTTATAGCCGATAGAATAGGCTGGAGGAAGATACTGGCAGTGTCCGTTCTGGGGATGGCTCTCTTTGTCCTGTGGCTGTTTTTTGTAAAGAACACATGGGTGCTCATCTGTTTCGTTTTTTTCTATGGGATGTGTCACGGTGCCAGGGTTTCCGCTCATCTAGGAGTTTTGGGTGAGTTCTTTGGGATGAAATCGCTGGGGGAGATTATCGGTATTAGCATGGCGATGGCGCAGATAATCGGGGCCTTTGCCCCCTATCTTGCAGGATTCATTTTTGATGTTACGGGCAGTTATGTGGTTGCTTTCATAATTGTCATGATAATCCTTTTGATAAGCGGCATTATTGCACTCATCATCAAAAATCCCCTTACAGCGGAATAGTACCTCCTCCTGCAGCACCGTACAAAAATTCGACTTGAAAAACATACTTGCGCAATTCTTTTCTTATAGTCTATAATATTTCACCTTCATAAGACGCACCTCAATCTTTTACGCTCTTACTGTGCTGTAGCGGGTGGATACATGGCAGGCAATAACTATCCATAACCATTGAGCTATTCGGCTCATCAACCGTAAAAAAAGGGGGTGAAAGATGATTGGCTTTATCTATAATATGGTTGCCGCATTGGGATATACTCATCCCTTGCATCCCGCCATTACACATATCCCCATGGGAATGGTAATCGGTGGTTTCATCTTTGCCCTCTTCTCCCTTTTGCTGCGGAAAGAGGATCTCGCTACATCGGCCCATCATTGCTTTACACTGGCCCTCATTTTTGTTGTTCCCACTGTGATAGCGGGTTATATGGATTGGCAGCATAGTTTTATGGCAGAATGGAACAACTTGATCCTTACCAAAATCATTCTCGCCGCTATCTTTGTCCTTCTCCTGCTCGTGGCCTTCTTTGCCGGACGAAACAGGGGATTGAGCGTACTGATAATCCTTATTATTTACGCCCTGTGCCTGGTCGTAGCCATAGGGCTCGGTTTTGTGGGGGGAGAGCTTCAGTACGGATAATCGGATGTAATCTGCCTGTTATAACCTTTAGATGAAATGGAGAGGGAACGATGAAAAAAAATAATCTTTATGATAATCCTTTGTTCAATTATCTTTGCCGCCGGGCTGTCTTGCGCAGCGCCCGCCGATTATGACAACAAGATTGCCCTCGAGCAGATCTCTTTTGAGTGGAGAATCGATGGGAAAGAAATCCATATCCGCTTGGCTGCCGAAACCGCGGGATGGGTCGGAATCGGGATAAATCCCACCGATCCAGTATTTATGCTTGAGCACTGATAAGGATCAGCGTAGAATTACTTTTATGTCAAGAACCTAAACTAATACCTCGCCCTCTTGCAGGGGGAGGCAGGAGTGGGTAATGGGAGGGGAGTCTGGAAACATCCCACCTGCCCTGTAAGGAACCGTCACTCCCGCAACTGTACCGAAGAGATGCCCATCGTCCCGGCAGGCTTTTCAAGCGTTGCCGCCTGCCCAATCAGAATATTTAATCATTTCTTGATTTCACACAAATTAATGTGTAAAATTGTGTGAATTTATTAGGGAGGTGACAGCTATGGCAACAAATTTACAGATAGATGACAATCTCATCTTGAAAGCCGTGAAACTCGGCAGGCATAAAACAAAAAAGGCCGCTGTCTCACAGGCACTGATTGATTATATACATCACTTGGAGCAGGAAAAAATTCTCACGATGTTTGGAACTGTGGAATACGACTCGGAATATGATTATAAAAAGCAGAGAAATCGGCCGTGAATATCATCGTTGACACAAGCGTATGGTCTCTGGCCTTAAGGCGCGATAAAGAAAACTCGACTGCACCGGTCCAGGAGCTTCGTCATCTAATCCATGATCATCGTGTTCGGATGATGGGTCCCGTTCGTCAGGAGATTTTATCGGGTATTCGCAGCGGAGATCAGTTTAATAAACTTCGTGAGCATCTCGAACATTTCCCCGATCTTCAGATACGCACCGAAGACTATGTTACAGCAGCCCGTTATTTCAATCAGTGCCGTTCAAAAGGAATACAAGGTTCAAATACCGATTTCTTGATATGCGCCGTGGCCGTCAGCAACAAGTTCTCAATCTATACCATGGATAAGGACTTCGAGATGTTTTCGAAACATATACCGATTGTTCTCCACAGGGTCGATTAATTTCGCCGCTGGTTCAATCTTGTAGATTGAACCACAACATTACAGTGATTAGTTGTAGCACCTTCACACGTTCAAGTTACTTTATAGATTAAAACACATAAGAGACATTTGGGGGAAATGCCATGATTGGCAAAACCCCCAAATAGCGACAAAGCGGAAACACCCAGCGTGCCGGAGACAAAAGCATTAATCATTTGGCCAAAAAGGCAACAGTGCCAAATCGGCCAAAAGGCAATGTATTATTGAGCATTAAAGAATTAATTGACTTTATTTACAGGCATTTGGCCGAAATGCCAGCATTGGCATAATGGCCAAATAGCAATTATTGTCGGACGTTATCCGGTCTGCAGACTGAAACCAAAGCCATTTACCGGAAAAGCCAGTAGTGGCATTTTCGGTAAATAGTATTGAACTGGACAACGAGTGCATTCCCCGCTGCCTGTCTGCCGTTGAAAAGATAGGCTCTGTAGAAATATTCGTCGACGTGCAGAGGGTCTGAGCGGGTGCTACACTCGGAGACCCTTAATATTTCACAATACAGAACACAGATTGACGATGCATAACATTTTTCTTATCATATGCATAATTGAGGAGGTATTCATATGAGAACAACATTAGACATACCTGATGATCTCTTTAAGGAGGCCATGAAAATCACGCGGTGCCGTACAAAAATAGAGGTGATCAAAATCGTTTTGGAAAATATTGTTAAGAAAAATAACATACAAATGTTAAAGCAGTTCAGGGGTAAAATTGATCTTGATATTAATCTGTCTGCATCGAGGAAAAGGGATTGAGATCAGATGTAATGTTCCGTAGTGTTTTTTAGTCCCGAATCAATAATTGTGTTAAAATAAACCCAATAATTAAAATTTCGAGTATGCGGAGAACAGGAAATGAAACAATTGAAGATAGTTGTCGAAAAATATCCGGATACATATGTTGCTTATCCGATTGGGATGAAAGGCATTGTCGTGGGGCAAGGCGATACATATGAGGCTGTATTGTCCGATGTTAAATCTGCGATACAATTTCATATCGATACTTTTGGCCCCGATCAAATAGAAATAGATCCTCCAATCCTGGAAGCATTTATTGCAGAAACAGGAATCGCTGTGTAATGCATAAATTCCTTGCAGATGCTCCCATTAGAAAAGTAATAAAAGCCAAACTTCCCTTACCCAGACTCAAATTTCTAGAGACGATTTTCTCGAAGCATATTATTCATAATAATGGCTGCCGGTTCAATCTTACTTGCCCCACCGCTGGTTCAATCTTGTAGATTGAACCACAACATTACAGTGATTAATTACAGCACCCTCACACCTTCAAGTTACTTGAAAGATAAAGACACATAAGAGACATTAGGGGGAAATGCCAGAATTGGTAAAATCCCCCAATAGCGGTTTTTCAAAACATCAGGCTTACCGGCGAAAAAAGCTTTCATCATTTAACCAAAATGACAACAGTGCCAGATCTGCCCAAAGGCATTGAATTATTGATCATTATAGAATGCTACTGACTGGATTTATAAGCATTTGACGAAAAAGGCAACATTGCCATATTCGTCAAATAGCCATTATTGTCGGATTTTACCCGTTCTACATATGTCCGATGTTCATCTCCTGGAGCTGGTGGGGAATCACACTGTGGTCGAACCGGATGCTTTCCTCGATAAGGTTGCCCGCCGGCGTTCCTGTTCCATACTGTCCTCTCGCTGAGATGTCCCCTTTCCCCTGGTGAAAGATAGGGCTGCATCCGAAGACAGAGAATCCGGAAGCCCGCCGTTTCGGGGGCATCCGGATTCCCTCATTCATGATCTTTCCTGTAGCAGGTTTGGCGCGCTATTTCCTGTTTCTGAGGGTCAAGTTCAGCCCTTCATTGCCGTCAGCTGTTCCCACAGTTTCTCATTTATCGAGATGCCTTCCTGCAGTCTCTTCTCTCGAGTCATCAATTCGGGATCGCCCGGAAGCAGAATCTGGGAAACACCGGCGGCCTTTTTGCTGGATTTGATCTGTTTTCCCAGGTGTTCCACCCTGTCCTGAAAGTCTTGTAACCCATTAAAGAACTGAGGGTCAATGGCCAGGAAAAGATCACCCTTTGTGGATACTTCATCGGCATGTGCCGTGCCCTTAACATCGGATCCGACTGAAGCGCCGGCGAGAGCACCGGACAGCAGATCAAAGGCGAAAGCAAGACAATAGCCCTTGGGCCCGGCGATAGGGAGCAGTGCCCCGGCCAGTGCGGCTGCCGCGTCCTCCGTGTCTGATCCATCTTTATCAATGGCCCATCCCTTGGGGATAGGCGTGCCATTCCGTTCGCTTTCCATAATCTTGCCGCGTGCCACTACGCTGGTAGCCATATCGACTACCATGGGTTCTGTCTTGGTAGGGATGCCAATGCATATGGGATTCGTACCCAGAATGGGCTCGGCGCCGCCCGCTGCACTCATTGCCGGTTCGGTGTTGGTGAAGAGAATGCCTATGGTTCCCTGCTTCGCTGCCTCTTGGGCATAGTATCCAAGAAACCCGATATGAGAGGCATTTCTCATGCTGACTATCCCTATGCCGACCTTTTTTGCTTTTTCTATGGCCATAGTCATGGCTTTCAGTGCTACAACTTGACCGATGCTGTGGTTTGCATCCAGTAACGCCATGGCGGGGGTGTCCTGAACAATATTCACGCTTGTCTTGGTATTTATGGCACCATTTTTTAAACCCTTGACAAGTCCTACCAGGCGGGAAATACCATGAGAATCACGTCCCTTGAGGTTTGCCTCGCTAAGGTGGTCGGCGATTGAAGCAGCCTCACTCTCGGCCACTCCAGCCGAGATTAAGATCTTTGTTGCTGTGTCTTTCAGTTCTTGTGCGGTTATAACTTTCACATCTTACCTCCTGTAAAAAATTTTTGCATATTAACGATATAACTTTCAACATACTCTCACTGTTTCGATTCTAATATGTACGTCTGTGATCGTCAAGTGAGTTTTTGCTACGGTGGTATTACCGGCCACGCAGCTTCAACTGCTTGCTATCACTATCCGTGCATCCAGAATGACCTAAACTGCGGCTTACGATACCACCCGTTACCAGTACCATAATCCCGCTCGTATCCGCCAACATTACTGTCTCAAAAGAGACGGTCCTGACTGATATGCCCAGGAGGCTGTCCGAGAATTCAATAGCTGAAAACCCCCTCTTCACAAATAAGTAACCAATTTCGTCAAATCATCTTTTATAAAAAGAAATTCTCATAAAAAAATCACATTCCGGCTGTTGATCACATACTTTTGTTGTGAAATAGTGTGCTGTATCGTACTCCAATACCTTCTATCAGGCAGCCATGGTTACCAACTTGTCTTCTTTAAGATGCTCTAATTTATATCTCATTGATATTACTATCTATTTAATGTTATATGCGTAAATATTCGGTTTGCCTCTTCATGTGTCAATTTTTCAACAAAACTCTAAATTTCTTAAGAAGAGGATACACCCAGATATCTTTAATGGGAACACTTATTTTCCCGGGTGGTCCAAGTTTTTCACGTCCCTTTGTTTGTCCGACATTGATCCAGTTGCAATTCGGGGAACACCTGACTTCATTGTTAACAAAAGCCAGCTAATTTGATTGATTCTTGACATGGCACGCATAGCGAAACCTGTAGCGCCAGGAATCCCCATCACGTCACACAGCGAGGGTACAGACGGCAGCAGACATTTTTCAACGATGAAGATTACCAATCCTATGTGGAGTTAATGTCGGGATGGTGTGAGAAGTTTCGAGTGGAGACCTGGGCGTATTGTCTTATGCCAAACCACATTCACCTGATTGTTGTACCCAAAACAAAGGACGGGTTAAACCAGGCAATTGGTGAAGCGCACAGAGGATACACAAGACGGATCAATTTTCGTGAAGAATGGTGTGGGTATTTATGGCAAGGAAATAGCGTTATGTAGAAAACACGAACGAAGCGGGCGGCCTTTTGGGGCTGATTCTTTTATTGGAAGAATGGAAGACCTTTTGAGACGAAAACTTAAGCCTTTCAAACCCGAACCTAAAAAAGAGATAAGTAAGGTGTCCGTATAATCCCTTTTTATTTTGATAAGTTATGGATTATATGGTTTAAAGTGATAAGAACATATAGGAAGATTTATGACTAAAAAAGACCACTTTCACTGATTTTCTTTAGCCAAGCTTTAGCCAGAATAAGGCTTTAAACTTGCTAATCATAGATTTATTTTGTTAATTCCCTTTATTTCTGATATCTTCTATAAAGTATTTTTATGATCAAACATAAACGATAATAGGAGTATCGTCCTTACTATGAGGATATCCTTATGGACATTCTATTAACATTTGCAGGCAGCAGAGATCCTTTCAATCACGAAGCAGTTGAGGGCGATTTCACCGACGGTCCGGTCTTAGCCCTCCTGAATGAAAAACAATTTCGTTACATCTATATCTTTACGACACCGAACACCCTCCTGAATGCCCAAGGGCTGCGACGAGAGATTATAGCCAGAAATCAGGGAGATGAGATAAGGATATTTAACATCGACATCCCTGACCCAACTGACTATGAGGAACTTTACCTGCATATGTATAAGAGGTGCCAGGAGATAATGGTAGATCGCGAAGCGCAGAAGCCGAAGTATTTTATCGCAACAGCATCGGGCACGCCGCAGATGCAGACCGTATGGTTTTTGCTATCCCAATCGGGACTTGTTCCGGCAATCCTCCTGAAGATCACGCCGCCCCGGTTTTTGAAATCTAATCAAAAAGCCGTTTCGGAAATCAAATTATCCTTGGAGAATTTTCCCAGGATTTCCACTCCATCCCAGAGAGAGCTTGAAATAGAAACGACCTATCTGAGAAAGGAAAAGCTGGAGGCAGAACGAAAAGACCTCGTCCTTCAGTTTTCCCAGTATAAAATGATTGGAAAAAGTCCGCAATTAGAGCAAATCAAAGACACCATAAACGCTGCATCTCAATACGATTCCTCTGTTCTCATTCAGGGGGCAACCGGGACAGGGAAGGAACTGGTCGCAAGGGCAATCCATTTCAACAGTGTGAGAAAGACAGAACCCTTTATCGTTGTCAATTGTGCCGCCATTCCGGAGACCCTTGTGGAAAGTGAACTGTTCGGACATGAAAAGGGCGCCTTCACAGGAGCGATCCAACAGAAAAAAGGCAGGTTCGAACTGGCCGATAAGGGAACGATCTTTCTGGATGAGGTAGGAGATATGCCGCTATCCGCCCAGGCAAAGATTCTCAGGGTCTTGCAGGATAAGGACATTACAAGGGTCGGGGGAACCAGAACAATAAAAACAGATGTCCGGCTCATTGCGGCCACAAACAGAGATTTAGACACGTTGATATCGGAAGATAAATTCAGAGATGATCTGTACTACCGTCTGAGGGTAATAGATATCCAAATGCCCTCCTTAAGCGAAAGGAGGGAAGACATATCGCTTCTGGTTGAATATTTCCTCAGTCTTCACAATCATCGTTATAAGCATCAAAAACAGGTCAGCCGGGAGGCGCTGAAAAGGCTCTTTGAATATAACTGGCCCGGTAATATCAGGGAACTGGAAAATGCTATTGAACGTGCTTTTGTTTTTTCAAAAGAAAATGTTATCAAGGAGACTGACCTGCCAGTAGAAATTTCAACAGGAGAATTCCCGGAGGTTAGGGGTAGAACGAAAGTGAAAATACCCACGGCGGGACTGGACTTCGATACCTACATGGAAAAACTGGAAATGGAATACTACGAAGAAGCGATAACGATGAAAGATGGCAACAGAGAAGCAGCTGCACGACTGCTGAAGATAAAACCCCACACCTTCAGAAAGCGGGCGAAGGAAAAATTTGGCTTATAGTAATAACCAGCACTAATATGGTAACGATTGTTACCATATTGGCAAAGCTTAAGTTTGCGATTTTTTAGTAACATATTGATATAACGCTCAATTACGAGCATGAGTTGCTTTGGCACATTGCTTGCTGTTCATATCAATAATGCAAAACCTTCCACAGGAGTGTCAAATGTTAAAAGAATATCAAATAGAAAATTTTAAAGCATTTACCGGGCCTGTAAATATCCCAATCAAACCTATCACTTTGATATTCGGCGCTAACTCTTCTGGGAAAAGTAGTATTTTTCAATCTTTGCTTATGTTGAAGCAGACCTTACAGAAAGGAAAAGATTCCAATATATCCCTGATGCCGCGAGGAAACATTGTTGACCTTGGCAGTTTTAGAGAGTTCATTCATAATCATAATGTAACACGTTCGTTTTCATTTAAAATGACCTTTTCAACTCCTAAAGAAATATCCCAATACTCCGGTATAGATTGGCCTTTTGATGATATACATCCAAACGTAAAAACCTTAGAAAAGAGTATAGGTTCTGAAACGATAGGTTTACGTGTAACTTTTTCGCTGGATAGTAAGTCGCTTAACATAGTTATTTCAAAAATTGAAATGTTTATAGGAGATGATCCAACCCCCATAATCACTTACAAAATTGGAGAGAAAAACGAACGAGGCTCCAATATCTACAACTTTAAGGGCAACTTCGATCATAAGTATTGGCATACTTACTGGAAATATTTTGATGAGGAAGATCCTGAAGCTCTTGAAAAAACTTATGTTGATCTGGATAGCTTAATTGAAAAA
>CAYMYS010000003.1:0-43599 GCA_964394725.1 uncultured Syntrophaceae bacterium
ATCTGGTTGTCACGCTCTTTTTTATCAGCCATTCTTGTTAACGATAGCCCTGTCAAAAAATTTAATGGTCCCGCTTTCGTAATGTTCCGGTTTCTTTCTGCACAGCTTTGCCACAATTTGAGACATGCTTTTACTCGCTCTCGAATCAGGGAAGGCCTCTGCCAGCAATTGTTGTTTCTTCACTGCCTTTGGAACATTTTGATCATGAGGGATATACCCTATGTACTCAATTGGAAGGTCAAGGAAATGCTTTGTCGCATTGCTCAATCTCGTGTAAACTCCCATGGCCTCGTGTGTATCTGCGGCCATATTGACGAGCAGCATAAACCGACCTGCCGCATAACCCTGATGAAGTATTTTGATCAGGGCATAGGCATCGGTTAATGACGTTGGTTCAGTTGAAACAACTACAATAATTTCCTTGGCTGCCATATTAAAATAGGTAACATTGCCGGCAATTCCCGCTGCCGTATCGATAAGCATAAAATCAATCTCTTCGTCCAGACTGTCAAGTTCCTCCAGGAGTGTAAATTTTTGCCCTTTTGACAGTTCGGCCATTCCCTCAATCCCTGAAGACGCCGGTAATATCTTGATTCTTCCCGGACCTTCGACAATGGCTTCAGATAAGGTTTTTTCACCAGAAAGGACATGGGAGAGGTTATATTTGGGGGTAATGCCCAGAATCACATCTATATTGGCCAACCCTGCATCGGCATCGAGCAGTAGAATTCTTTTCCCCATTCTCGAAAGAATATATGCAAAATTTGCAGTTATATTTGTTTTCCCAACCCCCCCCTTGCCGCTGGTAACGGCGATGACCCGGATATCTCGGTTGTGTTTTTTTCGCCCGATTATCGGGCCTATATCATTCTTTTTCATCTCTCTCAATACTCCGGCCTGATCTTCCAAAATCATCTCCTTCAATCAATTTACCCTGTTTTCGATTATGAGCCGTGCAAGCTTTGCGGGGTCCATTTTCCTTAAATCCCGTGGGACATTCTGTCCATTTGCAATGTAGAACACCGGTTTGCCGACATGCTCAATACAATTGTATATGGAGCCATAACCGTCGGCATCGTCCAGCTTTGTGAATATTATATTGTCATAGTCTGTAATTCCGAATCTCGCTGTCGCGTCTATCATGCTGTTCTGTTTTTCCGTTATGCTCAACACAAGATTTGTTTCCACCGGAGGACCTCCGTCAAAATAATCCTTCAGTTCCAACAGATATTTTTCGTCGTTGCGACTCTTCCCCGGCGTATCTACCAGTATGATATCCCTGTCTGAAAATCTCTCCACGGCGCTCTTAAATTCTTCCTTTTTAGAAGCAACTCCCATGGGGAGATCCATGATCTTGGCATATATCTTCAATTGTTCCGCGGCGCCTATTCTGAATGTATCCGTCGTTATAAGGGCAACCTTCAATCTGTCTTCAAGCACATAGCGGGCGGCAAGTTTTGCCAGAGTTGTTGTTTTTCCCGATCCGGCAGGACCGACAAAGGCAACAACCCTTTTCGGGGCGGAACGATGGGCGCCCCCTTTCTTTTCCACGCCTTTGTAAGAATCATCTATGGATTGCTTTACGATGCCCTCCACAATTCTCAGGGCGTCATGATAACTCTTTATTTCTTCCGTCGAAGAGGCATTTTTCAGCTCTTCTATCAATTGAAAGGCTCGCTGCTTCGCAATACCGCCTGCAATAAGGTGACAATAAGCCCGTGACAGATGAGGAGCGGTATCCTTGTTTTTTTGCATACCGAGAAAATCGAAATGATCGTCCAGGGTCTCCTTCAACCCCGTCAATTCAGAGCAAATATCCCTCTCCTTCCTGGAATCCCGAATGAGGGTTTTCAATTGATCCATTTCCGTTTTAAAGAAGGTAAACAAATCGGATTCACCCTTCCCCCCTCTTCTAATACCCAATCCGGGATCATCCCTGGCGGCAACCACCTCGAACTTCCCATTCATCTCCCTCGTAGAAAGGACTATGGCATCGAGACCGAGATCCGCCTTTACCTTCTTAACTGCTTTATTCATACTGGTTGACTCATATCTTTTAATCTGCATCTTTTGCCACCAGCATGCCCAGAGATTTGATATTTACATCATGGGTAATTTCGTTATGAGAGAGGACAACAATGTTCGGAAAAAACTTTTCCAGGATCTTCCTCAGATACATCCTGGTATTGGGCGAACAGAGGATAATTGGCTGGAGACCCCTTTCGGTAAATGCCTTGGCATAATTCTGCAGGTTGCCGACAATTGTTTGTACCAGTGTGGGGTCAGCCGCAACAAATGATTCATACTCCGTCTGCTGAACAGATTTATTAATGCTCTCCTCAATGTCGGGAGAAATCATCACAACTGTTATATTCCCATCGGCATCCTTATATTCTTTTGTTATCGTCCTGACCAGGGCCTGCCTTACATACCCTGTTAATATGTCGACATTTTTCGTCATAGATACGTAATCTGCCAATGTTTCCAGTATGGTGAGAAGGTCTCGAATAGAAACCCTCTCTCTCAGGAGTCTCTGCAGCACTTTCTGAAGTGTACCGAGTGGAACAATAGTGGGAACAAGTTCCTCTACAACCTTGGGATAGCTTCCCGCCAGATTATCCAGCAGAGACTGAACATCCTGCCTTCCCATCAGCTCATCTGCATGGATCTTTAAAATTTCAGTCAAATGGGTCGTAATAACAGTGGCCGGATCGACAACGACAAAACCCTTTGCTTGAACGGATTCCTTTTCTTTTTCTTCTACCCAGACAGCAGGCAGACCGAAGGAGGGTTCCTTCGTTTTTATTCCCTTTATCTTTGCTCCTTCATCTCCGGCTGTAATGGCAAGGTAATGGCCCATTTCTATCTCCCCTTTGGCCACTTCCACTCCCTTTAGTTTAAGAACATATTCACCACGTTTTATCTGCAGATTGTCTCTTATATGTATGGAAGGAATAACGAAGCCCATATCGAGGGCCATCTGTCTTCTCAGCATCTTTATCCTCTCGAGTAACTCCCCGCCCTGCGCGGCATCAACAAGGGGTATCAGACTGTATCCCACCTCAAGTTCAAGGAAATCGAGGGGCAAGAGGGACTCTATAGACTCAGTCGTTGTTTCCGCCGCCGGCTCCTCCCTCGCCTCATCCACTTTCTTTAAAGATTTAAAAGTTTTATATGCAACAAATCCAAGGACAAGAGAAATGACCAGGAAAGATATCTTCGGCATTCCGGGAATTAAACCAAATATAAAGAGTATAGCCGCAGCCATGGCAATTACCTTTGGCTGGGCAAAGAGTTGTCCGCCCACCTCCATACCCAGATCAGCAGTTGCCGTGGACCGGGAGACAAGGAGTCCGACAGCCGTTGATACAATCAGCGCCGGGATCTGTGTCACCAGCCCGTCACCCACGGTAAGAAGGGTATAAACGCAAGCGGCGTCTGCCACCTGCATATTCTGCTGCAGGACCCCGACAATCAAACCTCCCAGAATATTTATAATGGTAATAATGATTCCCGCTATCGCGTCTCCCCTGACGAACTTACTCGCGCCATCCATTGCACCAAAAAAATCTGCTTCTCGCCCAATTTCTTGACGCCTTCTTTTTGCCTCGGCATCTGTAACAAGCCCCGCATTGAGGTCGGCATCGACGGCCATCTGTTTCCCAGGCATGGCGTCCAGAGTGAATCTCGCCGCCACTTCCGCTATCCTTGTGGCCCCCTTGGTTATCACGATAAAATTAATCATGACGAGGACCAGGAAGACTATAAAGCCAACGACAAAATTGCCGCCTACGACGAAGGTTCCAAAGGCCTTTATAACCTGTCCCGCGGCTCCCGTCCCCTCGTTGCCATGAAGCAGTATAAGCCTGGTAGAGGCCACATTGAGGGACAGTCGAATCAACGTGGCAATCAAAAGGATAGATGGGAAAACAGAAAAATCGAGCGGTCTGGGCACATAAACGGAAACCAGCAGTATGATCAGAGCAAGAGTAATATTAAAGGATAGAAACATGTCGAGAGCAAAGGGAGGTATGGGTATCATCATCACCAGAAGGACGCTCGCTACCCCTGCGGCCACCATCAGATTGCTGCCTTTAACCAGGTCGTTAACACCGCCTGTTTTCGCGTAAGATACCGCCATTATTCCATCCATCTCCGCGATGAAGCAGTATTAACGCCGCTTCATCTTCATACTGTAAACAAAGGCCAACACCTCTGCAACCGCCCTGTACAAATTGGGGGGTATCATTTCGTCCACATCTACTTTTATATACAATACTTGTGCCAAAGGCTTGTTTTCAACAATGGGAACATTGTTTTCCCGTGCAATTTCCTTTATTTTCTCCGCTATAACCCGTGCCCCCTTGGCAACCACCTTCGGCGCAAACATGCCTGTCTGATCATAGCGAAGTGCAACGGCAAGATGGGTGGGATTGGTTATAACTACATCCGCTTTCGGCACACTTGCCATCATTCTTTTTCTTGCCGCATCTCTCTGAAGACCCTTTATCCTTGCCTTTACGAGAGGGTCTCCTTCTGTTTGCTTGGACTCATCCTTCACCTCCTGCTTTGACATTTTAAGATTTTTCTCAAATTCCCACTTCTGATAAATATAATCACAAAGTGCAAGGATTATAAGGACCAGACAAACCCTGAAGACGATCTTGAATGCGACACCGGCGATGTATAGCAGTATTCCCCATGCGCTCTGTTCGGGCAAGGGAATGAAATTCTCTATTTCCCCACTGATAGTCACATAAACAACAAAGCCGACTATCGAAATCTTAAATATGTTTTTTACCAGATCTACCAAGGACCTGAGGGAAAAGAGCTTCTTAAACCCCTTGATCGGATCGATCTTTGACAGTTTCGGTTGCACCGATTCCGCGGAAAGCACAAAACCCACCTGGAGATAGTTAATAAGCAAAGCTATTAAAAATACGGTCAAAAAGAGGGGGGCAGTCATCACGCACATTTTATATACAATGCTGATTGAGAGGTGCTGAATGTTGTTATAATCGACATTGAATCGACCGGCTTGGGTAAGCGACCATGTTGTAAGCATCGCCATCTTTTTTACCATACCTGTGAAACCAAACCAGAAGAAGGTCAGACCGGCCAGCAAAACCGCTACAGATGCGGCCTCCTGACTTTTTGCAACCTGACCCTTTTTCCTTGCCTCTTCTCGTTTCTTAGGAGTTGCCTGTTCTGTCTTTTCCTGATCTTTATTCTGTTCATCCATATTGCGAGCCCATGACTATCCGCTGACGTCTGTGTCAAATAATCCTCACATCAGACGAATAAACAGCTTCAAAATGTCTCCAAAATTAAGAATAATTTTACCCATCATTCTTGTAAAAATGGGCAGAGTAAGCCCGATACCTATAAGGCCCACGGCTATCTTTATGGGGAATCCGACGATAAGTATGTTGATCTGGGGAACGGTCCGGGCAATCAATCCAAAACCGATACTTACCATCAGGAGGGCGAAGATAACGGGAGCACCAATCTTGAGTGCAATGATGAAAATATCTTTTGAAAACTCGACAATCGCCTGCATTAACTGTCCTGAAAAGTGAAAATTAAGGGGGGGGATGATCCTGTAACTCTCGGCGATAACATACAAAAAGAGGTGATGACCATCAACGGCAAGGAATATCAGCATGGCAAAGAGGTACTGAAGCTGGGCTATAATCGAGACCTGCGCACTGGTTACGGGATCAAATACATTAACGATGGCAAACCCCATTTGAAAGCCTGTAAGCTGCCCTGCCAGTTGCACCCCGGCAAAAACGAGTCTCCCTGCGAAACCTATAATAATTCCAATCATTACCTCCCCGGCCATTTTCAATCCTAAGGGCAGGATTTCAAGGGGCGGGGGCTGGAAATTAACAAAGGGAAAGAGGAGAAAGACAATCACCAGAGACACCCCCCCTTTTAGCCTGACGGGCACCGCCTTGTTACCCAGGATGGGCATCGTTGCAATCACGGCACTTACCCTGAGGAGTACAAGAAAAAATATCTCGATCTCTTTTTCAGTTATCTCGGGCATATTTAAACGACATGACTTCCTGTCGATAATCGAAGATCGGGATCATACGTGACATAACGTAGACATGTATACATCCCGTAATCGCAAAACCATCAAAATTATCGTCTTTCCTCGCGGCACTTTTCAACCGCATTGACTGCATCTAAGATTGCGCAACATATTTCACGACATACCCTCATTTCATATACATCGGTATGGACTGAAAGAGTTCCCGTGTATAGGTAACGATAAGGTCGATCATCCAGGGAAGTGCAACGATGAGGGCAACCATAACGGCAATTATTTTAGGAACAAATGTCAAAGTCATTTCCTGAATCTGGGTTACAGCCTGGAAGATGCTGACAATCAGACCCACAGCAAGGCCTACCGTGAGTATAGGAGCTGCCAGCAGTAAGGTAACCTTTATGGCTTCACTCCCCAGTCCAATAACCCAATCGACACCCATGCCTACCTCCCTTCTAAACAAAACTTTCTACAAGTGAACCTACAATCAAATTCCACCCGTCAACGAGCACAAAAAGGAGTAGCTTAAAGGGGAGGCTTATCATTATGGGTGGAAGCATCATCATTCCCATTGACAAAAGCACACTGGCAATAACCATATCCAGTATCAAAAATGGGAGATAGATCATAAATCCAATTTGAAAAGCCGTCTTTAATTCACTGATTGCAAAGGCGGGCATTAATACGGGAAGTTTGATTTCATCACGGTTCCGAGGTTGTTTTTCTCTTGATATTTTTGTAAATAGTGCAATATCTTTTTCTCTGGTCTGCCTTAACATAAATTCCTTTACCGGCTCTGCCGCCAGGCTCAATGCCTCCTCTGCCGATATTTCTTCATTGATATATGGCTGCAAGGCCTGCGAATTTACCTTATTCCAGACGGGGGTCATGATAAAAAAAGTCAGGAAGAGAGACAATCCGATGATAATCTGATTTGCAGGAATCTGTTGTGTGCCCAATGCATGCCTGAGCAGGGAAAGGACAACAACAATGCGGGTGAAGGAAGTCAACATTACAAGAATTGCGGGAGCAAGCGACAGCACCGTGAGCAGAAAGAGCAACTGCAGAACAATCGCCGCTTTTTCCGGTTCGCTCTCTCCATCAGCAACGGAAAGGCTAATGGAGGGAATGGAGAATGATTGCCCCCACACAGGGTCTATAATCAGGAGGCATGCGAAAAGGATAACCACACAGGTAACATATGATTGCCATTTCCCTGCCGACTGCCTTGACTCATGTTCCGTGGATTGATGCTCCTCCTCGGACATACCATTTATTTCCCTTCCACACTTTCCGTGGTCAGACCGTAACTTTGGCCATCGTTTACAGGGCTTCACGCCACGCTTGTTGGCATATGTTACATCCTCTGGAATCACGGTCTGCTACCTTTCTCGGGAGGAAAAAATCGTGACTTTAAGAGAGCCAACTGTTCTGAAAATGATACCGTTTTATCTTCTCGTCTCCACACATCCTTCAGTTGTTCAAGTGACTCAGGGGTCTCAATCTCCGTCAAGAGGGTTATCTTACTGCCCGAAACACCGATCACCATAATATTCCCCAATACATCAATAAGCATTATACTGTTCTTGGCCCCCAGATATTTTACCGACAAAATGTTTATCAATTCTTTATTCTTGATACCCCATACTGTTTTCCCCACAAACCTCTTGAACAGATATGCAACTGCAAACATGATGATCACTGTAACGGCAAGGGCAGACATGATTTTCAAGAGTGATGTAAATAATTCCGGTGAATTCATAGCGCCTCTCACATGATTATCCCAACCGGGCAATCCTCTCGGAAGGAGAAACAACATCTGTCAGTCTGATACCAAACTTTTCATTGACAACCACTACTTCACCCATGGCAATCAACCTTCTATTGACAAAGATCTCCAAGGGCTCCCCTGCAACCTTCATTAACTCTATGACTGAACCCTGACCTAACTGAAGAAGTTCGCTTATCATCATCTTTCCTCTACCCAACTCGACAGACACGGTAAGGGGAATGTCCAGAATGAAATCAAAATCCACCTTCGTCTTATTTACTTCCCCTTTTTCTATCTCATCGAACTCAACGCTGCTCACTTCTTTTTTTTCTGAAGTTGCCGCTTTTGACGTGTCTTGTTCATCCTGAACATCGTCTACGCCCTTTTCCTTATCCTCTGTGGTTTCCATTGACTCTACCTTCGACTCATCTAATTTATTCTGCTCCATATATAATGACCCCCTTCTCGGCAATAAATTCCGTCATCTCTGCCGCCATATTCCCCCTGTAAACCCCCGGCTGTCCCTTAAATTTAAGAATGTCTTCCAGATAAATATTCAGACCCGTGCTGCAATCTTGATTCAGGGGGATTACATCCCCCTTTTTCAGGTTTATAATTTCCCTTCCGCTCAACTCCGTTTTGCCCAACTCGACAGTGAGGGCTACTTCTGTTGAACTCAGTATCTTGGTAAATCTGTTTGACCACGCTTTATCGACCTCAAGCTTATCCGCCTGATAACCCGTCTGTAATTTTTCCTTAATCGGCTCCAATGTTGAGTAGGGGATACAGAAGGCCATAGTGCCCGAGGTAAAATCCATATCGATTTCCATTTGCATGACAACCACGACATCGGTAGGCACGGCAATCTGTGCAAATTGGGGATTTATTTCCGATTTCACATAAACGAAATTAAGATCAATAATTGTCTTCCACACACTTTGAAAATCTTCAAGGGCGCATAAGACTATCTTCTTTATGACACTGTTTTCTATGTTTGTGAAATCCCTTCCCTCGACTTTAAACTGCCCCTGACCGCTCCCTCCGAAGATGATATCGACGAGAGCAAATATGACTCGTGATTCAATGATAAGAAGTGACACACCCTGTAAGGGATCCATTTTAAAGACATTAAGCGTCGCAGGGAGGGGAGTTTTTTTCATAAATTCTCCATATTTCATCAGATCCACGGATACGATGTTTACATTAACAACTTTTCTTAACAGCGATAAGAGGGTGGACCTGAATACTCTGGCAAACTTTTCAGTAGCCATCTCCAGGGTCGGCATCCTTCCCCGTGTGATCCTATCCTGACTGGTCAAATCGTATGAGTGGGCAACTGATTGATCATAGACCTCCTTTTGTGCCGTATCAATCTTACCTCCAGATAGACCATGTAAAAGGGCATCTACCTCTCCCTGTGACAGTATGTTGGACATCGTCTTCTCCTCAAATTTCTTATTGCCGATACTTCCTTTTTTGCCGTCTCGTTCGTTTTAAATTTCTGCTGCTTTCGTACATAGGGTGAAATCCGATAACTTACATACGAAAGAGCGTGCTTCTTTATTGGACCAAAAACTCAGTAAAGTAGACTTTTCTGATCTGACCTCTGACAAGATATCCGTTCAAACGCACGGCAATCTCGTCTCTGAGATGCTGTTTACCCTCTAAGCTCGCTATATCTTCATAGCTTTTTGATGAAAGGAGGACCAATATACCATCCGTAACCTTCGGTTTCAGCTCGTCCAACTCTTCCATGCAATCCTGACTATTCACTTCGATCTGGATCGCAGTCTTCAGGTACCTGTCACCTTTATCATCCATCAGATTTACGATGAGGGTGCCCGCAGACCACATGGCCGATGTAGGAACAGTCTGTTCTTCTTTTGAATCGGTTACGTTGGCAGTGAAGTACTTCCACCCTCCAAAACCAGCCGCTGCAAGGATCACTACCGCCACAGAAATGATGGCAATCCATTTAATTTTTGGACTCATCCCTTTTTTGGGTTCCTCTGCTTCTTTTTTTTCTTCTTCAGCCATTGCTCACGCCTCATTCCTTAAAGTTAACATGATCTCCACCCTCCTGTTGAGTTCCCTGTTGTGGTTGCTCACATTCGGAAGAATGGGTTTTGAATCCGCATAACCTGCGGCAGAGAGCTTTTCAGGAGATATTTTGCCTTCAGATATGAAATACTTGACTATCTTTACAGACCTGGCTACCGAAAGCTCCCAGTTTGTTGAAAATTGCTCATTATTCACGGGCACGTTGTCCGTATGCCCCTCCACCCGTATCTGACAATCAGCCTTTTGAAGAATAGAAGAGAGGGCTTTAAGAAGGGGACGATTTTCAACTTTAATGTCGGCAAAGCCCGATTCGAATAACACATTATCCTTCAGCGTAGCGGAGACTCCTTCTTCAACGACTACGGCATTTATGCCCCCCAGCTGATTTATGAGATCGGACAATTCCTTTTCTTCCTCCCGATTCTTAAGAATTTTGCTCTTATGAGATGCAACAAAGGGCTTAAAGACATCGACATCGATTAAGTCACCGCTCTCCATAAAGCCACAGGCGCTGCTGAAAGAATAGGATGCCTCCTTCACCTTGGCAACATCGAGTTTTGACAGTGAAAGGAGTAGAACAAAAAATGTAAGCAGGAGTGTCACCATATCGTTAAAGGTGCTTAACCATTCTCCGCCTTTAGGTCCCGTTTTTTCAGTTCTCTTCCTCATAGAATACCTCTGGAATCAATTCGATTTTTTCCCTTCTTCCATACTGAAATAGAAATCAACCCGTCGGTTGATCTTTCTTCCCTCATCGGACTCATTCGACATGAGGGGGTGGTACCGGCTAAATCCGACAGCGGACAGCCTGTCTGCCGCGATAGTTCCTTTTTTAAGAAAATACCGCAGGACATTTACCGCCCGCGCCGTGGACAGCTCCCAGTTAGAGGGGAATTCGGACGTATTAATCGGAACATTATCCGTGTGCCCCTCTACCCTAATATAATAGGGTATTTGTCGGGCCATCTCGATCATCTTGTCAATGTAGGGATATGCGCTTTTGCTTAGTACAGTATCTCCCGACGAAAACAACACACCGCTTCCGAAAGTGGTCCTGAATCCCTTCTCCGTTCGTTCTATATCGATAGATTTACCCAGTCCGGCGTCACTGTAATATTTGGTCAACGCTGCCACACTCGAAGAGACAGTATCTTTTCCGCCTTCCATTATTAGACTTCGCTCGACACTATCATCCATTGTGGACGTACCCGCTTCTCGAGCCATAGTCGAAAAGCCACGCATAAAGTTTGTCAGTCTCTCCCCTTCAAAGGTCGAATAGGATACGAGCATGGCGAAAAGGGCCACAAGGATCAGTGCGAGAGAGCAATATATAGTCTCCCAGCCACCAGCCACCACGTCATTCCCTTTATCTTTTCTCCTGAATTCCTCTTCCATGTTCAAAATGTCGACTTTCTGTCCCCCGGAGATATAAATGAATGAAGTTTTTGCTCCAAAACCCTTGGATTGTCTCCCGATTGAATCGACAAGATGCCGTTTATTTCCATCTCTTTTACCAGCATTTCCCTGCCGCTTCGTGTTCTCAGTTTGCCCGCAACGGGCAGAAAGATGAGATTTGCCAGAAGAACACCATAAAAGGTTGTTATAAGGGCAACTGCCATAGCCGGACCTATGGCACTGGGATCTTCCATCATCATCAGCATCTTTACCAGTCCGATTAACGTCCCCACCATCCCCATGGCTGGCGCAAAATTACCCATAGTTGTAAATATCTCCGCTCCCAATTTGTGCCTTTCTTCAATGTATTCAAGCTCAGTATAAAGAATCTTTGACAGTGTGGCAGGTTCAATGCCATCTATCACCATCATCATTCCTTTGGCCAAAAAGGGGTCATCGATGCTTTGCATATTTTTCTCCAGCGCTAATATTCCTTCACGCCGTGAAACCTTCGAGATATCAACCAGTATTTCAATTACTTTTTCCGCTTTCTGTTCCCTCTGGAAGAGCACATGTCGCGCCACCGTTACCACCCCCAAGATATCCGATAGAGGATAGTTGATCAGCACGGCTCCAAAAGTTCCACCCAGGACGATCATTGCGGAAGGCGCATTTATAAACCACATCAATCCGCCACCCATGCTCATGGCGGATATCACAAGACCAAATCCGAAGATGATTCCCAAAATAGTTGATATATCCATTCCGAGTTTCTATATGAGCAAAGTTCGTACCAAAGATGTATTGCCCAGGTTATGGGCAGACGACACCGTGGATTGGCGCTCACGCCGGAATGGCAAAACCTTGCCATCCCGGCGAAAGCCAGAGTCCCGGCAGCAGAAGGAAAAAGGGGAAGATGGGGAGAGCGCTGCAGCCTGCTCAACGCTCCCCATACAGTTAAAAGGGTTTTTGACGAATCGTCATATATTTGACGACTTGTATCCGCTCTTATCTCTTGATGTTCATCAAAGCGGACATCATCTCATCCGTCGTTGTAATGACCTTGGCGCTGGCCTGATATGCCTTTTGCGCCGTTATCATATTGATAAATTCTGTGGCTATGTCGGTGTTCGACATCTCAAGGGAGTTGGGGGTGATATCACCCAGACCGGACGTTCCCGGAATATTTGTAATAGCATCTCCGGAGGCTACGGTTTGAGAGAAGAGATTGTTCCCCTCTCTCGTCAATCCCCAGGGATTGGCGAAATCTGCGAGTTTAATCTGCCCTATACTCGTAGTCTGTCCATTCGTAAAGAAACCGCTGATCACCCCCGTCGCCAAAACGGATAGACCTTTTAAAGAGCCTGCTCCGTGCCCGTCACAGGCCAGGGATGTCACCACTGAAGTGCTGTTATAGCCCGTCATGGTCTTTGCCGTCGACCCCGTAATATCCCATGTAACCACACCGGCAGTCCCTATTGTCGCGCCGCTAATGGCGGGAAGTGTGATATCAACATCAGCTATCGTCGTAACCCCGTTACCGGCGGCAAGGCTGAAATCGAGAACATCGGCCGCTTCATAGGTGCCGGTCAGGGCAAGTGTAAGATCGGTTTCCGTGGTTCCGTCAAGGGTCACTGTAATACCGGTATCACTGGATGAAAGAACTGCCGCATTCGTATAGCCGCCTTTATCACCGGCAACGGCAAAGTCCCACGTGCTTGCCGTAGCCCCCCTGGTCAGCTTAAGATCACCGGCGACAACAAACTTGTCGGAGCTGTTCAGGACGGCTGTCGCCACAGTGTTAGTGGTATCAGTCGGCGTGACCAGACCTGTGCCCGCTTCACATCCCGTAAGGGCGACCTTCAAAGTATTACCTGTCACCCAGGTACCTGAAAGTGTAAGTGTTACATCGGGCACCGTGGTGCTCGTGCCATCAAGACATATTTCAACGGTAGTAGCATCTGCTGAAATTATCGTTGGACTCGCATACCCGCCCGGATCAGTTACTGCCCAGGTCGCCGCATCGGCCCCCCGTGTCAAGAGAAGTGTGCCCGTATGGGGCACCTGCCCAGGCCTGTCCACGGCGGCCGTCGCAGCCCCATTCATGGTTGCGTTGGTTACTGCAACACTATCAATAGCATCGGCAGTTGTAGTTACTGTAATCACGTCACCCGCATACCAGGTATTGCCAAGTGTCAGAGTAATATCTGCAGCGCCCCCTTCGTCAACATCGAACGTAATTGCATCTGCATCTTGCCCAATTATTGTAGCAGTGGTACCAGCATAAGTATCCTCTATGGTCCAGTCAGTGGCAGTCGCACCTCTTGTCAACGTGACGGTTTTGGCATTTTCGAAACCCGTGGCATCATTTACCGCTCCTGTAGCGCTACCATTACTCGTATTAAGTGGGCTGGTGGGAGTTCCCGCCACTCCCTGGTAAAGCTTTTCCAGCGCACCGTCGGTATCAAATTTGATCCCGTAATAATCCTGCGACGCTGCTTCGACATCATCGAGATAGGCCTGCACCCCCCATACACCGTTTCCTTCCGTCTTTTGAAGTGTCATCTTGAGTATGTGCTCGGCACCCAGTGAATCATAAACGGTCTGAGGCACATTAAAAAGTTGTCCCGTTGTTGCCGCCGCATTGAGATTTGCGCCTATGGAAAATTCTTCAGTCACCGCCGGAGCGGACTGAACATCGCTCAGGGAAATATCGGTCATCAGAGTTGCGTCGGTTCCAAGAGTGCCCTGAACTTTATAACCGTTCACATCCACCAGATAGCCTGCGCTGTTTATGTTAAATGCCCCTGCCCTGGTATAGAATGAGCCCCCGTCCGCATCATTGACTATAAAAAAACCATCTCCATCGATGGAAAGATCGGTTGCGTTTGACGTCGTTTCAAAAGACCCGGAAGCAAACTCCGTCCTGACGTCATGCACCTGAACACCGCGTCCAACCTGCATAACATCTGAAGCTCCACCGGTAACGCTTTTGCTCAGTATATCGGAAAAATATATCTTTCCCGCCTTAAAGCCTATCGAATTGACATTCGCTATATTGTTGCCGATGACATCCATCTGTTTGGCGCTGGCATTCAACCCTGATATTCCTGCATAGAGAGAACTTCCCATTTTTCATTACCTCCTGTTAAACTGCTTTTTCATTCACAAAAATTACATCCCCCAGGGGGACATCCTGCCCGTTAACGGAGAGAAAGGGAAAACCTTCCTTAAAGGTAACACCTGTCACTTCTCCCGTTATCATCGTATAAGCGGGCATCGCATCTCCATCGACATTGATTGCGGATACCTCAAAGGTATAATTACCGCTCCCAATATCACTGCAATCCCATACAATCGAATGTTCTCCCTCTGTTTGACCTCCCACTTCGAGCGTATCCACAAGATTGTCCTCCATGTCATAAATCCTGACGACAACCTTGTCGGCATCTTCCGACAGATTATATGCAAGGCCGGCCGATGCGCCCTCTGCTTCGATGGTGTTTCCCTGTGCCGTTACCTCCTTACCGATAAGGTTTACCGATTGGGCATTGTTTAACGAGGATTGATAAAGGCCCAGGGTTTCCAGTTGAGTGTTCATATTGGTCAACTGTTCAAGACTGGAAAACTGGGCAAGCTGCGCCGTAAAATCCGTGCCGTCGAGGGGATTGAGAGGATCCTGATTTTGAAGCTGGGCCAGCATCATCTTAAGAAAATCATCCTTTCCCATGACTGTACTCTGCAAAGCACTCACACCTTCGCTACTGCTACCGATTATGCCTTCTATACCTGTCATTTCATATCCTCCTGAACTCCGGCCGGACCGGAACTGGCCTCATGCCGTTATTAGACAAATAAACTTATGTGCCCGTCACTTTGGACACTGGACCCACCTTCTCCTGCTAATGAGAAGTCATGGCTCGAAGAATCTCCTCTGCCACTATCATCTTCTTCATTCCCTCTCCGATTAGCACTATCTCTGAATAATGTATCATTTCGCCCTGATTCGTAATAACCACGATCCGATCTCTCTTGGAGGGATACATCTATACTATCCACAATTAATCCCTGATTATGAAGAGAACTCTTGAGACTGTCCATATTTGACAGCAATACCTGTCTCACATTATTATTCTCCGCCTGCAGGATAATATGCACTTTATTAGCCCTTACAAGCACATCCACATCCAGTGTGCCCAGATGGGGAGGATTGAGCGCGATTCTCACCCTTCCAGGCCCCTTCACACTGTTTACAATTCGATTAATCAAGGCCTCTGCTTTTATGCCGGAATTATTTGCGCTCTCATGTATGACTTTCGTCCCCTTGGCGGCCTCGGAAGGAGCATGTTGATATCCCCCCACTGAAGAATTCTTATCACCCGAATGCGATTGCGGCATTTCCCTTCCAAGAAACTCCCTTTTATGATCGGAGGATTGTGTGACTCCTTTTTTCCCATGCCCCATAACGGTCTCGTCGTCCTCAAGCCCCGAATATCTCACGAGACTTTCAATGACACTTTTGCCGCCGCCATCCTTTTCATTGGCAGCACCCCCATCTTTCACAGTGAATTTAGACAGTATCGAGACATCCTTCACTCCGCGGGAATTCTTTGCCACTTCATTATCCTTGCTGCCGCCATCTCCGCCGACGGTCGCCACATTCTTTCCTCCCTTGGACTTCTCTCCGAGAAGGGTGGCCACCCGTGCGTGCTTATCATCTTTGAAAGTCTCATCCATTCCGACAGCGGCTCCGACCACATTTGACATCGGTGACTTTGATGCACTGCCCTGTTTCAACGACGTAGATGTTAATCTTCCCAGAAAACGATTCTTTCCCGCCTCCTTCTCTTTCAGGCCATTACTCTCTGACAGATTGCCAACCCCGCCCCCTACCCGCTCTCGAAGGCCTTTTCCCGGCATTACATGCAACTTTTCGGGCAATGCGTCTATTTTCCCACCTTTACTTTTTAACGGGAACAATTGATTCGTTTTTCCTGCCCCATCCTTCCCTTCGCTCAGGACATTCTCTTTATCTGTTCCTCCCATCCCACCCTTGCCAAAGAAGGGGGAATCAAAGTCAATATTTCCCTTTACGTGAGAAGCGCCTGAATGAGCATTCTTCCCGCCGCCCAAAAGGGATGAAGTGAAGGCTGTTCCCATTGATTTTTGCTCCGGAGTATGCCCTGCCTGGTCTATCATAGAAGCAAAGGACTCCCCCTGCCCCGATTCATTGCCGGCATTTCCCTTTTGTAATTTATTACCTGTGCCAGGGAGGCCGGAACCATGTCCTGTATCTATAAGATTAAACTCTTTCATTACACAGACACCCATTGGCCTTCATTAACTTCTATAAGGCTAATCGCAAAAGATATGCCATCTTTCAGATACTCGTATTTAGATTTGATATCAGTATGTTACGAAATTGATGGTGGGGCAGGCACTTAAGGCAGGGCAAATATTTCCTGTTGCTTTGAAAGAATTTCCCCTTCTCACCTGAGCCTGGTTATCTCTTTGGTTACATCTACAGATTTAGCAGGGGCCATTTGTCCCAATATTGCTCCTGCTTTTTTGCTTTTCATATTCATAATTATAGCCGCCGCTGTTTTCCGGTCCAGTTTTTCCAGCATGAAACCCGCCTGGGCAGGGGGGGCGGCTTCGTAAATCTTCGCCAAGTCCTTATATTTCTGACTATTCATTTCCTTGATCATTTCAAGAAGTCCAGTTAACCGTCCCTCCATCTCGCCCAGACTGTCAATTTTAGACAGTATCTCATCTCTTAATGAATTTAATCTCTTTTCTTCAGATTCTAAAATGTTCCCCCGCTTCTCCAGTTCCTTTTGCTTCTCCAACAGTGACGCCGAGAGCTTCCTTTCACCCGCCAGGCTGTCCTCGGTTACGTCCCTCACGGGAGGGGTAGACGTAGCTGCGACGGTTGAATCCGCTACCGCCTTGTTTACAGAGAGAATACCATCAGCGGTTTCCGGATTTTTTATTATTCCTCCAATCATGGCAATCTTTGCCAGAAAAACGAATAATATCAAAATTTCGCAGACAATTATCACCTTTTTCACTTTTTACCCCTTGGATCTGTCATAAACATCTATCTCGCAAAGAACAGTATCAGATCGTACAGTGAAACGAGTGTGATTATCGTCGAATACATGTTTCAGACATCGAAAACTCATACTATACGATTGATGCATTCTTAAAAGCTCCACAATGCCTTTTGGGGGCATTCAAATGGGAAGTTACGCGGACATCTCTCCACTGTGTTGTTTCGAGAAAATCCAACACTCTGAAAATATATAATTTTTCATTCCGCCACAATGACCGATTCGCCCAGTCTTACTCTTGTACTGCAAGACAATCATTATTGCCCGGGTACACCCTTGCAACTAATCAGAATCGCCAAAGAGACAACAATCAATTTTTCCTCCCATAGTCACCATACTATGTGAATGTTACCCTGCCTGGAATTGTACCATTTTTAATGCAGGCGTTGATCTAACCGTGCACCTTCCATCAATGATGGCACCTGGCTCCATAATCACATTCGGTGAAATGATGTCTCCATAAACCCTTCCCGTTGAGAGGATTTTAATAATATCACAGGCATTTATGTTACCGCGAACTTCTCCGTAAAGAATGGCGGAAGAAACGTCAAGGTTCGATTCGACAACGGCATCTTTACAAACTACAAGATTTTCAATGGATGACACATCCCCCTTTACATGACCCTCAATGGAGACAGTCCCTTTAGATTTTATCTTCCCAGTAAAGACGATCTCGCTTCCCAGGTATGAGAATGTATCATCTTGTTTCCCTTTAACCGTGTTTGATCTTATCAATTTCACTTTAATTCCCCCCTCTCTTCTTATGAATCGGGACTGACTGTTTTGTGAGAAAACCCACATCCCTCATCACACAAAACAATTAATATGTGTGAAACTTAACACCCTTGTAGAAAAGTTTTCCCAGGAACGGAGTCGAACATTTTTGTAACCGGTGATTCCCCATGTGGAAGAGAATCCGGGTCACCGATTGCACGCATTATTTCATGACAGACCGCACGATTGCAGCCTCATCCAACTCTTTTCGTTCCCTGCTGTTCAAGGACAACGTGTATTCTTCCAGCTTCTTCTCTTTAAGGATCTCCATGATTCTTCTCTTTTTTGAGGCATCAACAAGCTCTATTCTCTTCTCCTCCAGTGCCTTCCTTCCCTTGCAAATAATCTCTTCCTGACAGTTTTCCTCACCCTTTATAAAGGTAGCATAAGAAAGGTAGATTGAAGCATGGGCGGCGAGCACGTTACTCTCTCCCATCTTTTTCAATCGAGAAATCAGATCTGACTTCCTCTTTCTCAGTCTCTTCAATGTTTCTTTTTCACATTCGAAACATCTTTTCATTTCTCCAAATTCAGACATCAGATGTTCTTCTATCTGTTTTTTATAATTTAATGCCGGTTGCAATCTAAACGTAAACATGCACGCACCTTCATGGAGTCCTCAAGGATCAGTCAAAAAGGGCAAGGAGCTGCCTTTTACTCTCTTCAAAACCAATCTTTTCTTCAATGTCCTGTCTTAAAAAGGAATTCACCTTGTCTATCATTCTTATTGCATTGTCTATTTCCGGATTACTCCCCTCTACATATGCGCCTATATTGATTAGATCTTCAGCCTTCCTGTATGTCGCCACAATATTCAAAACATCGTTGGCCCTTTTTCTATGTTTCTTATCCACGATATCGATCATTAACCTGCTGATACTCCCCAGAACATCTATCGCAGGATAGTGATTCTTGGCAGCCAGACTGCGAGAAAGGGTTATGTGACCATCCAGATTTGACCGTGCAGTATCGGCGATGGGTTCATTAAAATCGTCACCTTCCACCAGCACCGTATAGAGACCAGTTATACTTCCTCCCGTTTCCATCTTTCCCGCTCTTTCAAGCAGCTTTGGCATAAGACTGAAGACGGATGGCGTATAACCCTTTGTGGTTGGAGGTTCTCCAATAGACAGACCGACCTCTCTCTGCGCCATTGCAAACCGGGTAAGCGAATCGACCATAAGGAGAACATCCAGTCCCTGATCCCTGAAATATTCCGATATTGTCGTTGCCACATAGGCCGCTCTCATCCTTACCAGGGGATGTCTATCCGATGTAGCCACTACAACAACAGATTTGGACAGGCCTTCTTCGCCAAGATTTTTTTCAATAAACTCACGAACCTCCCGTCCCCTTTCGCCAATAAGCCCGATTACGTTGACATCAGCCTTTGTATTTCTGGCAATCATGCCGAGGGTAACGCTCTTGCCGACACCGGAACCTGCAAATATACCCATCCTCTGACCTTTCCCGCAGCCAAATAATCCATTTATCGCTTTGATTCCAAGGTCTATTGGTTCTGTTATTCTGCCCCGTTTAAGGGGATTAATCGGCTCGGCATAAACGGGATATTCTTGTTTTAACTCTATTGGTCCCCCATTATCGAGGGGGTTCCCCTGACCGTCAATAACCCTTCCCTTAAGATCATGGCCCACTTTTACATTCGATTTTTTACCCGTCGAGAGAATCCTGCTGCCCAGTCCTACACCCTCGAGACTTTCAAGAGGCATGAGAAGAACCTTTTCTTTCCTGAATCCAACTACCTCCGCGCTAATTGCCTTCTTGTTGCCGTTTGGATAAATCCGGCACATCTCACCCATGAAATTGCCGGAGTTATGGCCTTCCGCCAAAAGACCCACAATGTCGCTTACCAGTCCATAAACACCGATGGGATTTATCTTCTCAATAGTTTTATGATAATTTTCAAAATCCATGTTCATCAAGAAATGATCCTCTAATATTGTCTAACTGCTGATCCAGCCGTGCGTCCACTATCCCCGAACATGTCTTTATCATAGTTCCGCCTCGACCGATTGCTTCATCCTTCTCAATCATTATATCGCCATAATTATCAAGAAAATCGGGCTTTATTTCCTTTATGTGATGGTAATCAACAGGACTCAACCTGATCCTGACATCCCCTTTACCCTCTATGTGTTTCATTGCATCCTGGAGGACAGAAAGGGCAACTGCTTCAGTCGTCTTTACCTCTTCATGTATGACCTTCCCGGCTATTGAAAAAGCAAGGTCGATTATTTCTTTTTTGGAATGCTCGAAAATCTCCTCCCGCAGCTTCCCTACTTCGCTCATCAGCTGTGTCAGGGCTTCTACCGTTGGAGACAATTCCCTCTTTCCCCTGTTTGCGCCTTCCTTCGAGCCTTCCTTTGCCCCTTCTGAAAAACCCCTTTCATAGGCCTTTTTTTCGGCAATTCGTATTTGTTCTTCCACCTTTTCCCTGGTCTTTTTATTCGTGATCCTGATGATTGCATTGTTTTCCCGAGAATCACTTGTATCTGGACCCCTGTTGTCTGTCGGGATATGACATATGCCTGGAACAAACCCGTCAGGTGCCATCTCTCTCGAATCTGTCTGCATAATATCGTGCGCCTTAATTATCCTGCTTGAATTAAACATATACGTCTTCTTCATATCCTGCCGATATTACGATTTTTTCTTCAGCTTCCAGCCTCTTTGCGACATCGACGATCGCCTTCTGGCTCTTTTCCACTTCCGACAGTCTTATGGGGGGCATATCCTCCAAATCTTCCTTGAGAATCTGGGCTCCACGCACGGACAAACCTCGAAAAACCTTTTCTTTCAGTTCATTATCAGCTATTTTGAAGGCTCGGGGCAGATCTTCGCGATTTACTTCCGACAGTAATATTCGCATACTCCTGTCGTCTAATTTAGCAATATCATCAAAGGTAAACATGACGGCTCTGATCTCAATCGCCAAATCCGGATCTTCCTTTTCAAATGATTGCAGGATCTTGCCTTCATTCGACTGGGGCATCCTGTTCAAAATCTCTGCGAGCGTCTTAACCCCGCCAACTGGGTCCACACTGCCTTTTCCCGGAACCATCTCCGATTCAAGCGATTTCTCCAGATCTTCCATAAACTCACGCGGAACGCTTCCCAGTGTCGCGATCCTCATTGCAATATCTTCCTGCTTTTCAGGGGGAAAACCCCCCAGAATCTCCGCTGCCTGCTCCGGTTTCAGGTGCGCCAGTATAAGGGCAGCCGTCTGCGGATGTTCCATGCGGGTAGACTCAGTCAAGGTCTTTGTGTCCATGCCTTTTAACTTTTGAATGATTGGGCTCTCAGATGTAGATGCCTCACCTTGACTGGTGTTTACGAGTTCATTCCCCCTGTCTGTTCCCAGTGCTTTCGTCATTATATTTGCAAAAGTACTCTTGTTAACCGAGATACCTCCCCCCCCTTTTTCCTGGGCAAGCAGGCAAAATTCCTTGGCCGCATACTCTACATCTTCATTGGATATGGAGGTTAGGCCGTTCATATGCTTTCCCAGCCGTTTCAGCTCAGCGTCACCGAAATTTTTTATTATATTCGCCGCAACATCTTCTCTTAAAGACATGAGAAGCACAGCCGCCATTTCTTCGTTTGTCATACCGTTACAACTCCCCTTCGTAGTGAACCTTCAACTGCCTGACCAAACCTCACACTCAATGCTTCAATTGAAGCCCCTTACAGCAAGCTGCGGGGCATCGCCCACTGTTTCGTAAGTTAATTTTATGCCATGCCGTCGCTATCCTGCGCAAACATCTGATGTGGCTGACCGATCAGGGTTACCTGAGCCAGTTTTTCAATAAATCGGCAACTACCCGGGCGTCTTTATTGGCCAGGGCCTTTACTTCAGCTATCTCTCGTGTGCCTTCTCTCATTTCTTCCAATTGCAACGAATCATCTACATCTTCCGGTCGACCGCCGGCAGTGACAAGCATTTCCCTTCCGCCGCTTCCCTGCACCCTGTCCTTTGCCAGGACAAAGCGGACTAAAGGACGGAGAACAAAAAGCAGAAGGAGCACAAGGGCAATCAACGAAGTAAGATATTTTGCCAACGGAGCGATCATATGTAACATAGTCTTCAAAAAGCCTTCCTCAGCAACGGGCTCTGTTCCTAATTCACTCTTCCTGAAAGGAACGCTCGTTACCACTACCTGATCACCCCTCCTCGCATCAAAACCGACTGACTTCTTCACAAAATCTGTCAAGGTCTCTATCTCTTTTTTTGATCTCGGCTGGAACTCCTCCACACCTTTATCATTCTTGTTGTAGATACCATCTACGAGAACACCGACAGACAATTTCTCTATTTCTCCCACAGGCATCACTGTCTTGCTGATAACCCGGTTTATTTCATAATTGATAGTCTCGTCCGCTTTTTGGCTGCCTGAACTCACGTCACTTATATTCTGTGTGCCCCTGGAGCTGACAGCGCTCTCCCCTTTGTTTGCAGGGGAATTCAAACTCTCAGTCTTGCGTCTCATACTCCTTACGACCGGTTCCTCGGGATCGTAGGTTTCCTCTGTCTTCTCCATGATCCGGAAATCGATGGTCGCAGAAACCCGTGCAACAACATTGCCTGCCCCCACTACCCTTTCCAGAGTGGATTTAATGCTGTTTCCCAGGTCTTTTTCTACCTTTCGCTGATACTCTATTTGTGAATTTGCTCGGTTCGGCAATCGAGACTCGTCTCCGTCTCCCGCCGTCGACAAAACATTACCCTTACTGTCGACTATCATCACGCCGTCTGGACTGAGTCCTTCCACACTGGCCGCGACGAGGTGGGTTATCCCTTCTATCTGAGATGCCTGCAACCGTCTGCCCGGTTTTGATTTTATTACAACCGAAACAGTCGGTTTTGCCTGTTCTTCTGCAAAAAATGATTTTTGGGGGATTACGATATGAACCCTGCTGCTCTGAATCTCATCGAGACCGTTGATCGTACGCGACAATTCCCCCTGAAGCGCCCTTTGATAATTGAGCCGCTGCTCAAACTCGGTAGCACCAAATTTATTGGTGTCAAATATTTCAAACCCCACTCCCCCCCCTTTGGGTAACCCCGAAGCAGCCAGATCGAGTCTTAATTTAGAAACATAGTCCGAGGGAACCGATATGGAATCACCGGCAAAGGATAACTTATACGGGGTCTTGGTTTCCTGCAATCTGGCAACAATCTCGCCCGCATCACCAGTAGCAAGATTAGAAAAAAGGACCCTGTATTCTTTCTGATTCATAAAAATCACAAAGGCCCCGATGGAAACCAGCGTGATGACGACAACAAAAAGAATGGATACCCTTTTCGAAGGGGGCAAGGAATTAAAAACCTTTCCTGACTGAGAAAAAAATTGAAGCACTGAATCCATATCTTCCTTTCGCTATACTCGTTATGTCTGCATCCGCATGACTTCCTGATAGGCCTCTAATATCTTGTTCCGTACCTGCATCATTGCCTTGAAGGAAATACTTGCCTTTTCCAGCGCAATCATCGCCTCATGAATGCTCCCTGAATCACTGAGTTCCACCCGTGCGATGGCCGTATCGGCATTTATTTGAAGTTTGTTGACTTCCCCTATCTTTTCCTTAATAACGTCAATAAATGAAACCTCGTCGCCCCGAACTGTACCGCTTTCATTTTTAGTATCTAAAATCGGAGGCATCAGATCACCCCGAATCGCCATATTGTTCATCTTCAAGCACCTCCTTGCTTACGCCTATTTCCCAAGTTCCAGAGCCTTAAGGGCCATATTCTTTGATGCGTCGAATGCCGTCACACAGGCTTCATAGGCCCTGTTTGCAGTAATCATATCTGCCATTTCAGTAAAGGTATTTATGTCAGGCATGGTCACGATACCCTTTGCATCGGCATCAGGATGAGTTGGATCGACGATCATCTTTATGCTCTCTTTATCCTCCACAATCCTTTCAGTTTTTACCATCTGCAGGGTATTATCAAAACTTCCCTTTATCGGCTCGGAAGAAAAAACAATGGATCTTCTCTTGTATGGCCCCCCTTCCGGCGTGCGCGTTGTGTTAATATTGGCAAGATTTGATATAATTACATCCATCTTTGCCTTCTGAGCCGCAAGTCCCGACCCGCAAATACGAAAAGCCGCCATAAACTCCATATTATCGTGCCTCCGTTAAAACAGTTTTCAAGCCCCTGAATTTTCTTGCCAGTAATTCTACGGCAAGATTATACATAAGATTATTTTCCGCCAGTTTTGCCATCTCACTTTCAAGGATGACCTTCTTTCCCGAATCGACTACCTCAAAATCGGCAGTATCACCCTGAATCGACTGATCGGACAGATGTTTTTCGCTACTTTTTGCCATCACCACACCCCTTTCATTCTCCATAATTGTCTTGAACTCATTACCAAAGACAAGATCCTTCGCCCTGTAATTCGGAGTATCTATGTTTGCGATGTTTGAGGCGATCACTTTGTGCCGTTCCAATCGATAATCGAGGATGACAGACAGCATATTTACGGTTTTACCAGATAACGCATCCATGATTATATCCCTCGATAATTTTTTACCACTGTGAAATTTGATGCAATGCTCATGCCAATTCAGACATCCCTTCGTCTCTCTTATACTCATTGAGTTTATTCCGGATGGTTCGAACACTTATACCTAATGTCTCGGAGGCCCTGGTTTTGTTTCCCTTCGCCTTCTCCAAGGTTTTAAATATAAGGGTTTTTTCCATTTCCCGTAATGTCCTGTCTTCTGTGGCAACCGCTCGTGACAACTCATCAGGCAGTTGCGAGTTCTTTTCGCCTTCAAGGCAGAGATTGTCGGGAAAGATCGTCTCTCCGCCGGATAACAATACTGCCCTTTCAATTACATTTTCCAGTTCCCTCACATTGCCGGGCCACTCATAACGTTCCAGTACCCCTGCAGCCTCTTTCGATAGGGCCGGTCTGGCTGTTCCGTACAGTTTGCTGTACTTCTCCAGAAAATTCTCACAAAGAAAACTGACATCCCCCCTCCTTTCCCTCAGAGGGGGCACCTTGATGGGAATAACATTGAGGCGGTAATAGAGATCATCGCGAAAAGTTTTTTCCTCAACACATTTTTTTAAATCTACATTTGTTGTGCTGATTATTCTGACATCCACAGGAACGGGGCCTGTGCCGCCCAACCTGTCAACCTCGGACTCCTGTATAACCCTGAGGAGCTTTGCCTGAAGCCAGATGTCCATTTCACTGATTTCGTCGAGCATCAAGGTACCGCCGTTGGCCATCTCAAATTTTCCCGGCTTCATGCGGGACGCGCCGGTAAATGCACCCTTCTCATATCCGAACATTTCACTTTCAAGGAGATTATGAGGAATGGCTGCGCAATTTACCGCCACAAAGGGCATATTCGCCCGTGTGCTGTTCCTGTGAATGTAGGAGGCAATCAGTTCCTTCCCCGTGCCGCTTTCCCCCTGTATCAAAATACTTGCCTTGCTTTTTGATATGCCCTTCAGCAACTCCAGAAAGGCGAGCATCTTTTCATCCCTCGTGACAATCATTTTCCCGGAGGATGAAAATCTCTTTGAGTCATGGTGTGACTCCTCTTTACCCCTTCCATCACTTTCGGCCATTACCTTCTCGACAATCGATTCCAGATGATCTACTGAAAATGGCTTCATAATAAAATCTGAAGCCCCCTCTTTCATCGCTTCCACTGCTGTATTGACCGTACCGTAGCCCGTTATGACTATAACAGGGGTCGCAGGAGATTTTTTTTTGATTTCACGAAGCACCTCTATGCCGCCTAACTTGGGCATCCTCATATCGGTTATAACAACACCGAATTTATCCTTCTGAAATTTATCCAGAGCGTCAACGCCACTGTCTGAGGTTTCAACTGTATATCCGCAACTGTCGAGGGATTCCGAAAGGGCAAGCCTCATTGACGGATTATCATCAACAATTAGAATTGCTTTTCTTTTCATAGCCCGACGCAATCAGTGGAAATGTAATTGTAAAAATAGTTCCCTCTCCTTTGTTGTTTTCTACCTCTATCGAACCGCCGTGCATATCGACGATATTGTGAACAATGGCAAGACCAAGACCCATCCCCTTTTCCTTCATCGTAAACAGGGGATCAAATATCTTTTTTACGCTTTCGGTAGGTATTCCGCAGCCGTTATCCATAAATCTGATTTCTACCTGTGAGCCGCGATGGGCCCCTCCCTCACCGTCGCCATCAAAAATGTGCGTTTCGATAGTAAGCCCTCCCCCCGTGGGCATCGCCTGCAGGGCATTCAGTATCACATTCAAATATACCTGTTTCAACATCTCTTCATTCCCGGCAATTATCGGATCAGCATTCGCATACTGTACAGTAAGCAGGATATTGCCTTTCTCAATTATCTCCCTGGAAAAAAGCATGATTTCTTTAAGCGCCTTGTGGATATTTATTTTCTTCATCAATGATTTTTGATCGTTTGCAAAGAGAAGCAGATTGGATATCTTGTTATTCATATCCCTGACAGAATGTATGATATGAGAGGCCCTTTCCCGAACCTTACTGTCTTTCAGATCCTTCATCAGAAGTGAAGCAAACAGTTCTATACTCCCCAGGGGGTTTCTTATTTCGTGTGCGATACTTGCAGCAGTTTCTCCCATTGTGGCATATTTTTCTGTTCTTTTTACCATTTTCTTCAGCTGCTCGACCCTTGTAATATCCCTGAGGACAATAACCTTCCCGATTCCCGTGCCATTCTTCGCCTTAACGGCAGAACTAAAGATTTCCAATATCCTTCCATTCAGTCTCCTTTTTTTACCAAAATCGCCGTCACAAAAGATGGCTTCCGAATCGGAAGGAAAATCGCATTCAAAGAGCGACTCTAGATTTCCCCCCTCTGCAGACTCTCTCGAAAAACCGGTAAAGGTCTCGGCACACCGGTTCATCATCGTTATTGTTCCCTCTAAATCCGCTACAATCACACCGGTAGTGAGACTCTCAAGAATATTCTGAAGATAATTGTTTATCCTCTCTTTCTCTGCCAGAACCTTTTTCAATTCCAGGTTTTTGTAGTCCAGTTCTTTGTTAATACTTTCATATTTTTTCTCAAGGCCCGTAAAGGCATCTTGCAGCCTTGTCGTTGCCTGATCAAACTGCCCAAAGGACCGATGCAAAGAGAGGCTCTCATCAGGCTCGTGTTTCCTTTTTCTATTCAAATTATTCACAGCCTCCCTTCGGCCTTATTTTCTAAGATGCCTTCTCCCGGGTTATTACCGGTGATAATCTCATTCAGTTTTCAGGATATACATTCCTTTGGGCATAAAAATAAATTCCGGTACAGCCAATCCCCGAAGGGCGAGTTTTGGAGTCCCTCGATTACACAAGTCATCTCACGTGGGCAACGGCTCATCGCCTTACATGCAACAAGGTTTATTAACCGGTCTCCTATGACCTGCGATCCCTAAATGTCCTTATATTTCTCAGTCCAGTCTCTATCGGCTACGTAATAATCCACTACCCTCGACCAGAATTCATCGCCGCCGTCTCCCTTTAATGAACCGAATGCCTTATCAGCCATCGGCTTATCACCAAGGTTTGTGTATCCCCGACCTATATTGAACATGGTCCACATCTTCTGCTCGCTTTCGGGGATGGCGTTCAAGGACTTTTCATACATCGCGACCGACTCCGAGTACTTCCCTTCATTGAACAGACAATCCCCCAGGCCCTCATAAGAGCCGATAATGAGCGGTGTGGAACCTTTTTGCGCTTCACTCCCGGAATTTTTCAAAATCCGCTTATAATTTACAAGGGCCGATGAATATAACCCCATCTCCTTTATGGAATCGGCGTACTTTTTACGAATGCTGTCAATACCCTCAGCATCTGAGCTGGAACCCAGAACTTCCGAGTAAAAGTCGGCAGCCTTCTTGAAAAGTCCCTCTTTGTAGAGGATGTCACCCATCAGTTTCCCGACGGTTATCACTGTTTTTTTATCCGCTGCCTGCCCCTTGCCGGGCAATTTCTTCAATGCCCTTTTGGCATCTTCATAAGAACCCCTGCTATTATCAATCTCTGCCATGGTAACGAAAAGGTTGTTAATCCTTTTATCTTTTCCGCACACAGTGATCATGTCTTCAAAAAATCCGGCTGCCTTGTCCAAAAGGCCTATATTTTTCAGGCTCGTTCCGATCTTGAACAACACGTCAAAATTTCCATTCTCCAAGAGAATCTTTTTGTCGGCATTTAAATAGACCTCCGAAACTGCGATATAGTCCGCCTTTGCATAATGATCGTTAATCAGATGACTTGCGCTCACTGAAAGATTTTTTTCAACGTCCTTTGCATACTTTCCCTGAGGAAATTTATCCGACAGTAAACGGCAGCTATCAAATGCCTCCCCATATCTCCCGCTCTTTACCAGGGCATCTCCCTTCCGAAAGATCAATTCTTCCTTCATATCAATATCATCGAAAGACCTTGCTGCCATTCTTTCGTATGCCTCGATTGGATTCCTGTAAAAATCCATTCCGGGAAGGATATATGACGGGACCTTCATTTCCGGATCCTTAACGCCGATGTTTGCCATGATGACTGCGCTCTCCCCGGCCTCCTTGCTTTCGGGATATCGTTCAACAACCAGACTCATCATCTTAAGGGCAAGGGACAATTGGCCTGTTTTCTCAAAGGAGCACGCCGTTGAATAGAGAATGTCTTTGTGATGTTCACCGCCGGGGAAAAGATTCAGATAGGCAAAGAAAAATCTCCGGGCATTATCATATTTTCCGCTTTGCAGGTAATGTGATCCCAGCTTCGAGAGCATATCTTCAGGAATATCTTCCAGCGTGGGGCACTCTTTCAAGGCGTTACTGTACCAGGTATCAGCGTCATTGAATTGACGCATTCGGGAATAGCAATTTCCCAAGCCAAAATATGCATCTCTTACATCTTTACCCTTGGGAAATTTTTTTATATATCCTTTAAACTTGTCTATGGCCTTGTTAAATTTCTCTGTTTTGTAAAACATTTCACCGGTCACATATAAAGATTCGGGAACATGGGCTGATTCAGGATAGTCCGAACAAAGATTATTAAATTCCATCGATGCCTCATAATAAAGATTTAGAAGGCTGTAGCTTTTAGCAAGCCGGTAAAGGGCTTCTTCGTTTTCCTTATTTACGCCGGGATAGCTTCGGATGATGTTTCTGTATTGATCGATAGCCTGTGAAAAATACTGTTTGTCCCCCCTTGTCCCTAAAAAGTACGAACAATCAGCCATTCGCCGTTGCGAGGGTTCATCCTTGCCGGTTCCAACTATTTTTTTGAATTTTTCTAAGGCTTCCTCATATCTTCCCGACGTAAAATCACTCATGGCGATGTCATAGGCTTGCCTGCCTGTCTTTATATATGTATCGGCCTTATTTTTATGGGGCGTGACGCTTTTGTCCTTTGTTAAAGCGTGAACAGGAGGGGGGGGGCTCTTTGTTGCACCAGGATGGGGGAGGGGAACATTTTCATTGCCGTCACCCTTCTTTTGTGACGCACCCCTGTTCGGTTCAGTCATCAATATTGCGAAGCTTTCGATTACTCCCTTTTCTCTTAATTTCTTCCCGGCCTCTACTGCATCGTCTCTGCTTTTATACTTCCCTGTAAATACACGGTGCCATTTCCCCTTGTCCGGAACGTTCACTGCCCTGCTGGAAAAATTATGACCCTGAGCCTTCAGCCTTGCCACCAGTGCTGCTGCGCTATCAAATTTTTTATAGGCACCAACTTGCACACTGTAATATTCGCCTTCAACCTTTTCGCCAAGGCCTTCTGAACCCGACAATAATATTAACGAGGTCACCAAGGTAAAGGAAAGGGTAAATTTTCCAAATAATGTCTCTAATTTATAACAGGCCATCGCTACCATCTCAGTGAAAAATATTTATGAAAAATACAAAAGCAATTTATATGCCACTAAAATATTGCTTGTCGCAGATCATGAACAACTGAGTCCCAGCTGAAAGACATAAAAAAACTAAAGTTTTATTGTTTTTTACCGAATAGATGCATGATAGGATTGCAACTTGAGGTGGGAACCTTGATAATATCAAGTTATCAGATGGAGAGTGTGCTAAAAGCGTATAATAGGCAAAGCCAGGCGGGTAGTCAAATCCAGCGCCCATCTGAAAAATCATCCAATATCGATGTTGTAGTCCTGTCGTCCGACGACAATAGAAAAGAAACCTTCGACAAAATCTCATACAGCCTGCTGGACGTCCTGCTGCGTAATAAACCGGTTGAATAGATGTCAACCGCATTATAAAAATGATGGTAAATCATGCTGTACTACAATGATAAGATTAAAGAAGCATCCACGATTGAATACATCTATAACACCGTCGAAGGCATGGGAGGTGGAAACGATCGTGTTTTTCAGGAAATAGCTGCACTGGCGATCAAGATAACCGGTGGGGAAAGCTGCTTTCTTGCCTTATTTGATGAGGAGAAAGATATATTCCTTCTGAAGGCTGTCGAAGGTTCTACCAGTCATAATTCCTGCCAAAATCAAATGTCATCTCCAGCTAACGCACCGCTCAAAGAAGTTATTCGAAAGAAAGAGACAGTTCTTATAAACTCTAATGGCAGCTCCTCGATTTGTGCCCCTTTGATGATCAGAAACAAGGCCTTTGGCGTTCTGAATGTAAGGTGCAAAATAAATAACAAACAATTCACGCGGAGCGATCTTTACTATATCCGCAGTTTGTCGAGCAGGGCCTCTCTAAACATAGAAAATAATATATTATATGAGAGTCTCTACACCAATATCACTGATACCTTTAAGTCATTGATCACATCGATCCAGCTCCGAGACCATTACACGGAAATACATTCATGTCATGTAGCTGATCTGGCTGGTAAAACAGCACAGGCTTTACATTGTTCAGAGAATCAGATTCAATCTCTCAAGATAGCCGCTTTGCTGCATGACATAGGCAAGATCGCTATCCCCGATAGAATACTTCTTAAGGAAAGCCGGCTGACGGATGAAGAATATACTATCATCAAGAGTCATCCGATGATCGGAGAAAATATCTTGAAACAGATTGTGCTTATGGAATTTGAAAGAGACATCATCAGCCATCATCATGAACGGTGGGATGGCACGGGATATCCTGATAGGCTTTGGGGAGAAAATATACCCTTTCTTTCAAGGATTTTAAGTGTGGCAGACTCTTTTGATGCCATGACAACGGATCGTCCCTACCGAAAAGCGCTCACAAAGGATATCGCGATAGGTGAACTACGAAAGAATTGCAATAGGCAGTTTGATCAAAAAATTGTAGACGCCTTCACGTCCGCGGCCATTTAGAACCACTTCAGATTTTATGGGATACTTCCCCTGGAATTCAACCAGAACAATTCTGCATTGCCTTCCCTGTATCGGCAAAATATTTTAAACATAATAATTCAGGCATAGAAAATGCTTACCTTTCATGTCTATGGAAAGGAAGTGCGCCACCGCAAGCTGCAGAGTATCATCAGCAGCATTAAAGTCCCCAGGGGGAAGGAAAAATAAGGTTGGTGAGATTTAGAGTGAAGCATCGATGCCCACATACCCGTGAGATGAAGCAACTATCATTGAAGTTGACATACAAGTCAAATAAATGACACTTACTGTTCGAGCGCATCCATAGGCTTCAAAAATGATTTAAGGATATTAAAATGGTCGAGACAAATCGAAGAAGACACATAAGGGTGGATGGTAATCTGAAAGTTGAGAGCCAGAAGATTTCACAGGAAGATTACAAGAAGTTCAAAAACAATCCGAAGATTATCTTCATAAAAGCCTTCGATGAACTATCTAAGACGCCTGAGATTCAAGAGGTTACACTGGAATTGCTCTACAAACTCATATATCAGGTAAATATGAAAATGGACCGCATTCTGGAGATATTGGAAAGTAAAGAGACAGGGAAACGTGCCTTTGTGGAAAGTGAATGTACCAATATCAGTGGTTCCGGAATGAATCTTATTACAAACCAGCGTTTCGCGATTGGCGATATCATTGCCCACAGGATCTTACTTCCTATCGCCTCCCAGCCCCATATATATGTACTCGGAAAAGTAACGTCCATCGTAAAATCGGACGCAGAAAAGAAATATAATGTTTCCCTTACATTCGTTGATTTACCCGAAGAGGATCAAGACCTGATCATAAGGTATGTGTTTAACAGGCAAAGAGAACTCCTCAAACTTTCTCTCGATAGTTCCGATAGCGGGAAATAACAAGATTGCACCCCAATCAATCCCCTATTAGTTGCAACGCCCGAAGATTTCGAGCTAAACCTTTTCATTAAGAAGTATGCCCACAAGTTCTTCCATCTTTATCTGCAGGCGCTGCAACTCTTCAGAAGGAATTTCGCGGATTATCTTTCCCGATTCTTTTTCCTTCACCGTAACAGAGATTTTATCGCTCTTTTCTCCGTACCTGGAGAAATCTAAGCTGATATTGCTATTGGCAATGGAATCCTCAATCTTTTTTGTTATTTCCTCTAAAGATTGATTATTGGCGGCATTGGCGGCGTGTGATGTTTCACTGCCACCTTCCCGTCCCTTTGCCGGTAATTGCTCCCCTGAAACGGTACCAACGGCACTTGCCTGTTGTCGCGCATCTATTGCCGATGGATTAATGTTATTGACAGTCATATCCATTTTACTAACCCCCTTCACCAACTTTAAACACATTATCGGCATTCAACAAAAAAAGTTTAACTTTTTCATCATTGATGGTTATTAACTCGTGGCTCCTATTGATCCCCTTCTTAGCCATCTCTACCTGCCCCTGATAGCGGGATCGAGGGCCATTGACTCTTCATCCTTTTCTATAGGGAATGGTTATATCACCAACAACTGAGGGTGAAGAGCAGACTTGATCCTAATTTTATTTTTGGCATTCATCTTGCAGTATTACAACTCGCAATCAAAGGTCGGGTAAATTTTTCCTATTTTGGAACTATCCGATTTAATCGATAAGGAAAAAGATCGCTTCTAATCCACGGGGACTGAACAAACCCGAAGGTCAGGATGAGACAGAGTAACTCATCACGGCAAATGTCGATCATCGGGCAACCCATTTTTCGGCAGCAGCGAACCTTGACAAATCGGTAAAAAGTCGTCACACCGGTGAAAACCGGTGTTCAGGTTTTATGTAAACATATGAAATATCTGGATTCCGTCTTTCGCCTGTCTGCGTGCGACGCACAGGCAGGACGGAATGACAAATCTGAAGGTTTTTCGACTTTTTACGAGTTTATCAACATTTATTCTTTCCAATTATGGGAGCTAACCGGAAGATACTGTGAGGTAGATTAATAATGACTATTAATGTTGCAGTAATTGGATCGGGATACTGGGGGAAAAACCTGGTTCGTAATTTTGACGAGTTGGGCGCACTCCATACCATTTGTGACAAGGATTCAGCAACCCTTCGATCCTTTCAGGAAAAATATCCGGAGAAAAACTTTCAAACATCCTTTCACGCGATACTGCAAAACCCGGCCATTAATGCCGTGGTAATTGCCACACCTGCCGAGACCCATTTTGAGATGGCAAAAGAGGCATTGCTGGCAGGTAAACACGTTTTTGTGGAAAAGCCGCTGGCGCTGGTAGTAAGCGAGGCGGAAGAGCTCCACCGACTCGCCATACAGGGAAATCTTATACTGATGGTAGGACACATCCTTCTCTATCACCCTGCAATCATAAAGCTGAAAGAGATTATAGACTCGGGCGAACTGGGAAAGATCAACTACATCTATTCCAACCGCCTTAATCTGGGCAAGATCAGGACTGAAGAGAACGTTATCCTGAGCTTTGCGCCTCATGATATATCGGCAATTCTTTATCTCCTGGAAGAAATGCCCTGCCAGGTCATGGCCCATGGGGGAAATTATTTAAACCAGGATATTGCCGATGTAACCATGAGCGTCCTTTCCTTTAGAGGTGGTGTCAAGGGGCATATTTTTGTCAGTTGGCTGCATCCGAATAAAGAACAGAAACTGGTAATCGTAGGCGATAAAAAGATGGCCGTTTTTGACGACACTGCAGCGGACGGCAAATTACAGATTCATGACAAGGGTGTCGACTGGCTGAACAGGCAACCCGTTCCGCGTAAAAACGAAACCGCCATTGTACCTGTTGAAAACCTCGAGCCGCTGAAAGAGGAATGCCGACATTTCTTAGAGTGTGTTGAATCGGGAGCAACACCGAGGACAAATGGCACCAATGGAATTGAGGTTCTAAAAATATTGAATGCCTGTCAGGATTCTCTGGAGCGTCACGGAATTCCCGTCTCGTTGAATGGGAAAGACCGGAGCGACTCATTTTCCGCCCACGAAACTGCGATAATCGATACGCCAAGCACGATAGGAAAAGGGACGCGAATCTGGCACTTCAGCCACATAATGCCGGGCGCTGAAATAGGAGAAGGATGCAATATCGGACAAAATGTCTTCATTTCACCGGGCACCAAAATCGGTAACAATGTAAAAATACAGAATAACGTCTCTGTCTATGAAGGTGTTACCCTTGAAGACGATGTCTTCTGTGGACCTTCCATGGTCTTTACCAACGTTATCAATCCCCGCAGCCACATTTCCAGAAAGCATGAATACAAGAAAACTGTTGTCAGGAAGGGCGCCACTATAGGTGCCGGGGCAACAATCCTATGCGGACATACCATCGGCAGATATGCCTTCATAGGCGCCGGCGCCGTCGTGACAAAGGATGTACCCGATTATGCCCTTGTTCTTGGAAATCCAGGCAGAATCGTATGCTGGATCTGTGAGTGTGGATATAGATTCAATGGCGCCGATAAAATTTCAATCTGCCCGGAATGCGGTAATCAATACGATTTTACCATGACCGAAGTAAGACCCCTGAAGAATCGGAGCATGGTACCCCTATTGTGAGCTGAAGCGTAAAATAATATCATGTATCCCCGGTGAGGGATAAGATAAGCATAGCACTCTGAACATGCATCCCAAAGGAAGAAGGGGTTCGGTGATGGGCACTTTCGTCATAGGTTATGCATAGAAATGTATTTCAGGACTCCAGTAGACAATCAGTTTCGTCCCTCACTTCACGGGGGAACGAAATCAATGTCAAGGGGCGGACTGAAAAGATAACGAAGGAGATCGATAGAAACTATGGGTAGACTTGACCCCATTATCTTGCTTTTGGACAAGGGGAAATTCAGCAAGGCCGAATCGCTTACCAGACAGTGGCTTGCTGTCTCCCCTGATGATCTTGGCGCCAATGCGTCACTCGTCTTTGCCTGTCAGGCCCAGGAAAAGTGGAATAGCCTCATATGTTCCGGAGAGAAATACCTAAAGATCTACGATAGCATTGAAAAAGGAGGGTCCTCTCTATCGTCTGTGTCGAGAGACAGGTGGAAGATCCTCCTCTTCATGGGGCAGGCATGGCTCAATAGTGATGATCTTTCCAGGGCAAAGAGGCTCTTTGAGCAATCCCTGTCGGCAACAGATAACAGGATGGCATGTCTTACGGCCATAGCCCGCATATACGGATCACAAAGAAAACCCGATGAAGCCATTTTCTACCTCCAAAAGGCAACCGATGACGATCCCGGCAATATCAGAATTCTGCATGATATGGCAAGACTCTATGAGAGAGCGGGTGACAGGAAATCCAAAACAGAAATATTCAAAAAGCTCATTCATACGGGGAAGCTTGACCTCACAGATATACTGGAGATTATAGACTGCGAAATCGAAAGAAGAGACTGGGAAGAAGCCGGAAGTATATCTGCAAAAATAACGGGTACATATCTGGGAGAGGTTGAATTATTTTTGAGGAGAGCCATCATTTCCAGAAAACAGGGTCTTATCCCCCGCGCCATAACGCTTTTGGGAGAAGCAGCAAAATATTCCCCGGAAGATCCGCGGATATGGGGTCTTAAGGGCTTTCTTCTCACCGAACACGGCAAAAATGAGTCCGCCTGCGCACTGATCAGCCGTTACCTTGAAGATAAGGCAAATTACATCTCTGTGCATCTGGCCTCTGCATGGAACCTCTGGCTTAAGGGGAAGAGGGAAGCTACCCTGACGGCACTAAAGGGGATATGTAGTCTTCTGAATATCGAAAGAGAAGAAACCCTCTCTTCTCCCGAAGATATCCTCGCCGTGCTTGCAGACCTGGGGGAGGCATTGAGAGACAGGGTGGGATCATTGGAAGGACATATGGCCCTGGAAATCGCCGAAAGGATTGCAAAGGACGAAGGGCTCGATGTGGATAAAATCAAAAGACAACAGGCAGGACCTGCCACACCCCACAAGGCCCGCAAGAGACCCAATCCGACTCTGTCTCTCTGCATGATCGTAAAAGATGAGGAAGAATCTTTGGATAGGTGCCTGAAAAGTGTTGCCCCGCTAGTTGACGAAATGGTTATCGTCGATACCGGTTCCACAGACCACACCATCGAAATAGCCCGAAATTATGGCGCCCATGTCTATCACTTCGAATGGTGCGACGATTTTTCCAAAGCGCGAAATTTCTGCCTCCGCCAGGCACGATGCGACTGGATACTCATAATGGACGCCGACGAGGTCATCTCCGTAAAGGATCTTCCGAAAATAAAGGGATTGCTCACAGATGCCCGGATTGACGGGTATCGTTTTATTCTCAGAAATTATGAAAATAACAGGGCCCTGGCCAATATTGTGCTGAACCCCCGCGATTACAATGAAGGGAACGACTATTTCGGATTCATCCCCGCACGACTGATACGACTCTTCCGCAGGCACAGGGCGATAGCTTTTTCGGGGGCCGTGCATGAAACGATCGACTATCATTTCAACAGAGTGGGATTTATTGCAAAAAACAGAGATATACCGATTCATCATTACGGCAAAGTTCTGCCCTCTCCCCGCATCAGAAAAAAAAGGGAATATTATATGAAATTAGGGGAAAAACGGGTCGAGAAGCATCCTGACGATATCAATGCCGTCAAGGGGCTGTCGGACCAGTATCTGGAACTGGGGCTGTGGCGTGAAGTATTATGTCTTCTTGAAAAGAGTGCGCCCCTTCTGTCAGGCAACGCCGAACTTCACTTTAATCTTGCCAGGGCGCACAGCGCCCTGGGCATGCCCGACAAGGCCATTAATGAGTATGCCACTACCCTTGCCTTGAGCCCGGAACACATGGGCGCATACAATAATCTGGCCCTCATATATCTGCAGAATGGAAATCACGATAACGCACTACAAACACTCAATAAAGGCATCGAAAGGGGACGGTCACACCCGGTTTTTTATCATAACCTGGGCAATGTCTATTCCGCTATGGGGAATATTGACCAGGCGCTGCTGTCCTACAGAAAGGCGATTAAAATCGACCCGGCCTTCCCCGGGACAAGCGACAGGATAGAGGAAATTCTAACGAAGCGCGCACAACAGAAAGATGGTGAAAACAGTGAAAAAACAGGTGAAGAGAAAAAAGAGGAGGGAGAGGGCTTCCGCACCCACCATATCTCTCTGCATGATCGTCAAGAACGAGGAAGAATTTCTTCCACAGTGCCTTGAAAGCGTCAAGGATTATGTGGACGAGATTATTGTGGTGGACACGGGATCAACGGACAGGACGGTTGAGATTGCCGAAGGGTATGGGGCAAGGATCTATCACCACCCCTGGGAAAACAACTTCAGCAAGCACCGCAACCAGTCTATTCATTACGCCACCGGAGACTGGCTCCTCATCCTCGACGCGGATGAGAAGATAGACGAAGAGACTGCGCACCTTCTTAAAAAGGCGGTCAGGCAAACGGATGCCGGTGCCATATCTGTTATTGTCCGAAGCTATCTGGACAAGGCATCCTATTATAACGAGAGCATCTCCCCCAGGCTTTTCAGAAACGGCATGGGCTTTCATTATGTGGGATTCGTTCACAATCAACCCGTCATCAAGGGGAAAATTGAGATGTATCCCCTTGTCTTCTGGCACTACGGCTATGACCTCGAGGACGAAAAGAAAGAGGAAAAAAAGAAGCGTTCCCTGAGACTCCTCCAGGCGCAGGCAAAGCAATTCCCGGATGACACACCCACGCACCATCATCTCTCCATGACCTACTTTTCCCTGCAAGAATGGGACAAGGCGATTCAAGAGTCCATGAAGACGCTTGAATCGGTAGAAAAAAAGGGGCTTACTGACTCCGGGTATTCATGGACATATTATGTCCTGACAGGTTCCATGTTCCAACTCGGCAGGTTTGATGAGGCCGAAGAGTGGGCGCTGAAGGGCCTTAAGTTTTTTGATAAAACCCCGGATCTATTTTTCCTGCTAACAGAGATGTCATTCAAAAAACGCGATCATGCGAAGACACTGGAATACGGAAAGGAATTTTTCCGGTTGAAAGAACTCTTGAAGGAAAACCCATCGGAATTCGGCTTTGTTGTATTTGAAACGGTAAACAGAGAATGGAAGGTCTATCATTCCATGGGATATTCCTACCTGAGCCTTAATGACAGGGTGAATGCCTTTCATTTCCTGAAGGAATCTGTAAATACCGCGCCCGATCTCAACAAGAACGCATTGAGACAGGAGATGGGCCTGAACTGGATCAAATTCAAGGGGCAGGAAAAGGCGCTCTCTTTCCTGGAGGGACTTCCCCTCGATGACGAGAAATACAAAGCGGGCCTGAAGGCGCTCTGCACGCTCTATGAAGAACGGGGACTTTACGAAAAACTGGAAGCCCTCTGCGGGGATCTGGCACAGACATTCTCCGATGATTTTGAAATCCCCTTTAAAGGGGGAATAGCCCTTATGAAACTGGGAGACTTGAAGGGGGCGGCGAAATGCTTCGGAAAGGCCGCTGAATTAAACCCCGGACACCTCAATTCCCTGCTGATTCATGGCCTTGTGCTGGAGAATCTTGGAGAAAGGGGACCCGCCCTTACAAAGTACCTGGCGGCGCTGAAGATCGCGCCCGATTCTCCCGCGGTCAATCGCAATCTGGGTCTCTTATATTTCAAAAACAGGGAATACCTGAAATCAAAAGATCCCCTCGCCACCGCGTACGCGCATTTCCCTGAAAATATTTATCTTTCCCTCGCCCTTTCAAGGTGCTACCTGGAAACAGGCGATATGGAACCTATGATAGGTGTGTGCGAAAAAACACTCGGGCTTCTCAACCTCCCCGCAGACCACCTCATAGAATCCTTCCACCAGGTGGCGGAACTGTTTGTAGGAATCGCCGGAAGGCTCCTCGAAGAAAAAAAATTCGACTCTTTTAAAATTGCCCTCGACCTGGCATATACACTGGGACTTGAACACGCAGGCAGTCTCAAGGAACTCTGCCGGCAGGCCTTCAGCCGGAACGAATATACCCAGGGAGTAAGCATACTGGAAACAGCCCTTGCCGTCGATCCGAAAGATCCTGAAATAGCAGGCATGCTTCGAAAGTACACAGGGGATCTCGAAATCGAACTCCGGGATACTACTCAAGATATAGTCAAATAGTTGAGTGGTTGAGTTGGAAGATAATCGTCATAATTTCAGCAAGTTACAAAAATCTAAATGGCAGATGTAAAATTATTTTGCTGAAAACAAATATGGCAGTCTGGTAAAAAGTGAAAAAATGTCGTTTTTCGTCATTCCAGCGCGTCACCCCGGTGAAAACCGGGGCGGAATCCAGTTATATCAAATGTTTACAGTTTGTCTGGATAGTGTTCCCCTACGCTGGCTATTGAGACTTTTCCCGGTCCATCATAATTGAGCAAACCACATCAGTCATTCCAAAAGACGAAAGTCTGCCACATCCACTAGGAGGCTGTCCTCATATCAACCCTTCGCATCCTCCCGAAACCATTATCGAAATATCCCATAAAACCGATTTTATCTAAAGTTTTCAATTCTTCTTCCGATAAATGGCGTGAGGAGACATGAACATACTTTCAGTCTCACCGGAGAAATTTTGTCGAAGGAGGTGATAAAGCAAACGGCGAAGGGCAATCCGACAAGGATTGCATAATTCAATCAAAAAGCAAGGATGCTGAAAAAGGCTGGAAGCTCCCTGTCAGACAGACTAGGGCTGAAAGCCGGAAAAACAATCCCCATTGAAGAGCCTGAGGGCCCTCCATAGGGCAAACAAATCACGGAGGATTAGATCATGGGTTTTAGAATTGCAAATAACATAGCGTCTATGAACGTACAGCGGCAATTGTCCATTACAGACAGTAACATGTCAAAGGCTCTCGAAAGGCTCTCATCGGGTTACCGTATTAACTCTGCCGCCGATGATTCGGCGGGTCTGGCCCTTTCTCAAACATTCAGGGCCGATATCGCCAGCTTTAAGGTGGCGTCGAGAAATGCCACAGAGGCAAACGCGCTCCTGCAGGTCGCTGAGGGAGCCATGGACCAGATCGGGAATATGCTTGTCCGGTTGAAGGAACTTGCGACTCAGGCCGCTTCGGCAAACGCGGGAGAAAACCGTGCGCAGATCGACGCGGAAAAGACGAAAATCTTGGCTGAAATGAACAGGATTGCCAACGTCACCGAGTATGCCGGGGCAGCGCTGCTTGACGGAACATACGGCGGCATGACCGGAGAGCTTGCGGGAATAGACGCCACAAACACCACCTCCTATGGGGTAAACAGCGACTACAGCCAGAAGTTCACATTTACCGATGCGATTGGCGTTAAAGACGAAGCCGGCGGAACGTATGCGATGACAGCTGCCGCCACAAACACCACCTCCTATGGGGTAAACAGCGACTACAGCCAGAAGTTCACATTTACCGATGCGATTGGCGTTAAAGACGAAGCCGGCGGAACGTATGGAGCGGCAGCCGCTACATCCACCAATTCCTATGCAGTAAACAGCGACATGAGCCAGAAATTCACGTTTACCGATGTGGGAAATACGATGTACGTTCAAGATTTGGCGATAGTTGCCGGGAATACAACCGTCAGCTATCTCAATGAAACTACCGATCTTTACACATTTAACGAGGGAAGTGGAACCAATACTGTTACAATGACTTTTTCAGGAGCGAATCGGAACGTTACTGAAGGCAACACCTATACGTTTTCATCGACAGCCACGACCCTTACTATAACTGATAGTGAAGGATTTTCTGAATCTGAAACCGCTTTTGGCAACAATAGTGTTGTCTTCGCAGATTTAGGCATTAAGTTTGAGGTAGCAGGGGGTGACGTTACTACTGTTCTTGCTGGCGGCACAGTTGATAAGGTCATGTCCGGTCTCTCAGGCACAAGCTGGAGTGCTGATGGATCGGTTGATATAAGCAGCATGACCACTTTAACGGTTACGGCGAATACCGCTACTGCAATCACGCTTACTGATCAAGATTCGAATACATACGATGGCGTCGTTTCAGGAAACCAGGCGGTCTTCTCCACACTCGGACTCACGCTTGATCTGGTGGCCGGGGATTATTATGAAAGCGCAAATGATCTCGTTGGTTTTCAGTTGACGCAGGGTACCGCAACTGCCACGAGCACATCAACCATCACCATCACCAGTTCCAAGACGGATCTTACTGCCGGGACATATTCTATAGACAAGGTGGGAACCAGTACGGTATCCATCGGCAACGGTTCATTTACGGAATATGCCGCTGTCAGCGGAACCAGCACGACCGTCACATTCACTGAATTGGGGATAACAATGGTTGGCGCTGCTGATCTTACAACGACAGTGCTCGGAAACGACAGCCTTGTGGTTGCCGATACGGGTATCACGACTACCAGCACCACCATCGGTTCGGATACCACCACGGGCACATATACGATTACCGATACCGGTGGTAACTTGAAACTCCTACATTCAGGTGGTACCTCACAGACGTTAGCCAATGCCGCTATAACCGGAACCACGGTTGATTTTACCGATTTAGGGATTCAACTCGCGTTAGGCGCAGATTATGTTGCAGACAGTAGTCTTAACGGTCTCACGCTGACTGCATCAGCAGTGACAGGATATTTAGGCGTAGCAGACATCACAATCACCAGCACCAACACAGGTCTTACCACCGGGACATACACTATATCCAAGGTGGGCGCGAGTACGGTATCAATCGGCAACGGTACAACTACAGAAGAGGGCGTTATCACTGCGAATGCTGTTACATTCGACGCCTTGGGGATAACATTGACAGGTTCTAACGCTACCACCTTCACAGCGGGCATGCTCGAGACCGACACCTTTGTGGTCAGTAATACCGGCATCACGACTACCAGCACCACCACCGGTTCGGATACCACCACGGGCACATATACGATTACCGATACCGGTGGTAACTTGAAACTCCTACATTCAGGTGGTACCTCACAGACGTTAGCCAATGCCGCTATAACCGGAACCACGGTTGATTTTACCGATTTAGGGATTCAACTCGCGTTAGGCGCAGATTATGTTGCAGACAGTAGTCTTAACGGTCTCACGCTGACTGCATCAGCAGTGACAGGATATTTAGGCGTAGCAGACATCACAATCACCAGCACCAACACAGGTCTTACCACCGGGACATACACTATATCCAAGGTGGGCGCGAGTACGGTATCAATCGGCAACGGTACAACTACAGAAGAGGGCGTTATCACTGCGAATGCTGTTACATTCGACGCCTTGGGGATAACATTGACAGGCGCTACCACTGCCACCTTCACAGCGGGCATGCTCGAGACCGACACCTTTAAGATTTCCAATACCGGCATCACGGCCATCTCTTCCTCTGATTCCACCGCCACGGGCACATATACGATTGCCCATTCTGGCAATGATATAACCGTTTCCGGTACTTCAGATCAGGCTGAAACAGGTTCAGCCGGCACAGCTACAAGCCCGGTCGTGGTTGATTTTGATCAGCTCGGGATTAAAATCTCGTTAGGTAGCGAATATATCGAAGGCGGCCTTGACAATCTTGCGTTTGAAGTAACACAAGACAACGTCCAGACCTTCCAGATAGGCACGGCAAATAACGACAACCACCAGATAGATGTCTCGCTCAGCAATGTCACAACGGGTTCGAGTGGCCTCAATGTATCCGACATCTCCTTCTTGACAGCTTCTGGCGCCCTGGGTGCGCTTGACACTATCGATTCGGCAATAACCTCTCACTCAACTGCAAGGGGCAATATCGGCGCCTATATGAACCGTCTGAGTTATGCCAGCGCGAACCTTGCCACGACCATTCAGAACATTCAGGCCGCAGAATCGATCATCCGTGACGCGGATATGGCTGAAGAAATGACAGCATTTACCAAAAACCAGATACTGATGCAGGCAGGCACCGCCATGCTGTCACAGGCAAATATGGCGCCTCAGATGGTGCTGTCACTGTTCGGTTAAAGGTTAAAGACTGGAGAATGGAGAATGGAGAATGGAGAATGGAGAATGGAGAATGGAGAATGGAGAATGGAGA
>CAYMYS010000003.1:43699-66769 GCA_964394725.1 uncultured Syntrophaceae bacterium
AGAATGGAGAATGGAGAATGGAGAATGGAGAATGGAGAATGGAGAATGGAGAATGAAGACAGGCGGCTGGAGGCTGGAAGATAAAAGCTGAAGGCTGAAAGGGTCATTCAAACAAAACCCCGCTTCTGAAAAGAGGCGGGGTTTTTTAATTTTGCCGTGGCATGGCGTCTGGCAGATTTTTTGCTATAACTATATTTGAACGATTGGCGGAACGTAACACAAAACGCGTATATAAGTCAGAATATACTCACGCAACTAACTGTAGATACAGGGTTCCCGCTTTCGCCAGGATGACAAATACTAAGGGTTTATGCCTTTTCCGGATCGGTCGGATAACACAGATTTCACTAAAGTATCCGGAAATATTTGCCGATAAATACCAGTAACAAGAACAAATTGCCTGTTTGATTAAGGGAGATTTAAAATGTCAATGAGCACCAGCCTTATAAGCGGTCTTGCCAGTGGGTTGGACTGGCGAAGCATGATAGACGAGTTGATCGCCATTGACCACAAACGGGCCGATGTGATCGAGGACAGAAAAGACGAGTACACTGCAAAGCTCGAGGCATGGCAATCATTCAATACCGGGCTTCTGGCATTCAAGACATCCGCCGAGGGACTTACAGACCCCGCAGATTTCCATCTTTACACCTCCAGCATGTCTTCCAGCAGCACCGATTACGGCGCGGACGATCTGCTTTCAGTCTCGACCGACGCCACTGCCGCCCCCGGAACCTACACGGTTACAGTGAAGAGTCTGGCGCAGGCGCAAAAGCTTTCTTCCAATCCTTTCACCAGCCAGACCGCGGAGCTGGGAAGTTCTTACGCCGGCGATATCATTATCAACGGCAAGACCCTCGCCATCCTCGCGACCAATTCCCTGGGGGATATCGCCTATAATATCAACGCCCTCAACACGGGAATCAACCCGAGCGGAGTGACTGCAAGCATCATCAATTACGGCGCTAATGATTACCGACTCGTCCTTACCAGCGATGACACGGGCGCGGACGGCATAAGCCTGCTTAACGGGTCTGCTGCAAATCTACTGCAGAAGTTCGGCTGGAAGGACAAGGAGACGGCAGTTATCAAGAACTCGATAACAAATGGCGCACAGAGCGACCTCTTTACCGCGCCCAACGTGGCAATCAAGACACTTCTCGGCCTTTCGACGGGGGAATCGGGCAATGTCACAGTGGGGGACACGGCGGCTATCACCATCGACCTTTCCACAATGTCATTAAATGAAATCAAGGTTGCCATAAATGACGCCGGGCCGTCAGGCGTCATCGCATCGGTTATTTCCGAGACGGTAGATGGAACCACATATTACCGTCTCCAGATTGAGGGAACCGAGACCATTTCCGACCCCAATGAAACCAATATCTTGAACACCCTCGGGGTTCTTCACAATAACAGCGCCGAGATAACCGCGGCAAACACCGAGATATCGGGAAACTCCATGACTTCGGACGGCGCCTATATAACCCCTGATACGCTTTTGGTGGATATCGACGGTTACATCTCCCTCGACGCGGGAAACGATAAAATCACATTCGGAGGCACGGATACCGGCGGTGTCGGTGTCGCACATGATTTCGTCATAGCCAGTTCGACAACTGTGCAGGACCTCCTCGATGCCATCGAGGACGACACAAATGGATACGCGGCATCGACGGGCGACATTGTCGCATACGTTACTTCCGACGGCAGGATCAGGGTGGACGATGTGGTTGCGAGCGGGTTTCTGAACGTACAACTAACCGATGCCATTACTACCGGTGAACTTGAATTTGTGGATGCCAATGCGGCCTTTGGCGATGCCTCCGCCCGGTCACGGCAGGTAGTCGCCGGGGGGAACTCCCTGGTTGAGATAGACGGGGTCGAGGTAACGGATTCCTCCAATATCATAGACGATGTGATCGCCGGGGTCACACTCGATCTTGCCAGCGCCGGCGATGGCGACACAACGGTTACCCTCGATATAGAACGCGATATCGCCACCATAAAGACAAACATCCAGGATTTCACAGCCATATACAACGAGATAATGACCTACATCAACGTGCAGTTTTCCTACGACGAGGCATCGGCGGCAACGGGCGGCATCCTCTTTGGAGACGCCACGCTGCGATCTGTCAAATCAGACATGACAACGCTCCTTACCGAACAAATATGGGGTGTGGACAGCAATTTCTCGGTGCTTAGCATGGTGGGAATTACAGTAGACAACGATCTAATATTGAGCATCGATGACGACGCGCTGACCGGATATCTCCAGACCAATTTCAACGATGTCATGTCTCTATTTGCAGGCCAGGGAAGCACATCAAACAGCGCTCTGACCTATATCGATCACTCAAGGGATACGAAGGCGGATAAATATACGGTTCATGTTAACCGGGCCGCGACCCGGGGCACGGAAACGGGCAATGTGGACCTTTCAAGTCCCAGTGTCACGGAAACGCTTGCTATCACACAAGGAACCGCCGCAGCCGAAATCGAGATAACGACCGATCTGGATACCCTTGACGACATCATAAACGAGATCAACACGGAGCTGGACACGGAATACACCGAGACATTGGTGGGCGACGAAGACCTATACTCCGACAGCGGCTCGAGCATAGCAATCACCTCCGAAACCGCATGGGACAGTATTTACGACAGCAGTATGGCCACGTTGAGCTTTGCCGACAGTGAGACCATATCATTTTCAGGAACCTCCCGCGGTGGGATCGCGGTATCCGGCAGCTATGAGATTGATATGGCCTTAGAAACGCCGGACACGGTGCAAGACCTCCTTTCAGCCATTGAAGAGGCATTTTCCAGTGAAGTAAATGCCACGATCGATACCTCGGGCAGGATCGTAGTAACCGACAAATACATGGGCGCCAGCCAGCTTTCCGTCACTTCCATCAGCCATACGGGAACGGAGAGCCAGGGTGAATTTTTCGGGACGGCTGACGTGACATCCGCCGCCGGTGATGGAAGCCAGGAAGGCCGTTACGCCATGTCAATAACCGCCACCAATGATGGCAATAACCTGGTACTTCGAAGCGATGATTACGGCAGCGCGAGTTTTACCCTTGCTCAGAGTGAGTCTGCAGGCAACTACGATCATATTCTCTATACCGCGACGGGCAATAACACCAAGTCAACGGAGGGTACTGTTTACATAACAGAGACCACAACATGGAGCGATATTTCCGGTGCCAGCCTTGTGGTCGGCGACGAGATAGAAATAGCGGGGTATGCCCGCGATGGAACAACACCTCTGGCCGCTGGGAACTATGTAATAGACAGCTTGGATGACCCAGTGTCCGAGCTTTTGACTGCAATTGAAAATGCCTTTAGCGCCCAGGGCACTACCGTGGATGCGTTCATTCGGAATGGCACGGTTTATGTTGAAGATACAGACACAGGAAGCTCAGCCATTGAACTGACCCTTACGCCCGTTTATGATGGCGGGGGTAGCGGGCTTGCCCTTGGCGACTTCGACCAGACCACGCGACGAGAGATGGAACTCGGCATCATAAACGGCGATGTGACCGGCGTTAATGTGGCGGGCACGATCGGCGGGGAGAGCGCCACCGGCTCCGGCCAGGTTCTGACGGGTGAAGACGGCAACACAAATACCGACGGACTGCTTGTAAAATACTCCAGATCTGCGAACGACACCGATGCCGGCACGATTACCATCACCCTCGGCGTGGCGGAACTATTTTACCGGACTCTCTATAACATTACCAATCCTTATGAGGGATATGTTTCCTTTAAACAGGATTCTCTCAACAACAGCATTGACAGTTTTGAAACTCAAATCGAACAGATAGAGGCTCAACTGGATCGTAAAATGGAAATGATGATAAACAGTTACGTAACCATGGAAACGGCAATGAGCACGCTTCAAAGCCAAAGCAGCTGGCTGTCGGGGCAGATCAGCGCCTCATACAGCGCATGGGGATAGCGAGAGGGAAAAGATATTGACCGTAGACTTTCACATGAGCGGGAAATGACTCAAGAAAACTTAAAGGCAAGGCAAACACGATAGAGGAGGTTAAGAAATACATGTACAGGAATGGTGTTAATGCATACAAACAGACTAAGGTGACAACGGCAGATCCTGCAAAGCTGGTACTGATGTGTTATGAGGGAGCCATCGGCAACCTGAAAATTGCAAAGGAAAACTGTATATCCAGAGGATACGAGGCAAAAGGGAAATCCATGAAAAAAGTACAGGATATCCTGGGTGTATTGATGCAGGGTCTCGATTTCGAAAATGGTGGTGAAATCGCAATAAGCCTGAATGCCCTTTACAATTACATGCTGCGCCGCCTCCTCCCCTGTTCAACAATCAAAGAAGAGGTAGAGACCATTGACGAGGTAATCAACATCCTTGAAGAACTGGAATCGGCGTGGAAGGAAATCTTTGCCCTTTCAAAACAGAATCATATCGGTGACGCACACAAGGTCACGATCATAGGGGAGGAAAAAGGGGAAACTGCAATGGCAGCCGGTGCATATTAAAATGAATAATGATCTCTCTAGTCTCTTGAAAAAAAAACTGGCTCTATTCGAGGCCTTTCTTTCGGCAACCATGTCGCTAAAAGGATTAATGGAATCACAAAAGGACATGGTTGCGATGGAGAGGCTCATGGAAAAAAGCGAAAGCTGTATCGGCGCAATTGACTCTATTGACAGACAGATAAACAAAGTAAGAACAGAAGGCCCCTCTTTCATGTCGACTATCCCCGGTGAAGAAAGAAATATTGTCAGGAAAATAGTCGGGAAGATAGATGCTATCGCGTTAAAAGCCGCAAACATAAATCAGGAATTTGAGAAGACACTCCGGCTCCATCATGATGCCATCAAAAATCAGATGGTCCAAATTCGCCAGAGTAAGCGCTATATCCGCGCGGGATATGAAATGCCCGAACCCAGATTTCTCAACGTCAGATTATGATCAGGGGGTAGAAGGCGCGTCTGGAAGGCTATCCGGCAACGCAATAATATAGAAAATACCGGGTTCTATCTTACAATGGATCAATGCAACTCCCGAGTTCCGGAGCCGCTCACCGAGAGGCCATTTCTGTTATACGGTTATACCCCTGTAACATCGGCACTATCTTTAAGCCCGAAAGGACGGGTACTAGACAGGGGCCTTTCATATTCCTGGCTCCATGCACTTTCCGCGATATATTGAAACCCGATGATTCTTCATTTTTAAGTGTCAAGCAATTGACTGTTTGTCTCCTCCCCATCGCCCTTAAAATGTATATCCCTTAAATAGTTAGCAATATCGTTTCCCAGTTAATTGGCATGTTTATTGCTTTTTATTACAAAGTTAACGCCCAGGGAAATTTCTTCCTATATACTGTATGGGCCCCCGCTCACTTGTTTTGGCGGCCGGCAAAAGATAGACCTCTTGTATTCTAAAAAAGGATTCCTTAATGGAAGCTAGGTTAAAACAGGGCGAGGCACTATTCGCTGAAGGGAAAATCGAAGAAGCTGAAAAGTATTTCTCGAGGCTTTTAGAAAATGACCCAACAAACACAGAGATCTTAAATAATCTTGGTGTCATCTTCCACAGACAGGCAAATAGTGAAAAGGCAGAAGGCTATTTTTTGAAAGCACTTGCCATCAAAGAAGATTATCTGGACCCTTTACTGAATCTGGCTGATTTATACCAAACTGCCAAGCGTTGGAAAGAAGCCGCCCATCAACTGGAGAAGTGTATCGCAATAGATGATCAAGATCCCAATCTCTACAATCAACTTGGCATGATTTATCTGGAAATGAGTGATTCCCCAAAAGCTCGAGAGTTTTTAGCGAAATCTCTAAAATTGAACCCCGATCAAGAAATTGTAAGGCAATCTCTCGGTACACTTGATAAGAAGGATGCCTCCTCAAAGGGTTCAAAGAAGGAAAAAAGGAAAGGTGTTACATTTATTAATAAAGTTCAATCACAACAGACCAGCCGGATAAAGATTGCAGTCTTATGTCTGCCCGGTCTTCAATCATTTCTCGGAGATATTGTAGATTATCTTAAGACTAAATATGACGTTCGAACATGCTACAGTAACAATAATCAAGAGATAGAATCAGCGGTTACGTGGGCAGATATTGTGTGGTTAGAATGGGCCAATCAAATAGCCATCCATGTAACGAATAAGATACCACAGATCAAAGACAAAAAAATTATCTGCCGCCTGCACGGATATGAAGTGTTTACAGACATGCCTGCTCAAATCAATTGGAGTGCGGTTGACTGTCTGGTCTTTGTTGCAAAGCATAAACAGGAGATTTTCAATAAAAAGTTCAAAGTTCAGTCGCTGCCTCAGACTATCGTTCGAAATGGCATTAATGTCAGCGATTTCAGCATCGCTAATAATAAGCAAAACACAAAACGATTGGTTTTTATCGGCCACCTCAACTTTCGAAAGGGAATTCCTATACTCCTACAATTTTATCATGAACTTTTGAAAGTAGATCCGGATTACTTCTTATATATTCGTGGTAAATTTCAGGATCCAAGGCTGGAGATGGCGGCACACACAATGATCAAAGAACTATCGCTGGATAAAAAATTGGAATTTGTCGATTGGGTTGAAGATATTAACAGTTGGCTCGCGGATAAATCTCATATCCTTAGCTTCTCTTTAGAGGAATCCTTTCATTATACCATTGGGAATGGTATGGCTGCCGGTCTAAAGCCTGTTATTCATGCCTGGAATGAGAGCAGGGAAATATGGCCTGAAGAATTCATATTTAATGATTTAAAGGGATTTTTACATTTAATGACGGATGGAAAATATGATCCAGAAAATTACCGTAAATTATTATTTGAGAATCGATTGACAACTGTAACCCAAACAGAAAAAATTATTAAGATCATTGAAGAACTTTCAAAAAATATTTCTCCTTCAACAAATCAAATAATCTCGGCACCAGCCCAAAAAGATTGTCTCAATAAAATTGTTCATTGTCCGTGGCAACAGAAATCAGAACAAATAACACCTCCAACGATATCTAAGGAGAAGACGGATGAGAAATCTACTCCCTTATCACGTCAATTGAATTTAGAAAAAGACTCCAATAATTACAAAAACCATTACCGAACAGATAACCCATTAAAACTTTTGTTAAAGCAAGATGAATCCCTTCACGATTATATGAATCTTGAACACTTCCTGAACAATACTCATAAAAACATGCCTAAGAAAAGATTGTTTTATCTATTACAAACAACTTTTCATAATGTTATCACATCATACTTTAATACATTGACTATTCCGAAAGCGGAGCAATCAACTGCTTCAGCCATCTTGAATTTAATTGACTCCCAGGAAAGGTATAAGATTCTTGTAACGGATAAATCGGAAGCATCTTTCATCTTCAAATTGTTTCATTTTTTAAGGGACAATCTACCCAAATCCAACAAAGGGAAAACAGTCCAATTGAAGGCAATGAATAATGTCCTCAATAGTGCCGAGGCCACGGATTCAGTTATTAATCTCTATCATATTCTAAAAAGTGAATTTAAAGAATTATACAAGGACAATTATTTGTCCTCATTTATGATCCACGGTAGCATGAGCACTCTAGATTTCACTCCTTTTAGTGATGTTGATACCCAATTATTTCTCTCCGATAAGGCTTTTTCTTCTCTGACCACAATCAAAAAAATAGCAGGGATCATATCCAGAGCGAATATTCATCTCAGACTGTTTGATCCCCTCCAACATCACGGCTATTTTATTTCTACAGACCTCGATCGTGTCGCCTATCCTCAATCATTCTTACCATTAAGTACCATTGAAAATGCAACAGCAGTTTTAGGTGACCAAGAGCATACATTCTCACTAAGGTCCTCTGATTACGAAAATAAATTTTCTGTTTGGCATATGGGATATTTTTTCAGGGTATCCTACCTCAGTCAAAAATTTCCCATGAATCCGTTCGACATGAAACGCTTTCTCAGTCGATTTTCGATGTTACCTGTTTTGTACCTGGAGTTATTCGAGAATATGTATCCATACAAAAGGGATTCCTTTGAGTTAGCACGGGAATATTTTGATCCAAAAATTTGGAGCGTGTTTGACATTATTACCCACGCAAGAGCCAAATGGAATCCTGGGAGGATGGTGAAATTCAGTCATACCTTTTATCGCCAGATTTTTGAGTTTTCAGAATTAATTCTTGAAAGATTAAAGGAACTATCCAATGGTCAGCAATAATATCAGAGTCATAAATGATATACAAAAGCTTAGTATCGATGACTATCAATGTCTGGTTCGTCAATATATCGACTATGTCAAGGAGAAGCCCTTCGTAAAATCAATTTACCAAATAGGATCCGTAAATGATCCCGGAATATCCGATGTTGATCTAGTGGTGGTTGTGGACAATTGTTGCAACCCTCATGCTATTAACCAGTTAAGCATAAACCAATCTCAAGGCAACAATGCTCTGAAGTACATCATTTTCCATGATATTTATCTCTATGATCGTGAATCTTTCAAAAACTTTCACTATTCTCTCTACTGCGATAATTTAGAACTATTGTATGGTGAACCTCAACCAGTCAACAAAATTGAAGCATCACAGATAGACATTATTTCACTCCAGATCATTTTTGATTTTATTTCATCCAGATTAGTCCAATTTCAGCAATTCCTGGCTAGTGGTCAGTTGAGCCTCCGCGGTATTCTCGTTAGGGTTTCGTCAATAAAACACAGCTATATGCTTCTAAATAATCTTGGGATCGAAGATGAAGAAATCCGAAAATTTGTCGAAAGAGCAATGGACATAAGAAAAAAATACACATCAGTTAATGAACAAACGATAATAAAACTTTTTTTGGAATCATTTTACTATTTTAGCCGGATAGTATCTTTGGCGGCTAACTACTTTTCTGAAAAATTTTTAAATTTTCATAGTGTCTTAGAAGCGAGTAATAGTTTGAAGATAAATCCTCAATTCATCCTAAGATTTGTTAATCAGGCACCTGACGTTTATCGATCAGTGAAAAATGAGTCAACTATTTATTATCCTGAAGAAGTATTTTACCATTATCTCGCCTACACGGAATATTCGAATGTGATTTCACAAAAGGCAAGATACTATCTTTCCTATTGCGGTGACGAGTCTTATGATTTGGATCAAGCATATAAGGATGTCCTAAAGGAAAGGCTAAGTGCCATTTCAAGCCATCTTAAATTCTTGAAAGAAAACAGGGCATATTATGCAATGAGGGGATTTCCGGGGTTCGTGGTGAATTGGAACGACATTGCCCCTTGAATTGGAGGAAAAAATGGATTCGATCAAATTAGGAACTTTATTGGGTGACAAACTATACAAATTGGCCAAGGAGGAGGATGTTAAAATCTGCCTTGAAGTTGGAACTGCTGATGGCAAAAGTTCCAGTTATTGCATTGCCAAAGGGCTTAAAGAGAGCGGCGGTCTTCTCTTTACATTCGAAGCAGATTTAGACATTATGAAAAAGGCGATAAATAACCTGAAACAATATAACTTCCCGGTATTTTTTTTACATGGAAGTGCTCTGCCTCTTGGATATTTAAAAGATTGGGAACAGTATGCGCAGGAAATAAATACCAGTAAATACCTTCCATCAACACTCTTGCCAGAAATGGAAAGACGGTATAATGGCCAAAAACAATATTACTCTCAGAAGAATGCGAGTTCATTAATTGATTTATGTAACTATATAACTTTTTTTGATCTTGTGTTTTTGGATGGGGGAACATTTACATCCTACGATGAGATGTTGTTTCTTCAAAATAAAATCACAAAATATTTAATTTTGGATGATACGAATCCTGAAAATGGTGGGCGAAAAAATGTAAAAACACGCATTGAATTATTGAATTCGGAAAATTGGGACGTTTTAGAAGATCATTATGAAAATCGAACAGGGTGGATGCTATTAAAGCGGAGAATAAATGGTCACCCAGTCAAGAAAAAGTCAGGCAAAAAAGACACTGCTCGATTGAAAAAATAGCGTTTCTTTTTTGCGTGACCACGTGAACATCTCGACACAGCCTCGCTGTGACCTCCCCTTTTTGCCTCGCCTTACTGTTGTGCGGCGAGAGACTTTACTCCCATGTCGTCAAAGGAAAGGAAACGTCCCGTGATACCGTCTGCCACACTGGAAGCCAGGAACAAGACCAGTTGCGCCGGTTCATCGGGGGCCTTGAGGATTCCCTCTTCTTTCATCCTTTCGAACATATCCGTCCCGATGGCGTCGGCGCCGGCCTTTCTGATTTCCTTCTGCATGCGTGTATCCATGACACCGGGGTGAACGACATTCACCTGGATGTTAAAATCCTTCATCTCACGGGCAAGCTGTTTGGTAAAATGAATCAGTCCCACCTTGGCCACCATGTAGGACGTCAGATTCGGTCTCGGTGTTGTCGTAGTGGCTATATTAATGATTTTACCGTATCTGTTTTTCATCATGACGGGCAGGACTACCTTGGAACAGATAAAGGCAGACGTCAAATTCAAAGGCAAGAGCAATGGACCGTCCGAGCCCCCTCCCCCCGCCGGTAACAACGGCAACCTTATCCTGTAGTTTCATAATACCCCCATAAAACATCTCTATTTCTACATCTCTTATTTACAACTGAGAATCTGGCGATTATCGGTATAATAAATCGTGATTCTACTTATTGTCAATAAAGTGTATGTATAATAACCTTCCATGCCCATGATGCCCACCCCGACAATGGAGATGCGAGGATCTGTAAGCAAAAGATGTGTAATCACTTATTTCGGCATTCCGAAAATCGCCGGAAGATGGTATGGTGTTAAGCATTGGGTGTAAGAGAGGGAAATTCCCTATAATGAAGCATTACGACATCATCATAATCGGTTCCGGCCCTGCCGGACTCTTTGCCGCATTACAACTGGAAAGACTGGGGATAAAGAGCATCGCCATGTTTGACCGCGACAAATATCCCGCGGGCGGCCTTCTCAACGACGGGAAGCTGAATTTCCATCACCGGATAGGCCTCGACCTTGATGAACTCCAGCTCAACAAAGGTAAGGCACTGGATATCATTTCCCATATCAAATCGATCCTCACCGGTTTTTCGCTCTGCAAACAGGTCACCTTTCCCGACAATAGTAAAATTGCAGAATGGCAGGCGATTGCCCTGGAACAGGATGTGGAATTTATCGCTCCCGAGCAGTGGCACTGGGGAACGGATAACGGGAAAAAGCTTGTCGATTACCTGCGCACCATGCTGAAACGTACCGATCTCATACTGAAGAGTGACGTATATTCGATACATTCGAGAGAAGATGAGATCCATATGGAATGCCGGAAGAATAATTCCATTGAGAGATTCAACGCTTCCGCCGTTCTCGTCTGCCCCGGCAGAAAGGGGGCCTACTGGTTCAGGAACCTCGCCAATGAGACGGGCATCATAAATAATTTCGGACCCATCGATGTGGGTATCCGCCTGGAACTGAACCGAACATTCTATGACCCCATTACAGATATCGTCTATGATCCCAAATTTATCTTTCAGACCCATCGCCATGGCGATCGCGTCCGGACCTTCTGCACCAATCCCGGCGGTCGTGTACGATTCGAGAACTACGGGGAATTTAAACTGATAAACGGCGACGCCCTCTCGAATTCGAAGACGAAAAATACAAATTTCGCTCTCCTCAACACGATTCGGCTTACCCAGCCCTTTTCCGACACAACCAGATTCGGCCAGATGATCGCCAGACAATTCCATCTCCTTGGCGGCGGCACACCGATTGTCCAGCGTGTCGGAGACTTCAGAGAAGGGAACAGAAGCCGCCGTACCACCTTTGACAGTTCGACGCGGCACTTCAATCACTGCAGTCCCACCTGCCCCGCTGTCCCCGGCGATATCACACTGGGACTCCCCGCGCGAATCGTCGACAATCTCTGGGAATCACTGAAGACACTGGACAAGATTGTCCCCGGCATCCTTCATCCCTCTACTCTGCTCTATGCACCGGAAATAAAATTCTTCGATACACATTTCCCCACAAGCAAGGCCCTGGAAACAAACAGGGAACGGATCTTCGTCGCAGGCGACGGTGTGGGAAAGAGCAGAGGAATCGTTGGAGCGGCGGTAACAGGGATAATCGCCGCCCAGGGAATGGCGGAAAAATATTTCTAATGATCTCATGTAACGTCAGGGAATAGAGACTCGGAAATTATAGGTGACCTTCATCGTGACTTTTGATATAAAGGTAGCGGAAAGTAAGTTTTCTTGAAAGGGGAACGCTGCAGAACCAGATCTTCGCCGACCCGCACAACATGACGCATCAGTTCATGCGGGCCTTCGTCGGCGGTTTTCTGAGACTCCCCCCGGTGAAAAAGACCCTCATGAGCGACATGTTCCGCTCCCGCTTCCTCGATACGATCAAGAGAGAAATAAAGAAAAAAGGTCGGAAAGCAAGGCGTCGTGATTTCAATATCGCTGCCGACGGAGAACTGATGTTTCGACACAGGCATACATTTTCTATTATGGGCAATATGGAATGAAAGAAGAAGAAACTGTCTCTCCCAATCCTCAAGACTTCCTCAGGCTTGCTCAGGCAACAATGCCCTACGGCAGATACGCAGGTCGCCGCCTTGTAGATCTCCCTGAATCATATGTAATCTGGTTTTCTCAAAAGGGCTTTCCACCAGGTGAACTGGGGGAACTACTTCGTACTGTCTATGAAATCAAATGCAACGGACTTGAATATCTCTTCAAGGACTTTAAATGATCTCTTTATCCAGACCCGGAATCGGGCCGGCCATGATCATCAGGCCTTGAATCTTTTCAATAATCGCCCATCAATGGCTATAAAACCAAGGAAGATCAGAGACATTCCCACCAGAACATTCCATCTGAGATCTTCCCCCAGTATCATTACCCCCAGGAAACTGGCACTGATGGGAACGAGAAAGGTCACCAGCAGAATATTTGTTACTCCCGCTGTCGCCAATACACGGAAATAGATGATATACGCAATGGATGTGCTCATAACTAAAAGTCCCAGTAAGACGCCCCAGACGATGAGACTGAAAGGGATGACATTATTAAGAAATCCCATCATAAGGAAAGCGCCCCACAAACTCAGGGAAGCGGACATTTTTCTCCCAAAAAAAGTACAAACTGTGAAATTGGTCACACTCTATTAATATTTTATTGACGGATCGTTTCAATCATGTCATCTCTGCACAGGTATAATCACGGCCCAAAAGATTACCTGTAGTAATCCTTATCGCGCAATTATGATACTCTTCCGGAGGTATGGTCTCAGTTTTGATTTCTCACAGATTATCTGAACATTTTTACCTATATTCAATTCAGCTATATGTTATTATTATTTTATTATTCCTGTCTCTGCCGGGTCTTCTCTACGCCCACACGGCGGGATATGAAGAGATACACTGCAAGCACTTCTTCTATGGGTATCCCACGGGCACGCCAGCTACCAATGATCTGATCATACGAGACATTTACGCAATGTCGACCAATGATGATACGAAGTTCGCCGACTGGGTCGCCTTTCGCCTCGACAGAAAGACAATGGACCGCGCGATCAAGACGAAACGCGCATGGAAAGCGGACCCCTGGCTCGACGAGAGTGAAACGCTGGAACCAGGGGACTACAAAAAGGCATTTGCAACGCTCAAAGTCGATCGCGGTCACCAGGCACCCCTCGCGTCTTTTAAGGGAAGCGATGACTGGCACGAGACAAATTATCTCTCAAATATTACACCGCAAAAATCGAATCTCAACCAGGGGCCCTGGAGAATCATTGAAGACAGGGTGCGCCATCTCGTCATGAGCGGCCCTGTGGTATACGTCATGACGGGACCGCTCTATGAAAGGGATACGCCCCCTCTCCCCTCGGCCGATGAACCGCACAGAGTTCCATCGGGATACTGGAAAATTATTGCACTGCAAACAGGCAAATCCCTCGATTCGATCAAGACGGCCGGTTTCATCTTCGACCAGGATACAGATCGCAACGCAAAGATTATCAGTCGTCTCTGTTCTATCGATGCCATAGAGGCAAAGACGGGCCTGGATTTTCTCCGCGAACTGCCTGACAATCAGGAAGAAAGGATAGAAAAAGATGTAGATACAAAGTGGGCCGAAATTCACTTTCTCAACTGACCCGGGAAGGTGCCAAAGCGGCCGGCAGGTTGACATCCGCTTTCTTGGCTGCCTCGCCAGAGGGACTGCTAACTCATCTGAACTCAATCGCAGATTACCAGACATTATTTCACACGAGATGGAATGCTAAGGGAAGAACACGAATGAAAAAAGTCTTAATCGTCGACAACGACAGTACCAATCGGGATATGCTTGAAAGCCTGCTGAAGGGATACGGCCTTGAAGTGACTTCAGCGAAAAACGGCAGGGATGCCCTGGATAATGCCCGTTGTGACCCTCCGGACCTGATTATCACAGAGATTCTGATGCCCGTGATGGACGGCTACACCTTATGCCACGAATGGAAATCAGATGACATACTTAAACCTATACCCCTGGTATTTTACACCGCCACCTGTACTGACACTAAAGACGAAGAGTTTGCCTTAAACTTCGGGGCGGATCGGTTCATCATCAAACCCCAGGAACCCCAAATTTTAATGAATACGTTAAAGGAAGTATGGGAAGAAAACCATGAGGGAAAGCACGGGGTGACCACTCCTCCCGGTGAAGAAATAGAGTTCTTACGGCGTCACAACGAATTCCTTTTCCGTAACCTTGAAGAGAACATGCTGGATCTGGAGATTGTCAAAAAGAAGTTGGCGATATCGGAGGAGCGATATCACTTATCCTTTGAGAATGTAACTGATGTTATTTTAACGATAGACAGGGAGTTCAATGTTACCGCCATATCTCCCAGCGTTGAGAGAAGATTGGGATATAAACCCGAAGATTTCATCGGAAGACCTATTACCGAACTGGGTTATATAATTACGACGGAATCTCTTGAACAGGCTGCCGCCGATATAGGCATGATGTTCAAAAGGGAAAAGATTCCCCTCTCCGTATATGAGTTCATCGCCAAAGACGGCGAACGAATATTTGGTGAAGTCAGCGGCTCTCTCATTATGCGTAACGGCAGGATAGACGGTTTGATTTGCGTCATCCGTGACATTACAGAACGCAAGCAGGCGGAGGAGGCCTTAAGCACGAGTGAAGAGAAATTCCGCAAGGCCTTCTATACCAGCCCTGATTCAGTAAACATCAACCGTCTCGAAGACGGTATGTATATCTCAATTAATCCGGGGTTTACCCGGCTCACTGGATATAGGGAAGATGACATCATCGGAAAGACCTCATTAGAATATAACATCTGGTACAATAGTGAGGATAGACAGCGGCTGATCGCCGGTTTGGAAAAGGAGGGTAAAGTCACTAACCTTGAAGCAGCATTTAGAATAAAGGGGGGTGATATACGATATGGTTTGATGTCGGCCTCCGTGATCGACCTTCATGGTGTTCCCTATATTCTCAACATTACACGGGACATTACCGATCGTAAGCAGGCGGAAGAGGCCTTGAAGGAAAGTGAAAACAAATATCGCCTGCTGGCCGATAATGTCAGTGACGTCATCTTCGTTCTGGATATGGATATGCATTACACCTATGTCAGCCCTTCCGTAAAAATCCTGAGGGGATACGAACCGGCAGAGGTATTGAAACAATCAGCTTTTGAGACTTTAACGCCTTCCTCTTTGGAGGCGGCCATGAGAACCATCTCTGAGGTTGTAGAGCTTGAAAAAACTGAGCATAGCGAGTTGTCACGAACGCTTCAACTGGAAATGGTGCGAAAAGATGGCACAACAGTGTCTACCGAGGTGAAGCTTTCTTTTATCAGAAATGAAAATCGGCAAACAGCCGGCATTCTGGGTGTGACCCGTGATATCACCGAACGCATGCGGGCAGAACAACGTCTGAAGGACACCCTTGAGAATCTCAGTAAGGCCGTCGGCGCGACCATTAAGGTTTTGGTATCTGCAGTGGAGGCAAGGGATCCCTATACCGCCGGCCATCAGATTCGGTCCGCAGATCTTGCCCGTTCCATTGCCTCTGAAATGAAACTACCCCAGGAGAAAATCGATGGTATCCGCATGGCAGGTTCCATCCACGACATCGGGAAGCTATCCATCCCGGCGGAGTTATTGGCCAAGCCGACAAAGCTGACAGATACTGAATTTTCTCTGATTAAAGAACACCCCCAAAGGGGATACAAGATGCTGGCGAACGTGGAATCCCCGTGGCCTCTGGCACAGATTGTTTACCAGCACCATGAACGAATGAACGGTTCCGGCTATCCACGAAATCTGAAGGGGACCGAGATTCTCATGGAGGCCCGCATCCTGGCCGTTGCAGATGTCGTTGAAGCCATGTCCTCCCACCGTCCCTACCGTCCTGCATTGGGAACGGATGCGGCACTCGACGAAATTGTCAAGAATAGGGATATCCTCTATGACCCGGAGGTGGTGGACGCCTGTATACGACTTTTTCATGAAAAAGGATACTCACTTGAATGATACCATCACAGGTCACCTTATCGAGTGGAATATAATGTAAGGACTCGTAAAAAGCTCCGCTATGCCGACCTGTCTGCGTGCGGGCACGCACAGGCAGGCACGTCGGCATTTTAATAGTAAGTAACTTCTTATGTAGCGTGGGGTCTCTGTGCCCCACAGATATGTTGCCCACAGGGGCAACGCTACAAAGATTTGCAGAATTAAGTTCCTTGAAAGTTCAATAATCGAGTCACCCCCGCGAAGATTGTCCTCAATCCAATCATAAAAGAAAATTTTATCAGTATCTGATAAAACTCGATTCCCAATCATATTGCAATGACCATACGACAGAAATCTGATCATTGGTCTGCCGGCATTTTTATCTTAGAATGATCATTTTTATGATATAATATCGTATATTTTACAGGGAGGTCGAATACTATGATATCGAAAGGGTTCATGGAAAAGCTCTACCATGGTGAATTTGATAGGAACCTCTTTGAAAGCTACCGGGAGCCTGCCGATGAAGAGGGGAAAATTGATCGTCTCATCACGCAGTATAAGGAAATGCTATCAGAATATCCTCCTGACACAGTGGAACATCTGGGTGCTCTCCCCGCGGAGATGTTGAAACAGATGGGAGATGCAGGTCTCTTCGGCGCCACCGTTGCCAAAGAATACGGCGGCCAGGGACTCGATCTCTTTCAATGCGAACGGCTTATCGAAAAACTGGCGCCCCTCGACCTCTCCATCGCACTCGTCTTTCTAGCCCACCTCCTGATCGGAATAAAGGGGATAGATCTCTACGGGACGGAGGCCCAGAAGAAAAAATACCTGAGCGCCGCCGCATCGGGAGAGATGATATTCGCCTTTGTGCTGACAGAACCGGGAACGGGTTCCGACGCACGGCACATCAAGACCACGGCTCGTCTATCGGACGACGGAAAACATTATATTTTAAACGGCACAAAAACATACATCACCAATGCAAATTACACAGGTGGGATGACCGTCTTCGCGCAGATGGACCTGGAAAAACCGGGATATATGGGGGGCTTTATCGTCGAAAGGGCCTGGGAAGGCGTCAAGATTGGCAAAGATATGCCCAAGATGGGACTGAAGGGAAGCTCCACATCTTCCGTACAGTTCAAGGATGTACGCGTCCCCGTCGCAAATCTCCTTGGAAAAGCGGGCGAGGGATTCCAGATGGCCATGACTATCCTCCACTACGGCAGAATGGCTCTGGGTGCCGCCTCCGAGGGTATTACCGATCAATGTGCCGTCGACATGCTCAAACGTGGCCGCTCCAGAAAACAATTCGGCACAGAGATAATCAATTTTCCCCTTATCAAGGAAAAGATTGGGCGGGCGCGGGCCCTGGGATTTGCCATGGGCGCCATGAATTACTTCGCCACGTCACTCCTTGAAGACGATCCCGATCATGGCGCCGTCATAGAGACGTCACACTGTAAACTCTTCGGCACGACCAGAACATGGGAAATGGCCTATGAAACACTCCAGGTATTCGGCGGAGCGGGCTACATAGCGACACAACCCTATGAAAAACGCATGAGAGATTTCCGTGTTACCACCATATTCGAAGGCACGACTGAAATTCACTCCATCTACCCTCCCCTGGTGGCCTTCAACAGGATAGGAAAGGAAATGAAGGGCATAGGAAACAAGGTACGTCTTCTCTTCTACCTGACCTCTCACCTGAATCCCATCGGAAAATCCATACACATTCCCCTTACCGTAGATAACGACACAGTGAGAGAGGCCCTCCGTTTTGTCCGCTCTACCTCCCGGACCATCAAAAGACTGCTCTTTACAGGTATCATAAAACACAAAAAGAGGATTGCAGAAGAAGAGTTTTTGCTCCGCAGGATATGCACTCTCAGTCTCTACACCTTTGCGATCCTCTCAATTCTGGCCAAATTTAATTACGCAGGCAGGGCAGACGTCAGTGACAAATGGATCACCTATCTGGCCTACATCCTCGAAGAGGCCAAGGATATGCTAAAGAGCAACAACTGCCTCGAAGATTCGAAGAAAGATAAACTCATTGTGAAGATAGTCGACAGGGAAGAAAAGAATAGGAATGTCGAATAATATGTGGATGTGAGATAGAGCAGTAGAACCGCCTGGGATCTTTATTGGCGCATTCGTAAATAATGAAAAGGGGAGGTGCGGAAATGCTCAAATTATTCCATAAGACATCGAAGAAGGCGGGACTTTCTCCGGGAAGCCTGATCCATGTGGGCGAAAAGAAGATTGAACACACAAAGATCTCCATCATCGACTATAATGAAAGAGCACTTGATGAAGTGGTGGTCAAAACCGTTGAAGAAAGCTTCCCCTTTAAGGATTCACCGACGGTAACATGGATTAACATAGACGGCCTTCATGACACCGATGTTATAAAGAATATCGGAACCCACTTCGGCATCCACTCCCTTGTCCAGGAAGATATCCTTCACACGGAGCAGCGCCCGAAGCTGGAAAATCTGGATGATTACATCTTTGTCACACTCAAGATGCTCGATTACGATAAAGAGAGCGAGGAGGTGAACGCCGAGCAGGTAAGCCTCATACTAGGGACTAACTTCGTCATTTCCTTCCAGGAGCGTTCAGGAGACACCTTCGATTCAGTCAGAAATCGAATCCGAAACGGCAGAGGCCGCATACGACGCATGAAAGCCGATTATCTTTTCTACGCCCTCATTGATTCCATCGTCGATAATTACTTTTCCATCCTGGAACGCTACGGTGAACAACTGGAAGTCCTGGAAGAAGAACTGACGGACAACCCCACGGGAGAGACACTCCACATCATTCACGCTCTCAAAAAGGAGATGGTCCTCCTGCGCAGATCAGTATGGCCCCTGAGGGAGGTAATCAGCGGCATGGAACGTGAGGAATCACCGCTCATCTCGGAACCGATTCATGTATTCATCCGCGACCTCTATGACCATACGATTCAGGTCATCGATTCCGTTGATACCATGAAGGAAATCCTGTCGGGGCTCCAGGATCTCTATCTCTCCAGCGTGAGCAATAAGATGAACGAGGTCATGAAGGTATTGACCATTTTTGCCTCCATCTTCATTCCTCTCACCTTTTTCGCCGGGATCTACGGCATGAACTTCGAGCACATGCCCGAACTGAAACTGCCATGGGCCTACCCTGCACTGTGGGCATTCATGATTACAGTGGGCGTGGGACTCCTGGCATATTTCAGACGAAAAAAGTGGTTATAATATTGCCGTCTCCATGCACACAACCGCATCCAATGTGTCGAACACAGCACATAAGCTGGGCACCTTCGGCGGCGTCTTTACACCGAACATACTGACCATCCTGGGCATCATTCTCTTCCTGCGCCTCGGCTATGTCGTAGGAAGCGCCGGATTGGCAAGAGCCCTCGTCATTATTGCGCTGGCCAATACCATTTCCATTCTCACCACCATTTCTCTTTCGGCAGTGGCCACAAACCTGAAAGTTCAGGGCGGAGGAGTTTATTACCTTATCTCCCGAACCCTGGGGCCGGAATTCGGCGGCGCCATCGGCATGGTCCTCTTTCTTGCACAGTCCGTCTCTATCGCCTTCTACTGTATCGGCATGGGTGAAGCGGTTAGCGCCATGCTGACGGAAGTACCACGGCTTTTTCCTCAGGTACTTGCCGTCTGCGCCGTGGCCTTATTATTCATCTTTGCCTGGCTCGGGTCCGACTGCGTCATCGCCCTTCTCCTCCCCTACCTTCCGGGGATTACCCAGGATCTGGGCTCCAGGCTCAGCAGCGTGAGCAAAGAGATGGATAAACCCCTCATTGCCTATGTGCCCCACCTCGATAAATACAAGGTACTGGTCGAAGGATTTGAACTGAACGGTATTCCCGTATCGCCGTCCATTGAAGGGGCAGTCCTTATGGCCGGCGTATTGAGGAGGTGCAAATCATGCAGATAAAAAAAATCGAGACAATTTTGAAAGAATCGGCACAGAGGGGATGGGTTCTCGAACCAGATGCCAAGAAGATTCTATCTCTGGCAGGAATAACAGTACCAAAATCGGTGGTCATGAAGGTCCCCACCGACATCGCCATCGTTGAAAGAAAGCTTGACTATCCCTTGGTGGCCAAAATCGTATCGCCCCAGGTGATTCATAAATCCGATGTCAAGGGAGTTGTTCTGGGGATCACATCACCGGAAGAACTGAAGACTGTCCTGCAACGGTTTACAAAAATAAAGGGATTCGTCGGAGTCATTGTCGAAGAAATGGTTAAGGGCATTGAACTCATCATCGGCGCAAAAAATGATTATCAGTTCGGCCCCATGATTCTCCTTGGAATGGGGGGAACAGGGGTGGAAATCTACCGGGATTCGAGTCTCAAGATGGCCCCCATTGGGGAGGCCGACATCGATGCCATGATTGAAAACCTGAAGGCGAAAAAGTTGCTCCAGGGATACAGGGGCGCCGATGCAATCAATCTCGTCGTTTTGAAGAAACTGCTGATTTCATTTTCCCGGATGACGATGAAAATAGATAAGTATATCGAATCGATAGATCTCAATCCCGTCATGTGTAATGCCAAGGCATGCGTCGTTGCAGACGCGAGAATAATGCTGTCCTGAGTTGATTATTGATTGCTTCGTATAAAGAAAGAAAAGCATTATCACAGCCCTCCCCAAGGGAGGGGAAAACACACGTTTTACAAGTCCATCAATATTGTTTCTCGGCGGTGGGTTTAACTTCAATCCTCCAGTTCATGAAGTCTTTTCCCCCTGATGCCTTTTGATACTTCTTCTTTGCCTTGCCCGATGATTTCAACCCATTCAGGTTTAGAGAGCAACTCAAGGGTTTCTCTGTGCCTTTCGATATACTCGTCAATGAGTTCTGTAAGTATTTTCCCTATGTCCCTTTTCTCTATACCAGCAATGATCTTTAGAATATCTCTCTTATCCTCAGGTATCCTCCCTGTTGCTGTAGGCATATAAACACCCCCTTCATCTGCTTGTTCATTAGTGTTTTAAGAGACTAATCGCTTTTTGTCAACACCCTCCTTGAAAGTACATCAGAAGTAAATAACTTCGGGCAATGTTCCTCCTTACTCCCTTACTTACTGTTTCAGGACAATGACGTAGCGGCTCGTCACACCCAGTATTCTCTTCTTCTGCATGGCCGCAACGATTCCGGGAGCATGACTCTATCTCGAGCCTGGCCTCGGGCCGGTCTATCATATCCGTTGTCCAGCAGTGGCGGTTGAAGGCCAAGCAAACATCGGGCACAACGCCGCCGCCTCCCATGGGATCGAAGACGAGATCTCCCTATCGTGAGAAGTAATAAAGGATGTGCGCTATCAATTGGGCGGGGATGCGCCCCGGCCAGTCATCGCCGAATCGTCCGTCGCAGTCGCTCCAGTTCCAGAGGTCCCATGTCCGCAGTCCCCAGTTAAGTTCCTCGAATCGCTGGTGATCATCTTTACCTTCCAGTGCCAGAGACCAGACCATGGGCTCCCTCCAGCCATGTTTTTCAGCGACCTGGGCGACGGTAAAACCCCTCGATAAATCGGCTTTTGGCGGATTTGGCAGTGCTGCCATTTTCGCCAAATGGTCACGGATCGTTTCCCGAACTTCGCCCAATCTCTTTGCGATCCTGTCCTGGGGGATGCCGAGGCGGTTCATGCGAAACATTTTGAGTTCCATACCCAACTGGGCGGTGGCCCTGAGATCGGCTATGTAACAATCCACAGTTCGTCTGGAACGCCCGATGGCCTTTCCGATCTCGGAAGAAGTGAGGCGGGAATTCTTCTGGAATGCCCGTCGCGCCGTTTTCCGCGTTTCTTCTTCCGTCAACTGCCGTGGACCGATGGCCTTCTGTGCCGCATAGAGCAGGGGGTCCGCCCCATCTAAATGCCTTATTATTACAGTGATGTCTCTTTTCCCTGTTTCCCGGTAGGCGCTCCACCGGTGAGCGCCGTCGAGGATGCGGTATTTCCCCGGTATTGCGGGGTGAGGCTCCACTTCGATGGGATCGAATTGAAACCCGTACCTGATATTCGCGGCAAATATGCCGACTCGTTTGTGATCGATCCGGTCCCTGGGATAGATTGCCTCATCGAGGATGATGTCCGAGATGTCAATGGTTGCTGGTACTGTTTTCATGGTACTCTTACCCTCCCTTCTCTATAACACCTGTATTTACACCCGCCTCGCGCCCTTCAGCATCTGCTCTATTTCTGCGGCGACAGGATGCTTCGATACCTTCAGCTGAAACAACAGCAATGGCATTGGGTGTGTGGGCAGTTGAAAACATGTGAAGGAATGTAACAGTAGAAGGGGTACTATGGAGGCCATGACAGGCACTATGCACTTTTTCATACATCGCTATTAGCGGAATCGGTGGACAGAAGGCTTCATTGTCGGGGGGTATGGGGAACCGATTTTACAAAACATCTGGATTAATTAGGTAGAGTAGAGAACTGGCTTTGTCTCCTTTAGGTTGGCTTATCTGTT
>CAYMYS010000004.1:0-65954 GCA_964394725.1 uncultured Syntrophaceae bacterium
GTAGCTTATGCTCTTTGCACCGGGCATGTATCGACTGAAGGGGATGGTGACTATCTTGACGCCCTCTTTGTTCCACTCTTCAGGCAGTACCGCCAATGGAGTAACCATTATCAGCAGTCTGGGTTTTCCATCGGGGTTGAACCCGTCGGCACTGAGTCCTCCCGTCAGTATAATCCGTATGTTCGATTTATCATGATCGTTTCGCTTCAGTGTTTCCAGAACCAGGTTTTCAATTGCCTCACAGGACATGGGGAGTGGAATTCCGAGGAGATAAGCCGAGCGTTCCAGACGCTTGATATGATCAGCAAGGTGAAAGGGCCTGCCGCCATAGGTCCTGAGGAAATCGAAGACACCAAAGCCTCTCAATACGGACAAATCGGTGGCAGGAATGACCGCCTTGTCAGCCGGAAGAAATCTACCGTCACAATAAAAAATATCCATAATCATTCTCCCTGTAAGTTACGATGCAGTGTTGACAGAAACAGCCACACTGTACATCTTTTTCCTTCTTTTTTGAATAAAATAAACGGTCATAATCAAGATACTTGCAATGACAAAGGGCGTTATTGCACGGTTAAAGAAGAGCAGTGCCGCTATAATGCACATGGCCCGCTCCAGCTTTGTTGATCTGTCGGCGAGGTAACCACGCAATCCCGAACCAAGGCTTGTAACGCCGATAAAGATCGATATGAATACGGCGCCAAACTCGATAAAATTAAAAGGAATGTCGGGGTCCAGTAACGAAGGCAGCCACAGAATGATGGGACTGTAGACAAAGATAAAGGGGACAATATAGGCCGCTGATGAGAGACTGAAGGCCGTCGTTCCGATCTTAAAGGGTTCCCCTCCGGAAATACCGGAAGCAGCATAGGCGGCAAGTGCCACCGGTGGTGTGACATCGGCCAGGATTGCATAGAAAAATACGAACATGTGCGAGATCAGGGGATGTACACCGAATTCAAGCAAGGCAGGGGCGGCAATAATGGCCGCGATAATATACTGTGCCGTTGTGGGCAACCCCATGCCGAGGACAAAACAGGCCATGGCGGCATAGACGAGGATAAAGAAGAGCACCGTTCCTTCGACAGGGAGCAGGTGCATGACATCGGCATGAGCAATAAAAGCGGCCGTGGCATCGGCCATCCTGATCGTCAGTTGTCCCACCTTTAGCCCCAGACCGGTCAGCATCGTAGTCCCCACGATCAGCCCCACGGAGGCCACAGCGGCGCCGATGGCTAGGGCATTTCTCGTTCCCATTTCCAGGGCGTTGACAATCTGAGGAATGCGCATCCTGCTGTCCTTGTAGCACACACCCATGGCAATGACGAGGAGATTGGTCCAAAGGGCGGCGAGGAAGGGCTTGACATTGAAGATCAGCATGACCAGCAGGAACACCACGGGAATCAGTCCGATCAGCCAGTCCGACCGCCTGCATCGGAGGTATGTCCAGAGGAGACCGGCTATCATGATAATCAGCCACAGGGCGAGAAAGGTGAATGAAGTATGGAAGGGACTGAAATGAGTGAGCACGCTCGGCAGAGACAGGATAACGGGCACTATAAAGATCAGCATGCGTGTCGATACCTGACCGAGGGAGCAGGCGATAATAATGGCCCAGAAGGCTGCAAGAAAGGGTGTAAAGCCGGCAATGAGCAGGTATACGATCACAAAAAGCGGGAGCAGCATGATGCCCCGCTCCTTGATTATCTTCGTGATCTTCGGAAGTTCTTCTCGGGGCAATCCCTTCATCCCCTGCTTTAGCGCCTCAAAATGGACCATAACGCCGATTGCATAGAAGTGGAGAAAGGCGGGAATAACGGCGGCAAAGGCAATCTTTATATAGGGTATTCCCAGAAATTCCGCCATGATAAAGGCCGCTGCGCCCATGATGGGTGGCATGATCTGCCCCCCTGTAGAGGCCGATGCCTCGACGGCGCCAGCAAATTCGGGCCTGTAGCCCACTCGTTTCATGAGGGGAATGGTAAATGATCCCGTGGTCACCGTGTTGGCGATGGAACTGCCGCTGATTGATCCCAGAAATCCGCTGGATATGACGGACACCTTGGCAGGGCCTCCCGGTGAACCGCCGGCTATGGCCATGGCTAGATCTATAAATAATTGTCCCAGGCCGGTATGGGAGATAAAGAGCCCGAAAAGCACAAAGTGGAACACATAGGTGGCACAGACGCCGAGGGGAATGCCGTATATGCCTTCCGTTCCCGTATACATGTGCTCAACGATGCGCATCACCGTGTAGCCCCTGTGGGCAAAAAGGGAAAAAACAGGAATCTCAGCCATGTAGGGACCGACATAACAATAAATAATTGCAAGAAGAGAGATAAGGGTCAGCGGAAGACCGATACTGCGCCGCGTTCCTTCCAAAACGAGAACAATGGCGAAAATGCCCAGGAGGAGATCGAGTTTATTCGCCCATCCCGCCCTGAGAAGGAATTGATCGAAATCGACGATAATATAGGAGGAAAGGGCAAAGGCGATAATCGCGAAAATGATGTCGAAATAGGGTATCTTCAAGGGATGGACTTCGAAGGTTGCAAGTCCCGACATGATCCAGCGAATCGAGGATAATGCCTGAACCAGCAAGACCAGAACAATCAATCCCAATGTAGATGAGGCCCAGACAATCAGCGGCATGCCCGATTTTGCCAGAACTGCTGCATAGCCGGCAAGGGCAACCTTGCCTATGTAGACCATGGAAAAGAGGCCCCCAAGGGAAATAAAAAGGTCAATGTGAGGGACTATTCTTCCGGGCAACCAGACACGCTCTTTGAAGTAAAACATGACGCAACCGACAACAAGAAACAAAACAAGCGCCCCCTGTGTAGAGATCTCGAAGATACCCGCCGTCAGTATGGCTGACAACCCGCCGCTGATAACACCGTAGATGGCGCTTAATATCAGTGATTTTCTTCGAGGAACATCCTTCTTGCGTATATTGTAGACGAGATAGATCAGTGTCAAGACAAAGGACAGATGAAAGGCCCGGTGCTTCCATTCCTGAAGGACACCGAATCCTGCCGTATAAATATGAAAGAGAGAGAGGATCAGACATAAAATCAATACGACGATGCCTGCCTTCTTCGTCAGTGCACGATAGCGGGATTCGGGCTCGAATTCTGCGATCAGTTCCTCTTGCTTTTGAGCATCGATATGTGCTTTATCAACGGAATCTTGCATTATTTCCACAGTACAATCTCCTTATAGAGGTATCTGAGCACATTCAACTTGTGCACTCTCATATCCACTAAGCCGTCACCAATGAGAGCAGAGAGGTTGATTGGGGATTCTTCTTTGAATGTGAATGTGTTGTTGTAGGGGCGTCCAACACGAATGAATAGAGAGGGAATATGTCGCTTTATGTTTGAAATGGAATAATTTCCATCGTCTTTTTCAGTAAATTGTTCATTCCCATTCGTCAGGTAAGGCAATCCATAGCCATAACCGGGGAAAATGGTTTCCTCGAGTATCATTCGATAATCCTTATCAATAAAATATATGTCCCATACGGGACGATGCTTGACTGAATGAGTGTAACGCGTAGAGAAAACATCTCCCGGATCTACGATTTTCGAATAAATCCATGTTTCGTCTTTCGCGTTTTGAAGACCAAGGACATAGACTGGATAGAACCACAGGCAACATAAGACAACGAGTATTATTAAAGCTATAACAAAGGTTTTAGATTTCACCATGGATTCCTATGAACACGATAAAATTACCGGATACCCTCTGCCCGAGGGTTTGGGTATCCGGTAATGCGGTTTTACATCATCGACAGTGGTTAAAAGCTATACAAAATCTGAAACGATAGGGGGCCAGCTTACTTCATCAGCCCTTTTTCCTTGTAATACTTTTCCGCGCCTGCATGGAATGGTATGGTGATGCCATCCAATGCCGTATCCAGCGTTACATCTTTGCCTTGCTGATGGACCTTGGCAAGAATTTCGGCGCCGCTCTCAAGGTCTTTTTTCGCTCTGTAGAGCATGGGTGTCTTTTCATAGAGGACCTTGGTCATTTCATATACCAGTTTCTCCGAGACCTTTTCGTGTGTAACCCATATTGCCATCATTGCAATGGTCTGTACAGGCTCGCTCTGCCCCTTATAGGTATTTGCCGGTATGGTCATGGAGACATAGAAGGGAAACTTCGCTGTCAATTTTTTAACGGCCTCAGGGGAAAGAGACACGAAATTCGTTTTCTTTGACATGGTCAGGTCAATAATAGCCGAGGCAGGGAATCCAGCTGTCTTGAAAAGCATGTCGTCCTGATCATCCTTGAGACGCGATGCGGCCACGCTGTAATCCACATAATCGGGCTTTATCATGTCATAGGTAATGCCGTGGGAGGTAAGGATGTTTCTGGTGTCGAATTCGGTTCCACTTCCCTTGTCACCAACGGCGATCCGTTTCCCTTTGATATCGGCGATGGTCTTGATCCCCGTTTCCGCTCGGGCAACGATCTGAATAGTCTCGGGATAAAGAGAAGCAATGGCGCGGAGATTCTTCAGCGCACGGCCCTTCCAGGGTCCTATGCCGTTGTATGCCGAATCGGCAACGTTGTTCTGTACAAAGGCCGTTTCCGCATCTTCCTTGGCTACGATGTTACAGTTGGCTACTGAAGCATTTCCACTCTGGGCAGATGCTGAAACATTGGCGACCTTATTGGAAATGATCTGGGCAAGTGCGCCTCCCAGGGGATAATAGACACCGCCCGTACCGCCTGTTACGATTGCGACAAAATCTACCTTTCTGGCATCGGCCGAACCGCCGAAGAGAAGACTGAGGGACAGGACTAAAGCCAACATAAGTACTAATACCTTGCTTTTTTTCATAACTTTCTCCTTTCAATCATTAAGAGTTATCACAATACAGCTTCTACAATGCTCTACTACCACCTCCTTCCGGTCAATGACATGTATACAATTACGCATGACCGACCTCTTTCGGTCGGTATTATGGGCCGATCTTCCTAATGCCTGAAAATGGGATATTCTCCATTCTTCGGGCACATTTTATGTTTTCTTGTTAAGAACAACATCGTTGTTACTGGACATATTCCAGCAGTTCATCGAGATTTCCGGCAACACTGACACCGGCTTCGGTCAGGCTTTTCACTTTCGATTCCGGAGTGCCGAAGCCCCCCGATATGATCGCACCGGCATGGCCCATCCTCTTTTCGCGGGGCGCCGTCAGACCGGCAATATAGGCCACAACCTCCTTGGGATATTTGCTTTCCTTGATGTACCGGGCTGCACGCTCCTCTCCCGTGCCGCCGATTTCACCAATCATAATGACCTTCTTCGTTTCCTCATCATCGCGAAACATCTTCAGTATATCGATAAAATCGGTCTTCTTGACGGCATCGCCACCGATGCCGACGCAGGTTGACTGTCCGATCCCCCGGTACGTCAAATTCGAGGCAATCTCGTGGGTAAGGGTGCCGCTCCGGGAGACAACGCCCACATCGCCCCGGCTGTAGATAAATCCGGGCATTATGCCGATCTTGCTCTGTTCGGGACTGATGATGCCGATGGTATTCGGTCCTACGATACATGTGCCCTCTGCGACGGCCCGGCTTCTGATGGTGAGGGCGTCGTGGATCGGGACAAACTCCGTGATAATAACGATGAGGGGGATGCCACTTTCCATGGCTTCCATACTTGCGCCGAGGACGCCTCCAGGCGGAACGATGATCATGGTCGCATCGATGCGATGATTTGTCTTTGCCTCAGAAACAGTGTCATAGACGGGCAGGTCGTATACCTTCTCGCCGCCCCGTCCCGGTGTAGCACCGCCGATGACCTTTACATTATATTCCAGCATCTTCAGGGCGTGGTATCTGCCCTGCGTGCCCGTTATTCCCTGTATCAATACCCGGGTTTCTTCTTTTACCAGTATAGCCACTACTTACAGCTCCTTTTCCTTCACTTTTTCATTCAATAGAATAACCGCTTCACTCGTGGTCCCCAATTTAATAATGGGAATCTTTCGCTCTTCCAGAAGGGCCCATCCTTCGTCCTGAGAATGTCCCCGCATTTTTACTACAATGACCTGGTTCGGTTTCTCTTCATCCACGACCCGGACAATCCCCTTCGCCATCTGTTCACAATTGTTTATACCGCCGAAAAGATTGAGGAGTACCCCTTTGACGCCGGGAGTTTTCAATACGATGCGCAATGCCGCCGCCGTTTTTTCTTCGGTAGCACCGCCGCCCAGGTCGAGAAAGTTTGCCGGTTTTTTCCCGTGGGCCGCTATCATGTCCATGGAGGCCATGCCCAGTCCCGCACCGCCTGCAATCAAACCGATGTCGCCTCCGCCCATCCCGACATAGGATACACCTGCGCTACGGGCTTCACGCTCCAGCGGATCGAGGGTTTCATCTTCCCGTTTTACAGTGTCCATATTTTTGACGCGGGAGAGCCCCGCGTCGTCTATTTCAATCTTTGAATCGGCAGCTATCGCCCGACCCGATTCATCCAGGACCAGGGGATTGATCTCCGTGGTGATGGCCTGACAGGCGGTATAACAGCGAACCAGGCTGAGTAAGACTTTTGCAAGAGCTAAAACAGGTGTTCCATTGATCCCCGTTCTTTTGATGATATCAATCATATGGTAGAGCCGGTATTTTTTTAATGGATCAAGATGCTCTTGAGCCAGTCTATCGGGCATCTCTCTGGAGACCTTCTCAATATCGACGCCCCCTTCGGAAGAGACGATCAAGAGGGGGAGTGATTTCTGGGGGTCCAGCGTTATCCCCATATAAAACTCTCTCGCAATGGCCAGCTTTTCTTCTATCAATACCTGCTTGACCGGGTTGCCGGAAAAACCGGCCGACAGCAGTTCCTTCGCATAGTTTTCCAGTTCCGTCATGTTTTCGGCAAACTTGATGCCCCCCGCCTTTCCCCGTCCGCCGCTCAGGACCTGGCTCTTGACGACGAGAGGGAAGGTCAGTTCTTCTCCTGCCGCACGGGCCTCGGTCACTGTTGTCGCGACCCTCCCCTCCGGTGTGGCGATTCCCATCTGACGAAAGAGGGCTTTCCCTTCGAATTCATACAACTTCATCTGTTATTTCTGTCCCCCTTCTCTCTGTGCCTTTCCGATCTCATATCCACGTGCCAGGGCCTTTCGATTCGTCTCGAGGGTCTTGGAGGGGACATTGCCTTCCAGTGATTTTTCGAGGGAGGCAAGCTCAATCAAACCGGTGATGGCGGCAAGGGCGCCCAGCATAATGATGTTTGCAAAGAGGGACTTTCCGAACTCTTCCTCTGCAATCTTTGTGGCCTCTACGTGGTAGACCCGCTTCAGATTGTCGGGGATGGTATCTATCAAGGTGGCATCGACGATCACATAGGTCTTCTCAGGATCAACGCCTTCAACATACTTGTCGAGGGCGGGCTGAGACATGACGACAAAGGAGTCGATATCGAGGGCCTTAACATAATCTATGGCGCTGTCGCTTATAATCACTTCGGAACGGCAGGCGCCGCCCCGGGCCTCGGGGCCGTAGCTCTGGGTCTGAGCCACTTCCTTCTCTTCATATAATCCGGCGGCATGGGTCACGAGCAGGGCTGCCTTGACGACGCCCTGTCCACCAAATCCGGCAAATAGTATCTCATTTCTCATTCTTCGAAGCCTCCACTGTTATCGCCATATCGGGGCAAATCATTTCACACATCATACAACCAGTACAGTCCTCGGGACGAAGGGCATAGGGGATCAGATATCCCTTGGGACTCCTTTTCTCAGAGACGGCAAGCACATCCTTGGGACACTGGTCTATGCAGATGTGACACCCCTTGCAGTATATTTCATCAATGATTATTCTGTTCATGTTGTCCTTTCCTTCCCTTCATCATGGCATAGAGACTTTCAGACAATTCGGGTTTTCCCTGTTCTTCGTAGAGTGTACCGACAACCATTTTACCCTCCAGTTCTTTCGGGGACATCTTCCCGGCCCAGGCCAGCCTGACGGAGCTTTTTTTCACCATCTTCACCATTTCGGCTGGATCGCCCGTTCCGTATATATACCTGCCTGCCTGCGTCGGACATTGGGAGACGGCCTGAATAAAGGAAAATCCCTTATGTCGGATGCCTTCTTTTATTGCCTTTGCAAGTTCTCTGGGATGGGCGGTAGTCCACCGTGCAACATAGGTCGCACCGGCGGCGATGGCCACCTTGCATGCATCAAAGGGCATTTCGGGATTTCCATAGGGAGATGTCTGTGTCTTCGACTGAAAGGGTGTCGTTGGCGCCAACTGTCCTCCCGTCATACCGTATATATGATTGTCCATCATGATGACGGTTATGTCGATATTGCGACGGCAGGCGTGAATAAAGTGATTGCCCCCGATGCCCATGCAGTCTCCGTCTCCCGAAAAGACCATGACGGTGCGTTGGGGATTGGCAAGCTTGAGACCGGTGGCAGCGGCGATGGCCCTTCCATGCAGTGTATGGATCACATCGGTATTGACAAAAACGGGAACCCAGCTTGAGCATCCGATACCCCCCACCAGTGACAGGTTATCTATAATGCCCAGGTCATCCACGACCCGTAAAAAAGAATTGAGCACAGTACCATGTCCGCAACCGGGACAGAATATTGTCGGCAGTGCGCTCTTTCGTAAATATTTTTCAGCAATAGGATGCATTGTGTCTCTTTCTCCTTCTCTTTTTCATGATATCTTCACAGGGTATCGTCTGCACTGTCATCAACCCGTGACCGCTTCAATAATTTCGTCTGGCCTGTGGAGCACACCGCCCATCTTCGGCAGAGAGATGACATCCTGATCATCGGCGGCGAGTCGCTCCACTTCATGACAGATCTTCCCGATATTCATTTCCGGTACGATGATCCTCTTGGCATTGCGAATGGCTTTCTTAATCGCCCTGTCGGGGAAGGGCCAGAGTATCTTTGTGCTGATGAAGCCGACTTTTACCCCCTTGGCCCGGGCCTTCTTGACGGCGTCCAGGGCCGAACGTGCCACGCTCCCGTAGGCAACGACGACGCTCTCGGCATCTTCGAGGAATGCCTCTTCCACATATTCCAGCTCTGCAGCATGTCCCGTGATCTTTTCACACAACCGTTTCACGAGGTTTCCGCTGACAACGGGATCATTGCCTGCGCGGTTACCTGTCTCATCATGGCACTGGCCGTCGATGAGGAGTTTATAGCCCTGACCGAAGGCGGGCATGCCCTCCAGGAGTCCCGATGCAAGCGGTTCATAGGGCTTGTAGGTCTCGGGGGACTTTCGGGGTTGTGCGCGCTCTACAACCTCTGCATTCGATGATATATGAATCTTTTCCCGCGTATGTCCCACTATCTCATCGGAAAGAATGATCACGGGGACGCGATACGTTTCGGCCAGGTTGAAGGCCTTGATGGTCAGGTCGTAGGCCTCTTGTACCGATGAGGGACAGAGGGCGATTGCCTCGTAGTCTCCATGGGAACCGTATTTTGCCTGCATAACATCCTGCTGTGAAGAAAGGGTCGGCTGACCCGTCGAGGGACCGCCTCTCATAACATTGACAATTACGCAGGGTGTTTCCGTTATGGCGGCAAAGCCTATCCCTTCCTGCATCAGCGAAAATCCGGGTCCCGATGTTGCAGTACAGGCCTTCATCCCTCCCCAGGTAGCACCAACCACTGTCATTATCGAAGCAATTTCATCTTCCATTTGCATGTAAATGCCGTCATGTTCCGGCAGTTTCAGGGCCATCTGCTCGGCGATCTCCGATGCCGGTGTAATGGGATAGCCGGCAAAGAAACGGCACCCTGCAGCGATTGCCGCATCGACAACGGCCTCATTCCCCTGAAGTATCTTGACTTCCTCTTTCATAACATCCATTTCCTTTACTAAAAATAGTAGCGGGGAGACAAGGTAAGCTCCCCGGCAAATAAAAACATTGTACTGCTTCCATATCGCGCAAAAAATTTATATTTCGGAAACATGTTTTATGCACTCATTTAAAGGCATTTATCATATCTTTTAATACTGCAGCGGCAGCACCCAGGGGTGAACTTTTACCACCCATGACCGTAATCCTTCCCATAGTATCCGTCGTGTATGTGATGGCCTTTTCGGGGCCGTTGACGGATGAAAGGGGGTGATTCCTCTCCAGAGACCGGGGCGCAACCTCCAGTTTCACTTTGCCATCTTCAATGTGAGCGGTGCCGATTAGCTTAATCGTCTTTCCCTGTTCCCGCGCATGGGCTATATCCTGCAATGTAACCCCTGTAATTCCCGTGACTGCCACATCGGAAATAGTGGTTTCGTTATTAAGAAGACGATTCGCGATTAAAAAGATCTTATTGGCGGTGTCTTTGCCCTCTACATCATAGTCCGGATTGGTTTCTGCAATGCCAAGCCTCTGGGCCTCTCTCAAGGCTGTTTCATAGCTGCAGCCCTCCTCCGTCATACGAGAGAGGATGTAGTTTGTCGTACCGTTCAGTATCCCCTCTATAGATAGTATGGAAGTTCCTGCCAGACTAACTGATCCAACATCAAGGGTTGGCAAGGCGGCTGCGGAGGCGGCGCTTATGTGGATACCGCAGTTCTTGTTCTTTGCCTTTTCGTGGATCTCTTTATAAAAGAGCACGAGAGGTCCCTTGTTGGCGCTGACCACCTCCATACCCTGGTCAAGGGCGGTGAAAATGTGTCTTGTCCCCGGTTCTCCGTCAATGAGGTTGGTCGGTGTTGTCTCGATCAAAACATCGCTTCCCGTAGTCGATATGGCCTCTGTGCCAGTCATTCCGGGCCTTCCACAGCCCTTGAATTCTTCAACCCTGCCTCCCCGGCGAAGATGGCCGATGAGTTCGGCGGCAGGCAGACCATTGGAATCGTTTGTACTGGCTGCGCCACCTATATCTACGGCTGCCTGGATGATAAAGCGCCTGCCGTACCTGCTTTCGATGTCGTCTCCACGGTTGGCTAACAGCTGGATGAATTCTTTGCCCACCTTTCCAAGGCCACATATGACAATCTTGATTTCTCTCATCTATTTCCTCTGAGGATCAGATCGTCATAATCCCCTGTATCGACAAAGGCTTCTACGACTACCGGTCCCTCCGCTTCAAAGGCCTCCGTGAGCGCCCCTTTGTATTCCTCAGTATTCCTTGCACCAATGATGGGAACGCCAAAAAAGCTGTCACCCGATTTGTAGTCAACCCTGTCGCGGTGAAGGGCCGTTCCGTATCGGGCATAGCCCTTTTTTTGCTGCTTGATTCTTATCAGGGACAGGTTACCGTCGGACAATAACACAAAAACCACCTTGGCGCCAAGGCGAACAGCTGTGGCCAGTTCTCCCGCCATCATCATAAAGCCTCCGTCTCCGACGACGCAACAGACTTGTCGCTCGGGACAGCTCAGTTTCGCTGCGATGGCGGCGGGGATGGCATAGCCCATGGAGGAGCCCCCGTTGGTCATAAGCTGACAATCGGGAGATGGTGTTCGCCAATGCTGGCCGATGAGATGCAGATGGGCACCTACATCACAGGTCATAATGCCATCGGAGGGGAGCATTTCTCTCAAAAGGTCTAAAGCCATCTGTGGTCCGAAGTGGTCCTTCGAGGGAGAAAGCCGTTCACGCATCCTGTGGCGACGCTTTGCCAGTTCATCCAGGTCCCAGTCCTTCTCTCCGCAATCGCTATTAAAAATCCTCTCCAGTGAGGATCTCAGATTTCCGACAACATCACAGACGGGGCCATGACAGGTTGTGTCTATATCGGCAGTCACCGTATCGATATGGACGAGAGGCACATCAGGCATCCACTCTTCATAGTTCAATTCCACTGGATCATATCCCACAGCGACAATAAGATCGGCCTGCTGATGTGTCTCTCCCACCAGATCGCTGAAGGCATGGGCTAGCACTCCGGCATAAGAGGGATGGTCCTCGGGAATCATCCCCTTGGCCATTGGTGTTTCTATGGCGGGGATCTTGTATTTTTCAAGAATAGCCATGGTAATATTCCGTACAGATGAGCGTGTGGCAGTAATCCCCAGGGCTACAAGGGGCTTACGAGACTCTTTAAAAAGCCCTTCCATTTTACGCAGGGATTCTGTGTCGGGGGAGGGAATCTTTCCAGGAGATCCTGTATGGTATGCTTCTTCATAGGGGGCTTCGGTCGTCCCTATCCCAGCGGGAAGACCGATATGCACCGGTCCCGGGACCTCGGACGTTGCAATTCGAAAGGCCGTGGCAAGTGTTTCCTGTACATTGTTGGGTGAGAGACGTGTTGTCCATTTCGTGATAGGTCTGAAGAGGGTCTGATGGTCGATATTCATCTGCGATGTTCGATTCAACATCGAAGCGCTCATCTCATCCGTCAATGCAATCATGGGTGACCGGTCTAAAAAGCCGCAGCAGACACCCGTACTGAGATTGCAGGCACCGGGACCGAAGGTGGCGAAACAGGCAGCAGGCGTTCCGGTAATCCTCCAGCACGCATCGGCCATGAAGGCACCGCTTGCTTCATTGCTTACAAGAACAAAGTCCAGCCCATCCACAGCACCAATGGCCGCCATGTAATCAACCCAGTTTCCGCTCGGTACTCCAAAGATATAGCGAATCCCCAGTTTTTTGAGAGTCTTTGCCAGTGCTTCAGCTGTCTGCATCACGTAAATTTCCTTTTGGCCGAGGAAAGGAGAGAAGAGAATATTCAGTTATCGACACTCACTCATTGCCGCCTGATAGAACGTTCCAACTACACTAATACCATTAATTCTTCAAGGTTTTTTTGCCCTGCTGTTCTTGGAATTTCGGCGCCATAACAAGAAAATTGAAAGTATGGTCAAAATCCAGAAGGTGAGCAGAATAATATGGAACAAGTGGCCTGAGACAAAGAAAGTGCCCTCTTCTTGTCTTCAAAGAGGAGTCTCGGAATACAGGCAATCAGAAATGGCGCAACAGGGAGTTTCGTATAGAACATAAAATACCCCACCATCTAGATCCTCCATAAAATAATGTAGCCCTATGTGTTATAACGACGGGCAATCTCCCTGTAGAGATCGAGATGTTCTCTCAGCACATCGGGGATGGGCAGGTTGTAGGGACACTTTTCAATACATCTTCCGCAGGCGGTGCAGGACTCTATGCTCTCCATGGCGGTCTTGTCCAAGGTAACGAGATCGGCAGGCGCCAGTCTTTTCATCCTCGATTTGAAGATCATGCCGGCACTGATTTTCACACCCTGCTCGCAGGGCATGCAGTATCCGCAGCGATGACAGAATGTTTTTCCCAGTTCCCCGCGAATCGTCTCTATCTCTTTCCAGTCTTTTCCTGTCAGTTTTGCAGGCCTTTCGTATAATTCGACGATTTCGTCCACCTCATGCCGGAATGACAGGCCAGGAATGGGAACAACATCAGTGTACTGCTGTAAAAACCGGAAACAGAGATGTGCCCGTTCCAGCAGACCGCCTCCGAGGGGTTTCATGGCAATCATTCCCAGATCAAGTTCCCTGGCAGTGACGAACAGCTCTTCGGCGGCCTCGTCTTCAATGAAGTTGAAAGGAAGCTGAATCGTGGAAAAGAGACCAGTATGACAGGCTGTGATGGCCGTCTTGATATCGTGAGAGCTGAATCCGATGAATCGCACCTTTCCTTCAGACCTGGCCTGGTCAATTGCCTCGTAGGCCCCCCCGGGGGCCAGGACCTCATTCAGGGTTTCTTCAGAGGCGATATCATGAATCTGATATATGTCTATGTAAGAGGTTTTCAGATTTTTCAGGCTCTTCGTAATGTGATCGGCAACAGTTGTGGCATCTCTTTTCATGCTTTTCGTGGCAATGACAACGTGATCTCTCACCGGTTCCAATGCCAGTCCTATCTTCTCTTCACTGTCCCCGTAGGCATGTGCCGTATCAACAAATCTGATCCCCCGGTCATAGGCATAGCGAACCAGAGAGATTCCTTCTTCGAGGGAGAGTTGTATGATCGGTATGCCGCCGAGTCCCACTTCGGAGACTTCAAGGTTGGTTTTTCCGAGTCTCACCTGTTTCATTGATCACCTCATCAATACAAGCATATTTATATACCACCACCAATAGCATAAAAAAGCGATAGTAAAAACAATGAAAATTTATTCGACAGCGTCTATAATGTTGCAACTCGTAACAAAGTGCAAGTGAAATTAGGAATCCTTACTACGCCTGAGGGGTGAATTATGAGGGTATCCATAAAGGCTGCCCTGATGTCGGGGTTGTTGTTTCCCGGTTCGGGGCAGATTTATCTGAAGCGATACATGCGCGGGTTTATCTACATTTCTATAGTGCTTATGGGGTTTGGTTTTATTATAGGGTCGGCTACTGTAAAGGCGCTTGATATGCTCGAAGGCATCCAGAGGCAGGGAGGTCACGCCGACATAACAGAGATTTCGCGCATGGCGCTTGCCTCACCCGATGGTTTTCCTTCTCTCTATTTTGAAATGGGTTTTTGTGTGATTATTCTTTGCTGGCTTGTTTCGACGATAGACGCCTACAGAACTGCAAAAAAGCTGGAACGCAACCTATAATTCTCCCCGCAGTTTCGCAAATTCTTTGAGGAGTTTTTCCTCTTTGCCCTTCAGATTGGTCGGTATTTCGATTGTCGTTTGAACCAGTAGATCACCTTTACCGAAGCCTCGTATGTGGGGGATTCCCTTTCCCTTCAGGTTGAATACTTTACCCTGTTGTGTGCCCTTGGGAATTTTTATTTTCTCGTTGCCATTCAGGGTGGGAACCTCAATGCTGGCCCCCAGTGCGGCCTGCGTCATGGATATGGGGACCTTGCAGAGTATATCGTTCCCCTCTCTTTCAAAGAATGTGTGTGCTTCCACATAGATGAAGATGTAAAGATCTCCGCTGGGACCGCCGAATTCCCCCTCTTCGCCTTCTCCGCGAAGCCTGAGACGTGACCCCGTTTCCACTCCCGCCGGTATTCGCAACTGCACCGACTTCGTGATCTTCTCTTTCCCTGATCCGCGACAGACCGTGCAGGGGTTTTCTATGACCGTTCCGGTTCCGCCACAGTTTGAACAGGTCGTGCTGATACTGAAAAATCCGGTGGCCCGCGTAACCTGTCCCCTGCCGTTGCATTCGGGGCACACGATGGGTTCCGAACCGGGGGTTGCGCCCGAACCGCCACATTCACTGCATCCCTGATATTTCTCCAGTTCTATCTCCGTGGTAGTCCCGAAGGCCGCATCCATGAAAGAGATCTTGAGGTCATAGCGAAAGTCGGCGCCTGCGCGTGCAGAGGTCCGTGACCGTCTCCCGTTTGAGAATCCGAAAATATCCTCAAAAATATCGCCAAAGCTTGAAAAAATATCCTCGAATCCCGTAAATCCCTGAAATCCCGTTCCCTTGAGACCTTCATGGCCGTATCGGTCATAGATTTGGCGTTTCTCCTGGTCGCTCAGGACCTCATAGGCCTCTGCCGCCTCTTTGAACTTCTCTTCCGCTTCTTTGTTCCCCGGATTTCTATCGGGATGGTACTTTAGGGCAAGCTGTCTGTAACGCTTCTTTATCTCGTCGGGCTGCGTATTTCTGTCAACGCCGAGAATCTTGTAATAATCCTCTTTCATAAATTCTTACTTATTCCTGTTCATTGGTAGTCTGGTAGCGAGTGGGACACCATCTCCCGTAACATAATAATCCTTTGTAGTCGTGTCAAGCTCCCGGAGTAAGATATGGTGTCACTCTATCTCAGGTGTGGGTTATGCCTCTTTTCGTTATCGATTGTTGATGTCGATGTCCCTCCGTAGTTGTGGCCGGGAAGAACAATTGTATCGTCGGGAAGGGTCATCAGTTTTTCTCTTATAGATGTGTGCAACACCTTTCACGATGCCCCGGGGAGATCCGTCCTCCCGACGCCTCCGATGAAGGGTGTATCTCCGGTACAGACATGTCCTGAAAATAGAGTGACATGCCACCCGGCGTATGCCCCGGTGTATGAAGGACCTTCAACTGAAGATCATGACATTACCGAAAAAATCTTGCCCGAGGGGATTCGATTATTGCAGAGGAACGGTGACTCCTGACAGTGATGTATGACAATCACCGTGTCCACTCATTTTGACGAATCGGTAAAAAGTCCTCAAGGGAGTCACTCCCGCGCAGATAGTCCATAAGTACTTGAATAAACTGGATTCCCGATCAGGTCAGGAGTGACAAAATGGCAGATATCCGACTTTATACCGGACCATCAATTTTGGTTTTTTCGTAGGAAAGGTGTTTATGCGGTCGTTCATCAGTGGCAATAGGAAAGAGGGCTCATTTCATAAACACGTCTCCCGATCAGACGATCAGGCAGTTTCCCCTTTCAGACCGATCTCATCAGCGACGTCGCGCATCCCCATAATGGTATCTTCCATGAGTTCGCCCAGCTCCACACCGAGCATCTCGGCACCCCTCTGTATGATGGTCCGATCCACTCCCGCCGCAAAGGCCGGTGATTTCCACTTCTTTTTAAGCGATTTTACGGTCATGTCCATGACGCTCTTCGAAGGTCTGACGAGGGCATTGGCCGCAACCAGTCCCGTCAGTTCATCGATGGTATAGAGGGTCTTTTCAAGTGCGCTTTGGGGCTCCGCATCGGAACAGATTCCCCATCCATGAGAAACGGCTGCACGGATATATTCTTCGGGCCAGCCATTGTCTTCGAGAATTTCTCTCGTCTTGGCGCAGTGCCGGTCGGGGAACTGCTCGTAATCGAGGTCATGGATGAGACCGATGACCCCCCATTTCTCCTCGTCTTCTCCCTTTTTCCGCGCAATGTAGCGCATTACCCCTTCCACTGCGTAGGCGTGTTTGCGGAGACTATCGCTTGCGTTGTACTTATGTAAAATGGTCAGGGCGTCGTCGCGATTTGGCATCTTCTCAGACATCACTATTCTCCTTTCATCTTTTTTAATAAGAGGGCTCCGAAAAACCCGTCCGTTTTGTGACGGTGGGGGAATGTCCTGAAAAAACCATCCCCGTCGGTCATCTTCCAGTCTTTCGAAAGGGATGGGGAAATGCAAATAAAATCGGAATTTCCACGGAGAAACTCCTCTACCACCCACTCGTTTTCATCCTTATCTATGGTGCAGGCACTGTACAGCATGATTCCGCCCCGCTTCAGATAGGGGGCGCACCGGTTCAGCATTCTTTTCTGAAGCCGGGGGAATTTTTTCATGTCCTTTGCGTTTCTGCTCCACTTTATCTCCGGATTTCTTCTCAGTGTTCCCAGGGCGGAGCAGGGGGCGTCCACGAGAATCCTGTCGAACTGTTCACCGTAGGCAGGACCCATATCTTCCGTTGCATCACCGATTGTGGGTTCAATAATCGTTGCGCCGAACCGCTGTGACAGTTCTTTCAAACCTGCGATCTTTCGCTCATTTATATCCAGGGCAATGATTGTTCCCCTGTTTTGCATCAACCCCGCCATGTGGGTCGTCTTTATACCCGCACCGGAACAGGCGTCCAGTACAACATCGCCGGGTTTGGGATCGAGGAGCAGGGAGATGAGCTGCGATGCCTCGTCCTGGATCAGGAGGTTGCCCTTTTTGTAGAGCGACATCTCCCTGACCGGCATACCGGGACTGGAGATAGTGATTCCGTCGGGGGAATATGCCGTCGGCCCTGCTGTTATGCCTTCATCGATAAGAGTCCTTACCACATCGTTACGTTCCGTCTTCAATCTGTTTATGCGCAGTGTAAAGGGGGGTCTTTCGTTGTTGCTCCTGCAGAATTCCATAGTCTCTTCAGTGCCGAATCGGGTAATCCATTTTTCTACAAGCCATTTCGGGTGGGAGTGAAAACTAGAGATATGGGCGGCGGGATCTCCTTGAAAATCGGGATATGTCACACCATCCATTTTTCTGATGGCATTCCGCAGGATGGCATTCACCAGGCGGTCCCGCCCGGGATAATCTTTCTTGGTCATCTTTACCGCCTCGTCGCAGGCGGCATAGGCGGGAATCCTGTCGGTAAAGATTATCTGGTAGAGAGCGATCCTGAGTATATTTGTGATTCCTCCCTCCATCTTTTTCAAATCGCCCGTGTAGTTGGATTGAATAACCCAGTCTATACGGTTTCTCATGCGGAGCGTTCCATAGACAAGCTCTGTCAGGAGTCTTCTGTCTTGAATACTGGAGAGTATATTCTGCGAGAGGAAGGCGTCCAGGAGGGGTTCAGCAAAGGATTTTTCCTTGTCTACCCTGTCCAGAATAGTTGTGGCCAGTTGCCGGGGATTTCCCTGCACGACAGATTCTCTGTTTTGGTCAGGGGGGGTGGATCGCCGGTTTTTTCTGTGTATGATTTTCATCTTCATTGACCCATCAGCATGACACTGCTGTAGTGTGCCTCCACACCTTCATTGGTCTGGTCCGTATCGGTGAGGACGGCAATCGCTAGAATGCCCGGGGGTTCGCTTCCGAAAAACCGGCGGAAGTCCTCCATGAGATTTCGTTTTTCCCTGATCCATTTCCCTGCCCGATCATTTCCCCGTTCCACCACCACAACCTTATGACTTTTTGAACCGGGATAGTCGATGACGACTCCTTTCTTCGCATCATTTCCCCATACATAATCGATCTTCATGCCCTGAGGCTCCATTTTGGGCATTTTGAATCCCACCATCTTAATGACCTTTTTGACTAGAGGGTTATCGAGTGGCGCATCTCCCCTGTCCTTGCCAAAGATTATCCGTATCCGCGCGGCGCAATCGTTTCTATCCCGTCTATGCTCCCTGGCCATGCCGACGGTCCTGTCGATCTTCCACCGCCATGCGATAATGGGGTAATCTTTGATGTCGGCATCGGGTCGTGTAATGAGGGAGGAAATACTGTTGAGGCTCTTCATATAGACAACAGTCCACTTCCCCTCTCTGACAAGTGAGATTTCATTTTTCGCTTTTCCGAAGTAGCCGATATGCTCCCACCCTTGAGGGGTCGATTCCGAATCTTTGTCCTCCGTGAAACCGAGGAAGAGGTTCTTTTGTTCCGCCCCGACAGAGGTGGCACAGAAGATCAGAAGGAGGAATGCGGCACACATAACACACCGACTGATTCGTCTGTGATAAAATGGTCTTTTGAAAACTTTCATCATTCCCCTCTACTCCAGAAGATCTCCGGGCGATATCTGGTATCCCCGAAGGAAATCTCCCGTTTTCATACGCTTTTTTCCTTCAAGCTGCAACTCTTCAATATAAACGTATCCATCTTTTGCCGCGACACGAATCTTTCCCTCTTTCTTAAGGGGAGATAATGCTCCTGGGACCCCCGTGGTTGGCATTTCTTCCCACGAGGCGTCGAATATCTTGACTTTCTTTCCCTTAAAGAGTGTATAGGCGCCGGGTATGGAAGAGAGACCCCTGATCAGATTCACGATCTCTCTCGCAGGTCTTTTCCAATCGATGCGGCTCGTCGCTCGTGTAATCTTTGGTGCCACGCTAAGGAGGGACGAATCCTGCGGTTTCCTGGTGATTGTTCCAGCGGAAATTCCCTCCACGGCCTTAAAAAGAAGTTGGGCGCCCATCTCCGACAATCTGTCGTGCAGGTGGTCGAAGGTCTCGCTATCACCGATTTCCGTTTCTTCCTGAAGGAGTACATCTCCCGAATCCATGCCCTCATCGATGCGCATGATGGTGACTCCCGTCCTTTCCTCGCCCCCTATGATGGTCCAGTTCATGGGTGCCGGACCCCGGTATTTCGGAAGCAGTGACGGGTGGACATTGACACAACCCAGGGGCGGAAATTCAACTATCTCTCTCGGGAGTATCTGGCCGAAGGCAACGAGCACAACCATCTCGGGAGATATCTCTTTGAATATTTCCAGAAAGCTTTCATCCCTCACTCGGTCGGGCTGATAGAGGGGAATGTTCAACGTGGCGGCATAATCCTTCACGGGGGGCGCAACGAGTTTTCTTCCCCTCCCCTTGGGCCTGTCGGGCTGTGTAACCACGCCTGCAATGGAGAAATCATGCTCTATCAGAATTTTCAGGGAGGGTATGGCAAAGGCCGGTGTCCCCATAAAGAGTATTCTCGGTTTCATGTCGCACATCCTGTACACTTTGTACTTTTTATGCTTTTATACCCTTTTGCAATGTTTTAATCAATCCTGCGTGACCGGTTAATTTTGGCGATGGTACAATTCTCTATTTATCAGTGCAACTGTTCTGATTCGCTTTTCGAGTGTGGGAAGGTATGGGGATGAGCCGGTGTAGAATCACTCAAAATGTTAATAATGCAAATTCTGGCAAAATTAACAATTTGCGCATGCAGGGCCGAGACACCATGATCCTTCGCTTGTGCCTTCCCGGTTGAACAGAGAAAGTGATGGTTAGGGAGGTGGATTAGATCGAAGTATAAGTTCAAGTAGTGTGCAAAATACAAAAATCAGTAATATGCACATCTTGGTCGCCGGGGCTGCTTTGCTCAAATTACCAATAATACAAATTTTTGTAAAATTGGTAATTATCTCTACCCATTCGACGGCGCCGCTGAATGTCTCAACAGAAACCGGGTGTAAAGAATACAGAATACGACTAATCACTGCACAGTTAGAAGAACACTCAGGGGACCTGCTGCCACAATAATCGATCCTTATGCCTGAAATGCATTTGCACCGGCAATGAAACATATCAAATGTCATGCCGGACGTGATCCGGCATCCAGTATAATCCCGGATGCCCGTTTTGCGGGAATGAAATCTTTGCCACATATTGTTGCCGGACCAATAAGGGCCAATCTACCCCGCCAGGTCGCCTGTACAGTTTCATCGTGTCTGCGTTGCAGGTTTATCATTAAATACTTGACAAAACTTCCCTGATACGTTTAGTCGTAAATTATATTTTTTCCGGGGGCTTTTTTAAAATTCAGCAAAGAGGGAACAATGAAGCAGTGCAAACACATACCCCGTTTCACATAAAAAGAGACGGGGTTTCCTGCGTTGTGAGGCCGCAGACTTTGTTATTTCTCGATCCATGCTGCAAATAAATCCAGTTTCATTCGTACCGATGTGAAGGTAGTAGATAAACTCATTCTCGAAGGAATGGAGATTATGAACGATCCAGATATGCCTTGCCGCACTTCCAACTGTAGACGAAACAATTATAAAGCGCTACTATTTTACGTTTCTCTTTTTATCGCATGCTTTCTATTGCTCTCCGGCTGTATGACATCAACGATCAAGATACCGCAACCACAGCCCGAGATTGTCAGGGAGTATAAACACGTAAATCTGTATGGGAACTATCCCGGGATGCAAAATACGGGGATTCATCTAAACGAGGGAGACACCTATTCCATTTTCGCTACCGGCAGTGTCGATGAACGGCCAAAAGCACCTCCGGGCTATAAATATGATGTGCGGCCGGAACATGGCTGGCCGTTCATGGTAAGGATTGGCAAAAATCCCTGTATAACTCCTCTGTATCAACGGAACGCGGTTTCTATTGCTGCGGATAATACCGGTGATCTGTTTATGGGTATCAGAGATGGGCAGGTCGATTCCTATGGGAGCCCTTTACATCCGGAAAGATATAAAGACAATATCGGCTTATATAAGGTGTTTGTCATTGTCTGGCATAAACAGGACTGGCCTCGGATTTCAGAGATCTTTCATCAGCTGCAGGAAACAAATCCCGACAACAAGGCCGTTGCGGATGCACTTGATCCAACAAATAGACTGGTGTTAAGCGCCGAGCCCTTAAAGGCTAATGCCAAGGCCAAGACGATGTCCCTCGACGAGGCCAGGCAGGTAACCATGTCAATGAGTGAGAAGCCCTTTGTGCCGCCGCCCCGCCGAATCCACGACATTCTGGATCTGCTCGACCAGCCGGGGGAATTTGATCCTGAAATTACCCAGATACATGAAGAAAAAGCGAACGCTGTGCCGCCGGACACCAGGAACAGTGTCATCCTTGCTGAATTTTATCTCGAAAGGGGGGACAGTTCCCGTCAATTGGGCCGTTCTAAGCAGGCACTGGAGGATCTACGCACCGCCCTGCGGTACAGTGAAACGAAGATTGCCGGTCTGAAAAAACAGAAATATGCGGCGATACTGAGCAATCTGGGACAAGGTGAAATGTCTTTCGGAAACTACCGTCGTGCCCTTGCCTTACAGAAAAAGGCCTTGTCGATACATCCGAGAAGGAAGGGATATTTGCTTTTAACCGTAATGCAACTTCAAATGGGTGATTTTAAGTCCGCCGAAGAGACAAAAAATGCCGGCGTCAAATTCTGTAACGGGATTATAAATAACCCCAATGTAGAAGACATCGGCAAAACCTGGGCCGTCATTTTCAAAGTCGATATGCAGATACGGGTGTTGGAGGCACAGGGCAAATATGTCGAAGCCGAATCTCTCCGACGTGATATGCAGGTATACATTAATCAACCGCACAGAAGATCGCAGACACTGGAAAATTTTCCGTGGGGATGTTTTCTTCGAAGGATTCATTTGGCCCGGAATCTGATGAATCAGGGACGCTATGTGGAAGCGGAACTGGAAGTGCGAGAGACGCTGAAGGAATCCATCGGACTGTCGGGTATAAATTCAGAGACAAATGGAACGTTCCTGCAAGATCTGGGAAATATTTATTATTCGCAGGGACGCATCGATGATGCCGAAGCTATTTTCAGGGAGGCATACCGGATTATAGAGGCTTCCGGAATAGCTCGAAGTTCCATACGGATGGGTTGGGCAAAAATGAATCTGGGCCAGGCGGCCGTCGCCGGACAGAATTTTACCGGGGCCATGCGGCATTTTGATGAAGTCAGAGACGATATGCGAGACGATCTCGTTTTTTATGAAAAAATATTTTCTCGTAGCAGCGATCTGATCCTTTCACTGATCAAAACAGGTCGTATCGAGGAAGCGATGAGAACAATCTCACGATGGCATACGATATACTTGGAACAGTATGGCACAGATCGCTACGATACGGCGGAACTGCAGGGTTTCAGAGGGATGATACATGCAGTAAGGGGTAATGATATCGAGGCGCTCAGGGATTTCTCCGAGGCCCTTCCCATCCTGTTATCAAAGCGGAGGGATTACGGAAAAGACCTGCGTCTGCAAGTCATTGTTGAAGCCTATCTCGAGCTGCTCACCAGAATTTACCGGGAGAAACAGGAAAAGACCTTCGGCATCGATGTTGCTGCCAAGATATTCAGACTCTGCGAAGCAATGAACGGCAGCGCCGTGCAGGGCGCCCTGAGTGAAAGCGGCGCGAGGGCGGCGGCAGTCGATCCCGAACTGGCCGACCTGGTGAGAGAGGAACAGGACGCCTTCAAACAGATAGGGGCACTCCAGACGACACTCTCCAATGTCATCGCGGCGCCTTCCGACCAGCAGGACCCGGTTGCCCTGAATGATATAAAAACAACAATCAACACATTAGAAGCAGCACGGGAGTCCCTCCTTGAAGAAATCAAGAGACGTTTTCCAAAGTACGCGGAATTCACGAATCCTCAACCGGTCGATTTTTCACAGGTGCAGGAACTGCTGAAACCTGGTGAGGCCATGGTGGTTATCTATCCAAAGATTCACCGTACCTATATCTGGGCGATTCCCAAAACCGGCAGGGTCAGTTTCTCCATAGCTGGTCTTGACAAGGCTACACTTAAAGATACCATCGGCCAATTACGCACAGCCCTGGATGTCGCCCCGCAGACCTTCGGCGATATCCCCGCATTCGACATCGATGGGGCCTATAGTCTTTACCAGGATCTGCTGAAACCTGTCGAAGTCGGATGGGGTAATGCGAAAGACCTAATCGTTGTGGCCCCCGGTCCCTTGGCCCATCTACCCTTTTCGGTATTACCGACATCTCCCATTACATTGAGTCCAGAAAAGAAAGAACTCTTTGCAGGTTACCGCGCAGTGCCCTGGCTGATCAGGAGGATTTCGATAGTCCGGCAGCCCTCCGTCGCCTCCTTTGTCTCGATGCGCACACTGCCTGCGGCCGATACGGGTCGAAAGGCATTCGTCGGTTTCGGCGATCCCTTTTTTAACCGTGAGCAGATGGCAGCGGCAGAAAAAGAAAAGGCCGATTCCACGATAATGCTGGCGAGTCTGGACGAAAAGATACAGGTGAGGAGCATTCGAATTACGCAAACGGGGAGTCTCGACAACAAAGACCTCTCATCCTGTAATCTGGGCATGTTGTGCCGCATACCCGACACGGCGGAAGAGATAAGGAACATCGCAACCCTTCTGGGTGCCGATCCGGCGAGGGATGTTTTTCTGGGGAAGGATGCCTCCGAGCATACAGTGAAAACCATGGATCTCTCCGACAGCCGTGTCGTTGCCTTTGCCTCCCATGCCCTGGTGCCGGGTGATCTTGACGGTCTGGACCAGCCGGCGATTGCCCTTTCCGCCCCTTCCGTGACAGGCGATGGGGAGGACGGGTTGCTGAAGATGGAAGAAATACTGAGATTGAAGATGAATGCCGACTGGGTCATTCTCTCTGCCTGCAACACCGGTGCCGCCGAAGGTTCAGGGGCCGAAGCGGTATCCGGCCTCGGCCGTGCCTTTTTCTATGCCGGAACCCGTGCCATACTGGTGAGCATGTGGCCCGTTGAAACCACCTCGGCCCGGAAACTGACGACGGGTCTTTTCCGCTATCAGAAGGAGAACAGTGGCATGAAACGGGTCCAGGCCCATCGCGAATCGATGCTGGCGTTGATCGATTCACCGGGATTTATCGATAAGGCAACTGACAAGATCGTCGCAAGCTATGCCCATCCTGTCTTCTGGGCACCCTTTATCATTGTGGGTGATGGCGGGTAGTGAAAGCTGTCCCACACCTTTGTACTTTTTTATACCGGGTACCCTTTATATTGATATAGGGGGAGTAGGGGGGAAGACCGCTTATAAAAAAACATTGACAATCGTCAGTATTTTCCGTACTCTTGAAAGGACTATTGTTTGAGGGGTGAATAAAAGAAATATGACGTAAAACCAAATAGGAGGAGAATTATTATGTTGAAGAAAAAACATGTTTTGCTTTGCATCGTAACAGTTTTGGCTTTATCAATGGTTTTTGTCGGTCCTACCTTTGCAGCTAAGAAGTTCTTTGCCGTAGCTACAGGTGGAACGGGAGGAACCTACTATCCTCTGGGTGGAGCCCTTGCCCAGGCCCTGTCAACAAAGATTCCTGATCTGATCGTAACGGCACAGTCCGGGAATGCCTCCACCGCCAATCTCAATCTCATCCGCAGTCACGGCATTGAGTCGGCATTCGTACAGAACAATACCGCTTTCCAGGCATATACCGGCATCGACCAGTTTAAAGGAAAACCCGTCAAGAATGTGCGTGGCATCGCTTCTCTCTATCCTGAGGTGATCCAGATAACAACGTTGAAGAGCGCCGGCATTAAGTCCGTTAAAGAACTGGCAGGTAAACGTGTCGTTCCCGGCGACAGGGGCAGTGGAACTGCAGTCGATGCAGAGAATATCCTGAAAGCGGCGGGTATGACCTTCAAGGATTTCGGCGAACTCGACTGGCTCAGTTTTACAGGCATCTCGCAGCGTATGAAAGATGGCCAGGCCGACGCCGGATTCATTACCGCCGGCATCCCCACATCATCAGTCATGGAACTCACCTCTCAGACAGATATCACCATCCTCGACATCGATGACAAACTCATCAAGAAAGTCACCGACGCATGGCCCTTCTATGCAAAGGTTACCATTCCTGCTGGCACATACAGGGGACAGGATGTAGCCGTCGATACCGTAGCCGTCATGGCGCAGTGGGTAGTCGATGCGGCTATTCCCGAGGACATCGTTTATCAGCTGACCGTGGCCCTCTGGGAAAAGGGTAAACACGTCCTGAGAAAATCGAAGGGAATGGCTGCCGAGGCACCCAGTGCTGCGACAATCATGGGGCAGGTCCACGCCAAGGGCAAGGACGTGACACTCGATACCGCCCTTGATGGTATGGCGATTCCGCTTCATCCAGGCGCTGCGAAATTCTACAAGGAAAAAGGTTTGATAAAATAGCACGCGCTGTCCTGACTCACATCCAGAGAAAGGAGATTGGGCACCGCTATAGTCGGTGCCCAATTTTATTATGTGTAGAAACGTCATCGCCTCTACCGTCCTCGTCTTCTGTATACTTGTAGCGATTTTGCTCGTTCAGTTGCATGTTTTTCAAATCAAGGTCCTGCGGGAAGACACTGTTCTGTATCTTGAAAGGGTACGGCCCGGTTTCCACTTTTCCCTCGGTTTCATGCATTCCGTAGAGCACTGCCCCGTATGGGATCACCTGAAGGTTGATGACGACTATAGAATGATAACCTATGCGACGGAGTTTTGGTCGAGCCGGACGGGGCTTCCCTATGCCGCATTCGGCGATGAGACATTTCGTGCCGAGGGGGATCATTTCATCATAGAAAACATGCACCGTGTCATTCCCGCTGTTATCCAGTGGGTCGATACTGAATACGACAATACCTTGAGATTCGGAGACGGGCGGGAGTTCAAGCTTGCCTCTCTGGCAGGGAATACGCTCTTAGGAATGACGATAGAACGGGTACGTCTCGGGTATTATCTCTATTACAGAATAATGTACTCCACACAATAGAGGAGCGCTGGCATGGAAAAGGAAAATAATGATCTCTTCACGGCAGATGTATCAGAAAACTTAGAAGAAATATCGAAATATGACCCCGATTTCAGATTCCGAACCCTCTCGGGGATAACGATGAAGCTTGCCTTTTTTATGACGCAGGTGCTCTCCATATTTCATATCTACACGGCAGGTTTCGGCGTCTTTCAGGAGTGGAGACATCGCGCCTTTCACCTGGCCTTTGTCCTTCCCCTCGTATATTTTCTCTATTCCATCAGAAAAAAGGATACCCAGGGAAGGAAGTTTCTTGTCTATGACATAATCTATGGTGTCGTCGGATCTTCTTTAGCGACTGCCATGTTCCGAGAAATCCTCGAACTTTCGACGGCAGCTTCTTTTGTCCTCGCAGTTGTCACATTTGTAGGCATCGTATACTTCAAACACCGCCAGTTTCTTGAAAAGAAGATCTTTATGTACTGCGATTTTGCCATATTTACAGCCATGATTGGTGGTTTCTTTTTCGGAGCATTGAAGGCCTATCACTCTATCGATTTTACAGAGGTTTTTAATGCCCCCAACATGTCGCTCCTCTTCTGGAGTATTTTCCTCTTTGCAACCTTTCTCAGTATCCTTCTGCTCTTCATTGTCCACTGGGCAAGGGCTCTTACTGCAATCATCTCCACCGGTTCTTTCAATTACCAAAACGATGACATCCCCTACTTCGATATTTTTCTTGTTCTCATGGCGTCGGCCTTTTCCGTCTTTATATTTCTGGAATTCAACAGTCTCGTCTACCGTGCCGGAATGCCGATTAAGGTTGATCTGGTCATAGGTGCCTTCGCCTTCCTGCTCATCATGGAAGGTGCCAGAAGGAGCATCGGTTCCCCGCTTCCCATCATAGCCTTTCTCGTTTTGATAAACTGCTATCTGGGCCCCTACTTTCTGAATATCCCGGGGCTCAGCTTCTTCGCCCACAGGGGCTATTCCATAGAACGGATCATTGAGCATATGTTCCTGGGAACGGAGGGCATTTACGGCATACCCCTCGGCGTTGTTGCCACCTTCGTCTTTCATTTCGTCCTATTCGGCATTTTTATATCTAAGACGGGTCTGGGACAGCTCTTTATGGATCTTGCCATGGCCCTGGCCGGATGGTCCGCCGGAGGGCCGGCCAAGGTTTCCGTCATCAGCAGTGGTTTCATGGGTTCCATAAGCGGGAGTTCCATCGCCAATACGGTTACAACGGGGGCCTTCACCATTCCCCTCATGCGGAAAGTCGGTTACCGTCCACAGTTTGCCGGGGCGGTGGAAGCTGCATCTTCCACGGGCGGGCAATTGATGCCCCCCATCATGGGTGCTGCCGCCTTCATCATGTCGGAGTTTCTAGGTATTCCCTATATCAAGATTGCCGCCGCCGCAGTTATTCCGGCGATTCTCCACTTTTTTGCCATTGCGACGATGGTTCACTTCGAGGCAAAGAAGAGCGGCCTCGTGGGAATTCCCCGGGACAAGCTGCCAAAGACGATGAAAATACTGAAGGAAAAGTGGCCCCTTGTCGCCCCTCTGATTATTATTGTCTGGCTCCTCGTTTCGGGAAGCAGCCCCTTCCTGGCAGCCTTCTGGGGAATCTTCTTTTCCGTTGCCATCGGTCAGGTTCACGACAGGACCACGCCCTTCCTCATAACGATTATCCTTGCGGCGCCCGCTATCCTTTTTCGGTATAACCCATTCAGTCCCTTTACCGTGGGAACGATTATCTGGATAGCCTTCTTCGTCCTTGGATTTGCCTATTCACTAAAGAAAACCGATATCAGAAACTGGTGTATCTGCCTCAGCTCGGGCATCCTTCTTGTACTCCTGCATATTCTTAATGTCGATTATTTCCTCTCGGCATTCTGGACCCTGGCGGTTGTCATAGGAATCGGGGTCTTTTATAAGGAAAGCAGGATGAGAATTCCCGATATTATGGAAACTCTGGAGCTCGGGACGAAAAATGCCCTTGCCATCGGAGCGGCCTGTGCCTGCATCGGATTTATTGTCGGCGCAACAACCCTGACAGGTCTGGGGCTCAAGTTTGCCGCGGCAATCATAGAACTGGCAAAGGGAGTAGCCACTGTCTTTATGACCTTTGACGTCTTCAACCTGCTCACGATTGGCGGAACGTCGCTCTTCTTCACCCTTTTCTTTACTGCCATAGCCTGTTTTATCCTTGGCATGGGTATTCCCACGACGGCGCAATACATCATCGCGTCGATGATCGCGGCGCCGGCGCTTCTTCAGTGGGGCATCCACCCCCTCGTTTCTCACATGTTTGTTCTCTTCTACGCCGTCCTTGCCGACGTGACGCCACCCGTCGCGCTGGCCGCCTATGCGGCATCGGGCATATCGGGAGCGGATCCCTTTCGGACAGGAATCACCGCATTTGGCCTCGCCTCGGCTGGCTTTATCGTGCCCTTTGTCCTCGTATCGGCGCCCATACTCCTCTGGCTTCCCGCGCTGCTCGATCCCTCTGTGCCATTCGACTTTATACTCTTCGGCAGGGTCGTCATAACCCTCTTCATGGGCGTCATAGCCCTTGGTGCCACAGTCATCGGATATTTCGTAGCGCGGTCCCTCGTCATGGAACGTATATTGACTGGTCTGTCGGCCATTTTATTGATTTACCCGGAACCGAGCAGTGACATTGTGGGTGCCCTGCTTTTAATAGGGGTTTACATTATACAGAAGATGCGAATTAAAAGAGAGGCTGCGCCTCTCCCCTCGGAATGACGGCTATGCCTGATGAAAGATTCGATGCCGAATAGGGCAGTCAGGACTTTCTCATGACCTAAAAATCTGATAATGACAGATGTGACAGACCGGTAAAAAGTCATTTTCGAGCGGATTTGAGCATTTCGGGAAACAGATGATTGTGGTGATTGGCGTTAAGAAAATCTAATTGTTTGAGTGCTTTAGCACGAGTTTTAGATTTTTAGCCAAGCATCGAAATCGTCCCCGAAATGGTCTTCCAGCGAGAAAATCTGACTTTTTGCTGAACCATCAGATTTGAATAAAGAGTACAAAAGAAGAGGATTATGTTTTTATTAAAAAAGATAGTAGCGCCCTTTTTATTTCCCGTTCCTTTGAGTATTCTTTTCTCTCTGGCCGGATTATTTCTTCTCTTTTTTACACGGCGGAGGAGGACGGGAAAGATTCTGGTAGCGGTAGGGGTGTTGATCTTTGCCCTTTTGAGCTTCGGTCAGATATCGAGTAAAATAATCGATCCCCTTGAACAGCAATACAGCGCATATTCACCCGCTCTGTCCCAGATAGAATCCGATCCTGTCGCCTATGTAGTCGTTCTGGGTGGGGGGCATGTGACCGATCCAACCCTCCCGGTGACGAGCCAGTTGAGCAGTCCATCCCTTATTCGTCTCGTAGAGGGGATTCGGGTATACAGGAAAAATCCGGGGAGTAAGATGATAGTTTCGGGAGGAAGGGTGTTTGATCCCCTGCCCGAAGCAAAGACCTTGGCCGCAGCGGCGCAGGTCCTGGGTATGAAGGGTGACGACATAATCATGGAGTCCGACTCAAAGGATACCAAGGATCAGGCCCTTCTCATAAAAAAGATTGTGGGCGAGAATCGATTCGTTCTGGTAACGTCGGCCTCACACATGCCACGTGCCATGGCCCTCTTCAGGAAAGTGGGGATGGACCCCATTCCCGCCCCCGCGGGACATGTATTGAAACAAAAGAGGCAATTGAGTCCGGGTCAATTTTTCCCCAGTGCCGTTTCGTTGCAGAAATCGGAACGGGCCGTCCATGAATACCTGGGTATTCTGTGGGCACGGCTCAGGGGGCAGATATAAAAAACAGTTCACAGTTTCCAGTTGACAGTTTTTTTCAACACTTTTTCATTAGCTTTCTGCTTGCCGCTGGTTCAAATTTCCAGATCGAACCAGTTAGGACCTTCATCTTGTTTTTTTAACCCGTGAACCGGTAACTGTAAACTGTTAACAAACCTATTTCATAAACTCACCCAGGTCCTCTATCCTGCAATCGGAGATTTGTAAATCGTGTCTTTCGAAGGCGGCAGTGTACTTTAACCCGCTACCGGATATGAGCAGGACAACGGAAGCATCGCTGCCTATAACGCCCTGTCCCGTCAGTTGTCTCACTGCCGCCAGGGGAACTGCTGAAGCGGGTTGTCCGAAGATGCCCTCACCGGCAAGGCGTCTCTGCGCATGGATGATCTCTTTATCGGTGACGGCGACGGATATCCAGTCGTTCGCCCGCAGTTTTCGAAGAATCTCGTTTCCGCTGGGTGGCAGGGGATTCTCAATGGCATGAGCGATCGTATCTGGATTCTCTACACGTGATATCCTTTCATGATTCTTTTTTTGGGCAGTGTATATGGCGGCACATCCACTCGCTTGGGCGCAGACGATGCGCGGCATGCGATCTATCAGTCCGCACAGTTTAAATTCTTCGAATCCTTTGATAATCCCCCGCAGGTTTCCTCCAGAACTGGTAGGTACTACCATATAATCGGGAACGGCGAAATTCAACTGTTCGCAGAGTTCAAAGGCGATGGTCTTTGATCCCTCTACCCTGAAGGGTACATCTGAATTGATAAAGTAGATACCCTCTTTCTTTCCTATGGTGAGGCTTTCATAGTAGAGATTTCCGTAATCTCCCTGCACCCGTATCAGGGCAGGGTCATATATGGCGATAGGATTGAGTTTCTCCGGGGGAAGGTCCGCGCTTACCAGGATAAAGGTCTTCAATCCTGCCTTTGCTCCATAGGCGGCCATGGATGCCGCCATGTTTCCCGATGACACTGTTCCGATTTTCTTATATCCCAGCCTGACTGCATGCTGAATGCCCGTTAATGTGCCTCTGTCCTTGAAGGACCAGGTGGGGTTTTCAGTCTCATTCTTGAGGTAAATTGTTCTGACACCCAGTTCTGCAGCGAGAGAGGCAGATGCCACGAGGGGAGTAAAACCTTCATTGAGGCATATACCTTTCTCTATCCCCTTGAAGGGGAAGAAGTCTTCGTACCGTTCCAGTATTGTCTGATTGAGAGGATTTCCCTTTTTTATGGTGCCCTTTGTAACCTTTTTGACTTCAAGGGGTTCGTTGCAGTTGTCGCAGCGGGGATAGATGTCGGATATGGGGAAAATCTTTTCGCAGTGCGTGCAGATGAGATCGGTCTTTTTCATGGGTTGCGTCCTTTCTCTAATATGAGCGGGATAGTGGTTCCCCTGAGGGAGTTAGAAATTATCCCCTTGATGTCGTTTAGGGGATCGTCAATCATGATTCAGGAATGGAACCGATAGTCAGAGCAGGTTCACCGGACTTTGCCTGGATGTAGAGCAGGTCGTCTTCCAGGTGACATATCCGGAGCCGCACTTTGTCTGTACCTTCGGCCCGAATAAATTCTCTCGACAGCAGGGCCTTCATGCTCATTCTATAGAGGCCCACATGTTCGGCGGGTGCATCACCGCTCCTCTTCCACGAGAGATTCAAATAGAGGGGGTCTTCCGTGCGGGGAACGGCCTCGTGATAATAGGGGTAAACCTCATCGTTTCCCACCCAGTGGCGTGTCCTCGGCACCAGTGATTTTTGACCGACCCTCACTACCAGATGCCCGAATTGCTGCAGCGGGTATACATCCTTTTCCATACTTTACATACCCCCAAGAGGGACGATCCGGAATCTTTCCATCGCAACGGTTTCCGGAGTCCCTTGCTTAACATTCAGCCTTTGGCTGTTGCCCCCTCTTCCATCACCGTTGCAATGTGCTTCAACATCTGCCGGTAGATGCTCTCCAAGATTTCGGGGGCAAGAAAATAATCAGGATCTGATGCAATAACGGCTGACACCATCCTTTTTGCCGCCGTATCGATATCACCCGTTCGCCTGTATACTGATTCCATCAGTTTTCGGAATTTTTTGGCCTCGACGCCGGCCTGCCCGACGAAACGGCGAGCCTCCTCCCCCGTCACGTATCCGTAATGATCTGCGCAGAAACACTCCACCTCCAGAGGCTTCAGTTTCTCGAGACTCTGCTGGAACATCGTATAATTGGAATTCCCCGATGTTATAATTCTGTCCTTATAAGGAATGCCGCCGCTGTCGGATGGGAAGAGTGCCTTGATCTTCGGAGCATAAGCAGAAATAGAGCAGGACGAATGACCCGGCGTTTCCATGATGGAAAGGGGCAGATTGCCCAGATCTATACTGTCTCCCTCTCCAACGGTTATACCCTCCATGTCATTTCGCCAGTCGAGATCGTAGGATGCGATGACGTCGCCATCACCCATCTTTTCAGCTGTTACTTTGCTGAAGGCATTGATGGTGTCAATTGCCTTCTCCATATGAAGAATTTCCCAGGCGCGTTGAGAGGCATATATCTGGAGATTGGGATACCTCCTCTTGAAAAAGGGGACAATACCAATATGATCGAAGTGGGCATGGAGGATCAGCAGTTTATCGATAGGTCTCTCATCGATACCGAATTCCTCGAATTGGCGGAGGATATCGGGCACGATATTGCTTATTCCCCCGCTGATTATCATGGAACTGTCCGATCCTTCAAGGAGATAGACCCCCGATTCCTTGCGACCCAGATACCAGAGATTATCCAAAACTTTCCCCGCGTTACAACTTCTCACATCAAGACCCTTTTCAATTCAATCTCATTGCAGTGAACCGACAGGCTTCCCCTGTCGTATCGACGCGAAGAATTCTTTGCCTTGTTTTGCAATGGTTTACCCCTTGTTCTTGCTATAATATAACCAGACAGCGCCGATCGCCACTATTATGCCTGCAAATACGCTGATTTTATCACCGTATATAAGACCGTAGATAGAGTCACAGACCCCAAAAAATACAAAGCAAAGAGTTCCCTTTTTCCCCATAATCTCCTCCCGGACCGGATGAGCTAACGTAATCCTCATATACGGCAAGGAACAAGTTTCCTCGCCAAAGTATAGTAAAATACCACTCTATGTCAATTCGAAATCGGTTGCCCTTCTTCAGATAAAAGGCATAGGCGTTCCCGGACAACGTCTATAGTGAAACTGTGGCCCGTTTTCTTAACATTCAATGTATCGCAATACCTTTTCTGCTTTGACAGTTGTTGCCCATTCATCTATAATACTTTAGTATTATATGCTTTTTTGAACTGAAGAGCGATCTCATCCCCCGCTGCCTGCAGCGAGGTTAGCGAGCGAATAAAGACAGTCGGAGATTTCCTGCACCGTGAGGGGTGCTTCAATAAAGGAGGGGGGACACAGACAATGGCGATGGAATGGTTTGCAGGGCTTAATGCTGTTATGCAGGCATTAGTGGCAACGCTCTTTACCTGGTTGCTGACGGTTGCCGGGGCAGGGGTGGTATTTTTCTTCAGAACAATCGAAAGAAAGATCCTGGATGGTATGCTGGGATTTGCGGCGGGGATCATGATAGCCGCCAGTTTCTGGTCCCTTCTTGCACCTGCCATTGAAATGGCGGAAGAGTCTTCCCTTCCGGCATGGGTCCCTGCCACCGTCGGTTTTTTGATGGGAGGACTATTTCTCTGGATCATTGATAAAATCATTCCCCACCTTCATCTGGGTTTTCCCGAAGAAGAGGCGGAAGGGATTAAAACGAGCTGGCAAAGGAGCGTTCTCCTTGTCCTTGCCATAACGATTCACAATATCCCGGAAGGATTGGCCGTGGGTGTTGCCTTCGGCGCTGCCGCTGCCGACCTGCCTTCGGCAACGCTTGCCGGTGCCCTTGTCCTGGCTCTGGGCATAGGCATTCAGAATATTCCCGAAGGCACAGCCGTTTCAGTTCCCCTCCGCAGAGAGGGGCTGAGTCGCCTGAAAAGTTTCTGGTACGGGCAGTTATCGGGGGCTGTCGAGCCGATTGCCGGTGTCATTGGTGCAGCCGCAGTCATACTAATGAAGCCCATATTACCCTATGCCCTCTCTTTTGCGGCGGGTGCCATGATCTTTGTCGTTGTTGAAGAACTTATCCCGGAATCACAGCTTGAAAAGAATACCGATATAGCGACGGTAGGCGCCATGTTAGGTTTTGCCGTCATGATGACCCTCGATGTGGCGCTGGGATAATACGGGCACTCTGTTATGAACCATCGGATTTCTCTCCAACGGAAAATAGCCACTGACAGAACATATCCGCGGGATGGGGATCGGGGGGCGCAAAGAGGTATTCAACGCGGATGCGCTCGTCTATGGCTGTGGCAAAGTTTGTAAATTCGGAACGGTGCATATCCTTGCATACATATTCACCCGGCCCGCGCTTGAGTCTGGCCTCCTGTGTCGGGCAGGAGGGGACGGAGATAGTGACCTCGTCGTCCGACTCCTCGATCTGATACCCCACGAGGATACACCAGGGAAAGAGTCTCTGGGTCTTGACGAATCCATCGAGACCCGTCTCATCGATTTTGAAATGTTGTTTTAGATCCTTTGCGGCCATGCCGGCCACCCGCCCCCAGACCTTCTCATTGATCTCCTCGGCCGTCTCCTGGTCGAAGCGTTCGGCCACATAGATAAACCAGAATGCATCCATGACGCGGTAATGCCGAAGGAGAAATTTCAGATATTTCCTCAGATCTGATGCCTTCATTGTGTCAAAAATCTTCATATCCATAGTCGCTCCCTCTTCTTTCTTTAGATTGTTCAATAATAGCAAATATTTACCGAGAGGTCACCCGATTTTTCAAGACAAAAATTTACATTGATCGCAGAGTCTCTCAACGAGTGTGAAGCGCAGCGGTGATGTCATGGAACAGGTGTGTGCCTTTATCGGTTGTTATCGGCAAGACATTGCAAGGAACCAATCATGATGCGACGTCTACTGCATGTAACGCAGGGTCATTTCTCAATAAAAGGGTTGCAACTAAGGCATGCCTCTGCTAAGTACGAAAAGACATTATTATTTTTGATGTTCTGATGGGATACACTGGAAAAACCCCACATAATAAAAACATGAAAGAAATTCTCACCGTTACCGAGTTAACGGCAAACATCAAGATACTCTTAGAAACCAGTTTCGGCATCCTCTGGGTTGCCGGCGAGATTTCAAACCTCCGGCGTCCCGGTTCGGGGCATGTCTATTTTACCCTCAAAGACCGGGACAGTCGGATCAGGGCCGTCATATTCCGGCAGGCAATGGATAAGATTAGTTTCGATCTGGAGGACGGTATGGAGATCGTCTGCCGGGCACAGGTCAATGTCTATCAGGTGAGGGGAGAGTATCAGTTGATCATTGATGCCGCCGAGCCGCGAGGATACGGCGCCCTCCAGATGGCCTTCGAACAGCTCAAAAAGAAGCTCGATGAGGAAGGATTGTTCGATCCTTCTCTAAAAAAGAGAATTCCCTTTCTTCCCCGGAAAATCGGTATCGTCACCTCATCGACGGGGGCGGCAATCAGGGATATCCTGAATATTACGGAGAGGAGATTTCCCTCTATCGATATCCTTATCGCGCCGGTGAGGGTGCAGGGAATCGAGGCGCCGCCTGAAATATGTGAGGCCATAGGGACCTTGAATACCATTCCCGCGATTGATGTGATCATTGTAACCAGAGGGGGTGGATCTCTGGAAGACCTCTTCCCCTTCAATGATGAGCGGGTGGCACGGGCCATACACGGGTCTAAAATTCCCATCATATCGGCCGTCGGTCATGAAATCGATTTCACCATTGCCGATTTTGTGGCGGACCTGCGGGCGCCGACACCGTCGGCAGCCGCCGAACTGGTTGTGCCCAACAGGCGAGAACTGCTTGAAAGGATGGAGAACCTCGATTTCAGGTTGCTCAATAATCAGCGGAAGATAGTCCGCCTGCTATCGGAAGGGGTGGCTTCGCTGACGACGAGATTGAAAGACCCGAGGAGGCGGATTGCCGATTTCCGTTTACATCTTGATGACACCGCTCTTGCCCTTAAAGATGGTGTCAGGCGCAGATTGGAGAACCGCAAAAACAGCCTTCTTTACACTAATAAGCTTCTGTTATACATGAACCCCGCGGCCAGGGTAGGGGAATATACATTTCGCATTGAGACACTGAAAGAAACAATGACAGCGCGAATAGGCTTTTTTCTGGGTGATCTGAAAAATATGTTACAACAGGATATTGCGATACTGAACAGCCTAAGTCCTCTTTCTGTCCTTGAAAGGGGCTATGGAATTGTGAGACGGCTGCCGGACAATACTGTTGTGAGAGAGGCAGAATCTCTGACGGAGGGATGCCAGGTCAGTGTCAGGGTTTTATCGGGCAGTTTCACTGCACAGGTCACTAAGATTTCCAAGGAGTGAGGCAATGGCAGAAAAGACATTTGAAAAGGCCCTTGAAGGGCTTGAAGAGATTGTAAAAAAGATGGAAGAGGGAGATATGACCCTCGACGATTCACTGAAGGCCTTTGAAAAGGGCATTAATCTCTCCCGTTTCTGTGCCAAGAAGCTGGATGATGCCGAGAGAAAGGTAGAAATGCTCATGAAGAACAATGGTGAGTTGGAGGTCACATCCTTCACAAATGAGGGCGAATGAATGGATAACAAAGTGATATCACTGAAGGCATATCTTACTGAGAGAAAAGGGATTGTTGACCAGGCGCTGGACCGATTTCTCCCGGGGGAAGACAGGTTCCCCCCCCTGATTTTTCGGTCTATGAGATACAGTGTCTTTGCCGGTGGGAAACGATTGCGCCCTATTTTGTGTATGGCGGCGGCAGATGTCTTGGGGGGAAATATGCAATCCGTACTCCCTGTGGCATGTGCCATTGAGATGATCCACACATATTCTCTGATTCACGATGACCTTCCATTAATGGACGATGATGACTTCAGAAGGGGAATGCCCACCAATCACAAGGTCTTTGGAGAGGGAATTGCAGTTCTCGCGGGAGACGCACTCCTGACCGAGGCATTTCACCTGATGTCGTGCAGGGAGAATCGAGGCACAGAATCGGCAGAGGCCCTCCTTGCAACAATCAGTGAGATATCCGTCGCCTCCGGTTTCGATGGGATGGTAGGCGGTCAGGTAGTCGACCTGGACTCGGAAGGTAAAGAAGCGGATATGGAAACCCTTCACTATATCCACAGTCACAAGACAGAGGCGCTGCTTACCGTTTCGATACGGGCGGGTGCCATACTGTCGGGGGCATCCAAGACCGATCTGGCGGCCCTTTCGGCCTATGGGAAGGGCATAGGGCTTGCTTTTCAGATTGCCGATGATATCTTAGACATAGAAGGAGATAGAGAGACCCTGGGGAAGGATACTGGAAGCGATGAGGCGCACGGCAAGGTCACATTCCCCGCTCTTCTCGGTCTTGATGGCTCCAGAAAGAAGGCACGGGAATCGATAGACGAGGCGCTGTCACAGATTGCTCGTTTTGATGATAGGGCCGATCCTCTCCGGATGATCGCGCAATTCATCATTGAAAGGAGATCATAAAGGGCCCTTTTTTACAGGGATTGGGAATGGATCGTAATGGAAGAAAAAAATACTACCATATTAGAACATATAAATACTCCTGAGGATTTGAGAAAACTTCAGGTTGAAGAACTGACAATCCTTGCCGGGGAGATCAGGCAAAAGATGATAGAGACAGTGGCAAAAAACGGAGGCCATCTTGCATCATCACTGGGAACGGTAGAACTGACACTGGCTCTCCACTATGTCTTTAATACACCCGAGGATAAACTTGTCTGGGATGTGGGGCACCAGGCCTATGCCCACAAGATAATAACGGGCAGACGAGACAGTTTTCACACCCTCAGAAAAAAGGGAGGCATCAGTGGTTTCCCTCGCCGGGCAGAGAGTATATACGATGTCTTTGGCGTGGGACACAGCAGCACATCAATATCGGCTGCATCAGGGATTGCCGGTGCGAGATGCCTGAAAAAGGAAAAGTATAAGGTCATTGCCGTTATAGGCGATGGTTCCATGACGGCCGGCATGGCCTACGAGGGGCTTAACTGGTCGGGCGACCAGGAAAAGGATCTGATCATCGTGTTGAACGACAATGAGATGTCCATTTCAGCCAATGTGGGCGCCATGTCATCGTATCTGAACCGGATCATGACGGGACAGCAGGTAACAAAACTGAGGGCGAGAATATTAAGCTTCTTCAAGACCATTCCCGGCGTCGGTGAACATATGGTGAAGTTTACACGTCATGCCGAGGAGTCGCTGAAGGCATTTTTTACACCGGGGGCATTGTTCGAAGAGCTGGGGTTCCAGTATGTCGGTCCTATCGAGGGGCACAAGCTGAATCACCTGATCAAAAACTTTAAAAATGTCAAGGATCTCAAACGGCCGGTCCTTGTTCATGTCATCACAAAGAAAGGGAAGGGATACAAGTTTGCCGAGGCGGAACCGTCACGATTTCACGGCATCGGTCCCTTCGATATTGAAACGGGGAGATCAGTTGCTCAGAGTAATGGTCCCAAGGCCTATACCGAGATATTCGGAAGGGCCATTGTCGATCTTGCACGGGAAGACCAAAGGATAGTCGCCATAACGGCCTCGATGTGCACGGGAACAGGCCTCGATCAGTTTGCCGCGGAGTTTCCCGAACGGTGCTTCGATGTGGGCATAGCAGAACAGCACGGCGTTACCTTCGCCGCCGGGCTTGCGACGGAAGGCTTCATCCCCGTCGTTGCCATCTATTCTACCTTCCTGCAGCGGGCCTATGATCAGGTAGTGCAGGATGTGTGTCTGCAGAATCTTCCCGTTATTTTTGCTCTCGATCGCGGCGGGATAGTGGGGGATGACGGACCCACCCATCATGGACTTTTCGATTATTCCTTCCTGAGGGCCATTCCCAATATAATCATGATGGCCCCAAAGGATGAGAATGAGCTCCAGCATATGCTGAAAACCGCTGTTGATTGTGGTTCTCCCGTTTCGATACGATATCCACGCGGTAAGGGCGTGGGTGTACCCATCGAAGATAGGGCCAGAACCCTCGAAATAGGAAGGGGGGAGGTTCTCCGCGAGGGGAAGGATATTGTAATAGTGGCAATCGGCTCCACCGTCTATCCCTCTCTGGAAGCAGCGGGAAGATTGGCACAGGAGGGGATAGAGGCGACGGTAATCAACAGCCGCTTCGTAAAGCCACTGGATTCCGAACTTTTATGTGATATCGTTAAAACGGTCAAGAAGATGGTCATAGTTGAAGAGAACGCCCTCATGGGGGGTTTCGGAAGCGCAGTCCTGGAATTGTTGGCAGAACGGGGAATTTCCGGTGTAACCGTCACAAGGCTGGGTATCGGAAACGAGTTTGTGGCGCATGCGACACAGGCGGAGCTCCGAAAAGAGCATGGACTCGATGAAGAAGGCATTGCCCGTGCTGTTCGAAAAGTTATAGGTCTCTAATTCGGTGTACTTCTCAAGGAATTCCAATGAAAGATAAAAACCCCAGGGTCAGGTTGGATAGGCTGCTCGTTGAGCGAGGCATGGCCCTGTCCCGTGAAAGGGCAAAGGCATTTATACTATCGGGGGCAGTCCTCGTCGAAGAGGAGAGCATAAGCAAGGTGGGAACGCTGGTTCGCCGCGGTTCACAGATTAGAATAAAGGGTGATGATAACCCCTATGCCAGCAGGGGGGGGATAAAACTCAAGGGCGTAATCGCGGAGTTCGATATCTCTGTCAGGGATATGGTTGCCCTTGATGTGGGGGCCTCGACGGGAGGATTTACTGATTGTCTTCTCCAGGAAGGTGCAGGTCATGTATATGCAGTTGATGTGGGCTATGGCCAGCTTGCATGGAAGCTCCGGTCCGATCCCCGGGTTACCCTTTTCGAGCGGACAAACATACGATACTTTTCAGGAGAGGTCATTACTGAAACAATAGATATTGCCACCATTGATGTCTCTTTTATTTCACTCAAGCTGGTTCTCCCCATTGTTGCCGATATCATCAGGCGTGGCGCCCTCGTTCTGGCATTGATAAAACCACAGTTCGAGGCGGGAAGAGACAAGATCGGCAAGAAGGGGGTTGTAAGAGACGAGACTGTGCATCGGAAGGTATGCGATGATATTGCTTTATTTGCCGGTACAGTCAATCTCAGGGTTGAGGGAACCTGTGAATCGCCCATCACGGGTCCTGCCGGTAACAGGGAATTTTTTTTATATGCAAAAAAGATTGACCCGTAAATAGTCAGATTTTCTCGCTGGGAGACCATTATCGGGATGATTTCGATGCTTGGCTAAAAATCTAAAACTCGTGCTAACGCACTCAAACAGTTAGATTTTCTTACCGCCAACCACCGTAATCATCTATTTCCCGAAATGCTCAAATCCGTTCGAAAATGACTTTTTACCGGTCTGTCAACTATAAGATTTTGAAAATAGATTTGGGATAATTGTTTTATGGAAGTCAAACTGGCAAAAACGGCAGGTTTCTGCATGGGTGTGAGGAGGGCCGTTGATATGGTCCTCGACGTTGCATTGCACAGGGGGAAGGAGAAGGTTTATACCTACGGACCGATCATACACAATCCGCAGACAGTGGAGCTCCTGAAAAAGAGGGGTGTGCAGCCTCTCGATACAGTCGATGAAATTAACGAGGGGATTGTCGTAATCAGGGCCCATGGGATATCCCCTTCAGAAAAAGAAGCGCTGGAAAGGAAAAACATAAAGATATGTGACGCCACCTGCCCCCGTGTTGCCAGGGTGCAGTCTATTATCAGGAAGCACGTATCGTCGGGTTACAATATTGTCATTGTGGGGGACTGGGAACATCCGGAAGTTAGGGGGCTTATGGGGTATGCAGGGGATCACGGTACAGTCGTTAGAAACAAAGAGACCGTTGATAGGCTTCCCCTCTATGAAAAGGTGTGCGTCGTCGCACAGACGACGCAGAATCAGGAAGAGTATCAGGACATCGCGAGTGCGATCAGGGGGAAATATCCCATTGTTGAGGTCTTCAATACAATATGTCATTCCACGGGAAAGAGACAGACCGAGATCAGAGAACTGGCGGCAGAGATGGATGGCATGGTCATTGTGGGGGGTAAAAACAGTGCAAACACACAACGACTGGCAGAGATATCTCGAAAACAGGAGACCCCCACCTATCATATCGAAACGGTGGACGAACTAACCAGTATTGATCTCAGCCGGCATGACAAGGTGGGCGTATCTGCAGGCGCATCGACGCCGAACTGGATAATCGATGGGGTTGTCGACTATCTCCTGCATTACAAGGACGGGAAAAAGGCCAGAAGACTGAGAGGTCTTTATAAACTCTGGATATTCGGCGTAAGAACAGACATCTATTCCGCCATCGGCGCCGGGTGCCTGTCCCTCGTCGGCATGCTGCTTCAGGGAATCGGACTTAGTATTATCAACATCATGATCGCCGCTACCTATGTCTACGCAATGCACACCATTAACAGACTCCAGGACGGAAACTTCGGAAGGATACGGGGAAGTTTCCGGGAAGCGACCTATATACGGCACAAGGGCGTGTATATGGCTATTGCCGTCTTGGCACTGATAATGGCACTGGCACTTGCATTAGTAAAAGGTACCGTCCCCTTCCTGTTGCTGTTGCTCATGTCGTTCCTCGGCATCCTCTATAATATCACGATATTCCCACCTCGATGGGGACTGAAGAGGCTGGTAGACATTCCGGGATCAAAAAATGTCTTTACTGCAACGGCGTGGGGTCTTGTGACGGTTCTCATACCTCAATTCGCAATCGGTCTTGAAATAACGACGGGTACGATCGTGGCATTTTTATTTATCTTCAACATCGTCTTTGTGAAATCCGCGCTTTCCGATATGATAGATATACAGAGTGACCGGCTGGTGGGACGTGAAACCATTCCCGTTGTCATCGGAGAAGAACATACACTGAAACTTTTACAAGGGATATCCATACTTACGGGGGTCGTGCTGATTGCTGCCGTACCCGCCGGATATGCCCCATCGTTGAGCCTGGTGATCTTGGTATCCATATTTTATATATGGATTTGTTTCAGATTTTATGATAGAAAAACACGATTTTCGAATATCGTGCTGGAGGGTCTATTGGGAACAAACAATATCATTGCAGGTGTTAGTGCACTCATCTGGTTTATTGTCGAAAGGCATATTGTGTAGAAGAATACATAGGGGGGAGTATGCAAGTGATCAAAACTTTTGTAAAAGTGTCCTTTCTGGTTGTGATGGCTGCCATGCTTTTGGCTTGCGGAGGACTGCGCTATTCCCAGGTTGCGCCCGATGCGAAAGACTTCAAGCCCAAAACGATAGGGGTGCTGCCTGTTAATGTGGGCGCCTATGAGGAGGCAAGAAGCGTAGCCGATCAGATCATTTCCGGTGTCCTTGTGAAAAAGGGATGGTTTTCGAATGTCCTTTCTCCCGTGAAAACGAAGAGCCAGATGGATCACAATAACAAACTCCGGGATATGGTGGTCGACTACCTGACGAAGCTGGAAACGGTGAATTTTTCCGATCCCGAACGGAGTAAAGAGATTGGCGAAAGTTACGGGATGGAAGCATTCCTTGTTGTGAATGTGGATTTCTGGAATTACACGGTAGAGGGGGGCGACAAGGTCGCCAAAGTCGGTTTTTCCATGGATCTTGTTGAGGCACAAACGGGGAAGATCTTGTGGAAGGCCGGGCACCATGAGGTGGAGGATTACTGGCTCATGAAACCCGATCTTTCTAAACTGGCCCAGAAGGTAGCCGGCATGATGATTGACGCAATGCCCCACTGATGATTTTCTGAAACTGGATAAATACAAAGAGATATACTATGCGAGAAAAGGTAGAAACTGCGTTAAATGCTATAAAACCCATGCTATAGGCAGCCGGCGGTGACGTCGGTCTTGTTGACGTGAGCGAGGATGGGGTTGTAGAGGTCAAGCTTGTCGGTGCTTGCGGAAGCTCTGTCCCATGGCGCAGATGACATTGAAGATGGGTATAGAGAAACGCCTCAAGGAGAGTCTCCCTGAGGTCAAGGAAGTTGTGGCGGTGTAATAGGCCTGGATACTTAGTAAGGTAGAAATTGGTTTCCTTAGAAAGCGATTTCGTGACCGTACTTATCCCCTGAGGGGGACTTTCCCCTTTATGGGGGTTAGTAAGTTAGAATGTGCTTTCTCGTAGAGAGCAGATTTAACACACTTATCCCGTTTATCAGGGTTAGGTTATTTTACAAACAAATATAAATAGAGGAGGATAGGATATGGCTCATGTAATTTCTGATGAATGTATTTCTTGTGGAACATGCGAAAGCGAATGCCCCACTGGGGCGATAAGTGAAGGAGATGACAAGTATGTCATCGATCCCGAAATATGTACCGATTGCGGCGCCTGCGTAGATGCATGCCCCGTGGAGGCAATATCTCCCGGTAAATAAGGGGAGGAAAACTATCATGAGGAAGGCTTGATCTGATCGGTCGGGCCTTCCTCTATCTTTTTAAAAGATGGAATGGAATTATTTATTGTATTCGAAGGAATCGAAGGTTCCGGTAAGACAACACAGGTTAAGAAAGCGGGGGATTATCTTGCAAAGAGAAATATCCCTTTTATCGTAACCAGTGAACCGGGTGGCACTGAACTGGGAGGAGAACTCAGGCAGCTTCTCCTCCACAAGACGACACTTTCCCTTGGCATAAAGACAGAGCTTCTCCTCTTTGCCGCAGATAGAGCCCAACATGTTGAAGAAATAATCGTACCAGCCTTAAAGGAAGGAAGGGTCGTTTTATGTGACCGTTTTTCCGATGCCACTATTGCCTACCAGGGATATGGACGCGGGTGGGATATAGATACCATAAAGAAGATGAATGATTTTGCAACCCAGTCCCTGAAACCCGATTTGACCTTTCTCATCGACCTTCCCGTTGTTACGGGACTGGCGAGAGTAGCAAGCCGGGCATCAGATGCTGCCATGCAACGAGGGATGAAAGAGGCACTCGACGATAGATTCGAAAAGGAAAAGGAGTCATTCCATAAACGGGTACGCGAGGGTTATCTCTCCATCGCCGGGAATGAACCGGAGAGATTCCGGGTAATCGACGGTTTAATGGGCATCAGCGAAATCCACAATGAAATTTGCCGTTCCCTGCAGGAATTGATAGAGAGATAGGCTATGTCATTCAAGGATATCTACGGTCAAGAGAGACAGATCGCTATTTTGCAGAAGACCATCATGAAGGGGCGTATCCCCAATGCCTATCTTTTCCATGGCATGGATGGAATAGGTAAAAAAACGACGGCCACAGCACTGGCAAAGACGCTCAACTGCACGGAGGGGAAGAGCGATTCCTGTGATACCTGTGGGGCCTGCAGAAAGATCGACCATGGGAACCATGCCGACCTTGTTATTATACAACCTCAGGGAATCCTCATAAAGATCGAGGAAATCAGAAAACTGCAGGATCAGGCGAAGTATCGTCCCTTCGAAGGGAAGAAAAGGGTATTCATAATCGATGATGCCGAAAAGATGAATATCTACGCCGCCAATGCACTCTTGAAGATCCTTGAAGAACCGGGGCCTTCCAATCTCCTCATACTGATTACGTCGCGACCCTATGTGCTCCCCCAGACCATCGCATCTCGCTGCCAGAAGATGAGATTCAGTCCCCTGAAGAGAGAGATTGTTGCCGCTTTTCTGACGGAGAGACTGGCCCTGGACGAAGAAGCCGCCTTGATACTGGCCTCATCCTGCGAAGGGAGCATCGGTCGGGCCCTGACAATGCGGGACGATTCCTATATTGCAGTCAAACATGATCTTATAAAGAGGATTGCTTCTTCCGGCAGAGGGACGGATCACCTGCAACTGCTTTCACTGGCACATGAACTGGGGGGGGATAGAACCGATATTCTGGAGAAAATAGATATACTGAAAAGCTGGTATCGGGACGTGCTCCTATTTAGTGAAATGAAGGATCATGCCATACTGATTCACCCGGACTGTGCCGATATGACAAAGAGATTTTCTGAAAATATGACGGGACCGGGTATACTGAAGAGTATCAAAACCATGGGCAATGCCTATCGCGCAATCGAACAGAATGCCAACAAACAGTTGACTTTGGAATCAATGATGTTTAAACTCGCGTCAATTCGGCAGAAAACCGCCGGCAATGGATTAAGTGTGTAAAATTATGCATAACCAATCACAGAAAAGACCGATGAAGAAAATAGTAGGTGTACGGTTTAAGGAAAAGGGAAAGATCTACACCTTTGATGCAAGCGGTATTATCCTTAAGAAGGGTGAACATGTCATCGTTAATACTGAAGATGGTATGGCCGTGGGTTACGTAGCCACCAGAGTCAGACTGTCTCCCGATGATAAATTGCCTCCAAACCTGAAAAAGGTCGTTCGCAAGGCAACGGAAGGGGATGCCGCCATTGAGGAAGGTAATGTTGTACTCGGGAAAGAGGCCTTTGGATTTTGCTGTGACAGGATAACGAGCAGAGAACTTCCCATGAAACTGGTTGATGTGGAATGTCTCTTTGATAAGAGCAAGATCATATTTTCTTTTACCGCCGAAGACAGGGTTGATTTCCGAAAGCTGGTAAAAGATCTTGTGCAGAAATATAAATCCAGGATCGAATTGCGACAGATCTGGGTGCGAAGCGAGGCTCGCATATGCGGGGGCATGGGAATCTGCGGGAGAGAATTGTGCTGTACAAGCTTTCTCACTAACTTTGTGCCCGTTACCATAAAGATGGCTAAAGAACAAAATATGCTGTTGAATCCGGAGAAGATATCCGGTCTCTGTGGAAGGCTTTTCTGTTGTCTCTCCTACGAGTACGATAACTATATGGATGCGAAAAAGAACATGCCCAAATGCGGAAAATGCGTCACCCTCCGTGAAGGGCGAGGCAGGGTACTGAGGCAGAAAATCCTGGAGCAAAGGGTCGTTGTCGGCCTCGAGGAAGGGAAAGAGGTAGAGGTATCGGTCCGCGATGTCAAGGAGGAATAGGTGTAGGATAGTTCTCAAAATATGTTTTAAGATAACAACCCTCTGCCTTCCTGAGCAGTAACCAGCAGCCCTTCAGATATCAGAATCAGCAATTTTTTATCAAAGGACAAAATATTATCGGGGTAAGAATATCATGCAGAAATCATTTTATATTACCACACCAATCTACTATGTGAATGCGTCGCCGCACATTGGACATGCATATACGACGATAGTGGCCGATGTCATGGCCAGATATTACCGGATGGCCGGTTACGGGACATACTTCCTCACCGGCACCGATGAACATGGCGATAAGGTCGCTGAAGCCGCCGAGATGGCCAATGAGACTCCCCAGGAGTACAGCGACAGAATAAGTGCCCAGTTTCGTACGCTCTGGCCGGAACTTTCCATAACCAATGACAATTTTATAAGGACCACCGATAAGGATCACAGAGAAACGGTGAAGTCCATTCTGCAGAAGGTCTACGATGCGGGGGATATTTATTTCGGGGAATATGAAGGCTTCTATTGCGTCGGCTGCGAACGGTTCTACAGAGAAAGCGAGTTGGTAGAGGGGAAATGTCCCGACCACCAGACCTTTCCCGAACACCGGAAAGAGAGCAACTACTTTTTCAGGATGAGCAAATACCAGGACTGGCTCATCGCACACATCACGGACAATCCCGATTTCATCAGACCTGAACGGTACAAAAACGAGGCCCTTGCCTTCCTCAAAGAACCCCTTGAAGATCTCTGCATATCGAGGCCCAAGACACGGCTGACCTGGGGGATAACGCTCCCCTTCGATGAAAACTACGTAACCTATGTATGGTTTGATGCCCTGATAAACTATCTTACCGGTATCGGTTATCCTGAGGGTAAAAAATATTCTGAGTTCTGGCCCGTTGCGGAACATCTCATAGCAAAGGATATCCTGAAACCCCATGGCATCTACTGGCCCACCATGCTGAAAGCGGCGGGTGTGGAGCCCTATCGGCACCTCAATGTCCATGGCTACTGGAATATCGATCAGAGCAAGATGTCCAAGAGCAGAGGAACCGTGGTAAAACCCTTGGACCTCAAGGATAAATACGGTCTCGACGCATTTCGCTACTTTCTCATGAGGGATATGGTCTTCGGACTCGATTCCAATTTCAGTGAAGAGGGTTTTGTGCAGCGCATAAACTCGGACCTGGCCAACGATCTGGGAAACCTTACCAGCAGGTCACTCTCGATGGCTGAGAAATACTGCGACGGAAAGGTCCCCCCACGGAATGAGGTCTACGGGGAGGAGGAGAGCCACATGACCGAAAGTGCCGAGGCGCTCCTGCCGGAGGTTGAAAAATCCTTCAGTGCACTTGCCTTTCACAAGGCCCTCATCGCCATATGGGACTTTATAAACATCACCAACCGATACATCGTCGCAAGCGAGCCTTGGGCACTGGCCAGAGACCCTGCGGCAAAGGACAGGCTGGATGGAGTTATCTACACAATTCTGGAGGCCTTGAGAGTAATCGCCGTCGTCACATCACCCTTTATGCCCGACGCATCGGGAGAAATCATGAAGAGACTGGGTATTACCGATAGTGCATCCCAGGGCTTCGACAGTATCAGAAGATGGGGTTTCTTACCGGCAGGAAATACTATCACTCGCGGCGATTCCCTTTTTCCCCGGGTGGAATACAAGGGCGAAGGAGAAAAGGCAAAGTTGTCCGATATAAAGAAAGAAATCACCTTTGACGATTTCGAGAAAATAGACCTGAGGGTGGCTCTGATCCTGGAGGCGAAGGCAGTTCCCAAGTCGGACAAACTCATCAAGCTGAAGATCGATATCGGTGAGGAAAGAACGATTGTCGCCGGGATGGGCAGGGATTACAAACCGGAAGAACTGGTGGGAAAGAAGATCCCCGTCCTGGTAAACCTGAAACAGGCTAAACTGATGGGAGTCACATCCAAGGGAATGCTCCTTGCTACCGATATGGAACAGGGACTCACCCTCCTTTCCTTCGACGGCGACGCAAAGGTGGGGGCAAAGATAAGATAGGAAAGGGCGGGTTGAACCCGCCCTCAAGAGGTAATCTAAGACTTTAAGGCATCAGGTATTTCCAGTGGCACATCCACAGGGGTTATATACTTAGTAACAACCTCCATGGTATCTCCCATATGTAATTGATCGAAAAGAAAGGCGAACTGATTCTCCAGTTCCCTGCCGAGTGTCTCCCGTACCTCAGGGGCCAGGTCCCACATATCTTTTTTAAAGATGCCGAATCCCTTCTTCCTCGTTTTGTAGATAAACTGTTCTTCCGTATCGGCTTCCTTCTTTTCGCCCCTCAATTCCTTGTTAATATACCCATAAATCCGATCCCTCAAAGCGGCAGGAAAGTTCGCACTGTCATATATGATGTTTTGAAAACCCGTTGCCAGATGGACTTCGGCAGTTTCTGTCTGGGGGAAGCGATTGAAGGCATCGCTGGGGAGGGTTGAAGCCCCGTGCTGAACGGCACCGGCCAGGCCGTATCGTGATCGCGCGACCTCGGATATCTTTTCCAGGGTGCCAAAGTCAATCTTGACCTTTGCTATTGATCCGTCGGGAAGAGGGACACCTCCATGTGCCGTGCCTGTCTGTATGCTTATCTTGCTTATCCCCTTATGGTGCCCCTCACCTTTTTTCAGTGCATCGAGGTAGCAATCCATGAAAATGCCGAATTCTTCAACTGTCGTATTTTTATCACCTATTTCGCCGATTTCACCTCCCACCGATACAGTGATCCCTGCGGGCTCGATCTCTCTGATAAAAGTGGTCATGGCGGCCGTTACGGTGCAATTCTTCTCCTGTTGTTCCTCTATCGATGGTCTGCTGAGGTCGACGAGGGTGGATGCATCGATATCGATATTGTAAAAGCCACTTGCGATTGCCTCTTTGATAAGGGCTGTGACAGCCCCCCTTTCACCATCGGGATCTGCGGCATACTTCTTCCCATTGAATTGAAAATGATCTCCCTGCAGAAAAAGAAATCCCTTGAAACCAGTCTTAATCGCCGCGGCCGTTACTGCTGTTGTGTATTCTGCGGGACGTTGGTCGGTGTACACCGTTTCGGAACGGGCGATTTCGAAAAGGAGTGCCCCCACATTCCCTTTCACAGCGGCGCGTAAGACCGCCTGGGCCGCGTCATAGGTCATCCCTCTCAGATTAATGGCTGGGACAGTAAAGCCCGACACCTCTTTCCTTCCCATCGCCTCATAGAGGTCTTGGATGGATGCCGGATATATCCCCAGGGCAACACCTGCCCTCCTGATCAACCAGCGAGATGCCTCCCGTGTTATCTCTTCGGGGCTGAATACGGCGGAATAGATCAGATCATCGATTAGATGGGTCCTCAGTTCATCCTCGTCTGATACACAGACATTCTCTCCCTCAATAATCAGACAGCCTGTTATTTTTTCCTTCAATGTATTGGCATCTTTGAATGTCATTATGTTTATCCTCCTGTTCATACGTGTAGAATCTATATTGACAATTGCGAGTGTATCGGCATTCAGCGGTTACTCAGGAATTCACTCGCCTTTTCTGCTTCAAAACGACTTCCAATATAAATGGGGCATCTCTGCTCGAGGCATTCGGGTTTTATCGATAGTATCTTCCGGTGACCGTCTGTCGCGAGTCCACCTGCACCCTCCACGATAAAGGCCATCGGTTGCAGTTCGAAGATCAGTCGTAGTTTACCCTTTGTCTGGTTTTTCAGGGCGGGATAGGTGAAAATCCCCCCACCTTTTATCAGAATCTGATTGATATCGGGTACAAAACCCCCACTGTAGCGCAGCTTGTAACCTTCACTTTCCAGGTACTCTACGTATTTGAGGTGTTCCGGCAACCAGTCCTTCCTTAGACCGCCGAGACTGTATATGGAGCCCCTTTCCTTTAAAACAATATTTTCCTCAGAGAGGACATATTCTCCCTCTCTGTTGAGGACAAATTCATGCGTCCCCTGGCCTGCCGAGTAGACCATGGTAATGAGGGGGCCGTAGGTTATGTACATTGCGGCAACAAGGCTCTTTCCGCCCTCTTGAAGGACAGGCGCATTGTGGATTCCGATAATCGTTCCGATTGCCAGGTTGGTTTCAACAAGGGAAGACCCGTCGAGGGGATCTGCGGTGATGAAGTACTGCTCGTCTCCCTTTCCGACCTGAATAATGGCCTCCCGTTCTTCCGAGGCGTACTCCCTGACAAAGCCGGAATGTCTCATCTGACTTTCCAGGATTGTATCGGAACTTCGATCAAGGGCGAGCTGCTCCTCGCCATACATATTTTCAAATCCGGCGAGTTTCCGATTTGATTCATGAATCTTAGCCGATATATATTTCCCCGTCACCGCTATCTGCCAGATCAGCCTCCGCAGGTTTACTTCGATGCCTGCCATCCACATATGCCTTCTGAGATCTACAAACCCTTTTGTTCCATCCGATATGTTTTCCATGTGCATCCCCTCAGAGAATAAGTTTATTCTGAATTTCTAACAACTAATCCGCCTTTTGACAAGGAATTTTTAAAAAAAGAATCTCTCCACAAGCCAGTAGAGGAACATTCCGGATATTACCGTGCCTGCAAGTGATTTTGTCTTGAAGGCAACAATGAAGGTGGGAATTGCGACCAGCACCTCGGGGCGGGTAATATCGAATGTCCTCGGTTCACCCGACGTGACGATGGCGGGGAATATAAGTGCACTCAGTATCGCTGCAGGAATATAGTCGAGCCACTCCACGAGCCACTGGGGAAGCTCGCGCTGCGATAGAAAGAGGATGGGAAACAAACGGGGAATATAGGTGACAAAACCCATTCCGAGGAGGAGAAGAACATAATCGGCGGCCATTAGTCTTTCTCCTCGACTCTGAGCGATAACTGTGCCTTTTTGAAGAGAACACCCGTTGTCGCGGCTATGACAGAAGAGATTATAATGTAGGAGTTACCGGGGATTAACAATGAAAGACCGACGGCAAGTCCTCCGGCGATTATGGCAACGACTATGTATATACTGTCCCTCAACTGAAAAACGAAGAGGCAGATAAACATGGCTATCAGTGCATAATCGATTCCAAAGGCGCCCCTTGGAATAAATTGCCCGCCAAATCCCCCAGCGATGGTACTTACTATCCATGCAAGATTTGTGGTGTGATTGAGAACCAGTGCACGCCGCCAGTCCCAGTTATCATTCCTGAATCTGGTAAGGTTTAGGGCAAAGCTTTCATCGGTGACGCCATATGCATACAATGCAAGCCACCCGCCATGTACTGACTTGAGATACATGGAGAGAGACGAACTCATCAGGAAATGCCTCAGGTTGACCATGAATGTGGTGACAATGATCGGTAGAATGGCACTGCCGCCGGCCAGCATGGAAATGGCAATGAACTGTGAACTCCCCGCATATACCATGAGGGACATGAGGCCGATTTCAAGGGGGTGGAGCCCCGCCTTCTGGGCGATCACGCCAAAGGCGAGACCGATAGCAAGATATCCGAGACAGATGGGCCATGCCGCAACAATCCCCTCTTTGATGGCCGTCGTCCACTTCATGCTGTGATGTGGCAAAATGGTTTGCATATTGAAGTTCCCTGCCGCGAGCAGCGAAGAATGCCCTCGCCTTCCAGTCCAATTTCTTCTTACAGGAGACATACAATACTGGCGGTATTAAGTCAAAACAACTCTCACCGGGCATTGACAGGTTTCCCTTGCTGCTGTATATGATTCCCAGAGAGGATGAGGGTATGACGGGAATTATCTTATCGGGTGGCAAGAACGCCCGCATGGGAACCAATAAGGCATTCCTGGAGATCGGGGGAGAGAAGATACTCGACAGGACTATCCGTATTTTTCAGGAGCTCTTTCAGGAGATCATATTGGTCACCAATTCTCCCCTCGAGTATCTCGATTACGATATTCGTATAGTGACGGATATAATAAAGGGAAAGGCCGCCCTCGGTGGCCTCTACACGGGCCTCTTCTATGCGTCACATAGACACGCATTTGTGTTGCCCTGCGACATGCCCTCTATAAAGATAGATTTTATCAGATTCATGATCGAGAAGATTGCAAACTACGACATCGTCGTGCCTCAAACCACGGGCGGGCTGGAAGCGCTCCATGCGATCTATTCCAAAAGATGCCTGCCCGTCATCAAACGACATATCGAGCAGGACAATCTGAAGATCAATACCATCTACAAAAAGTCGAGGACATTGACACTGTCACAGAAGACAGTGGCCTCATTCGACCCTACGGAAGGGATGTTTCTTAACATCAACTCTTCCGACGACCTCCTGAAGCTTTGAAGGAATTCGGTAACAGGAATTCAGTTTTTGATTGACATATATCAATTTTTTCGATAGGAATAAGCGGATTTGTTGTACTTAATTTTATTCTGAAAGTCTTGATTTTTCAGTACAAAAAGGGAGGAACAATGTCTGATCAAAAAGTTATGAATCGATGGTATGTGGTTGCCGGTGCCATACTCATTCAGTTGTGTCTGGGGGCGATCTACGCATGGTCTGTTTTTACGCCGAAGCTGACTGCTGTTGATGGTGTGTACAAATTTACTGCCGGACAGGCGGCTTGGGTCTTTTCTGTCGGTCTTCTCGTCTTCGCAATAGCGACGATCGTGTCGGGGAGGATAATGGGGAGGGTAGGTCCGAAAAGAATAGCCGCTATCGGGGGTATTATTCTTGGCATGGGATATATCCTTGGTGGATTTCTAGGGAACACATTTCTGGCACAGTTCATCTTCATCGGCGTTATCGGTGGTGCCGGTATTGGTCTTGCCTATGTGGTACCTATCGCGGTGGGTGTAAAGTGGTTCCCCGATAAAAAGGGTATGGTGGCCGGACTTGCCGTAGCCGGTTTCGGTTTCGGTGCCACCATCTGGGTCAAATCGGCGGGATCGTGGTTTGATCTCCTGAATACATTAAACTTCTTCGGCCTGGGGGGAGTACAGAGTGTCTTTCTACTCTACGGCGTTATCTTTCTTGTTTTCGTTCTGCTGGGAAGCACCGTTATGATCGATCCTCCCAAGGGCTATTGCCCCGAGGGCTGGACTCCGCCTGAGCAGAATAACGAGAAGGGTGGAAATCCCGGATCCGCTATCGGTATGAACGATTTTGTGCCGAGGGAGATGTTCAAAACCCCGCAATTCTATATGACCTGGATAACATTCCTCTTCTCGGCCATTGCAGGCCTGATGGTAATCTACTGTATTAAATTATTCGGTATCGATGCCCTGCGGGCCAATGGAATGAGCCTCGCCGCTGCTTCGGCAACGGCAGGGACGGCTATGGCATGGTATGCGATTTTTAACGGACTGGGACGTATTGCCTGGGGAATGGTTTCCGACAAGATCGGGCGTAAACTGGCAATTTTCCTGATGTGTCTTTCGCAGGGCATTATCATGCTGCTCTTCTACAAGATGGGGGGAGTGGGAGTGACCCTCATTATCGGGGCCTGCATCATCGGTTTCAACTTCGGAGGAAACTTCGGGCTCTTTCCCGCGCTTACCGCCGATTATTTCGGCAATAAAACAGTGGGACTCAACTACGGGTATGTATTTATGGCATACGGTATTGCCGGTGTCATCGGCCCACAGATCGCCGGATACTTCAAGGATGCGGCGAAGGGGAGCGGTGATCCCTCTGCATGGCTGGTACCCTTTATCATAGCAGGAGTTGCATGTCTCCTGGGAGCGGCGCTTACCCTTATTTCAAAGCCGCCGAAAAAACAATAGACTGATATAAGTGCCGGTCTCAGGGCCGGCACTTTTTATTCCGGGAGAAACTTTTTTCAATGCCTGCTCCAAAACCCTACTCACACTGCACCGCACAGTCATCCATCAAGATCTCTGTTTTTGTTTTTCTGTTAATCCTTCTAGCTCCCGTGGCTGGCCTTTCCGATGAAGGGGAAAGTCTCGATGTGCAGATAGGCCAGATGCTTATGGTGGGTTTCAGGGGGCTGAGCGCAACGGAGGAAAGCCCCATCATCGGGGATATCAAAAGGAGGCATATCGGAGGTGTGATCCTATTTGATTATGATGTGCCATCAAAATCTTCCGTCAGAAACATCAGGTCTCCGGAGCAGGTGAAATGTCTCATCGTGAAACTCCAGAAGGCCGCCTCCATCCCTCTTTTTGTTGCCATCGATCAGGAGGGGGGACGGGTGAATCGATTGAAGGAGAAATTCGGATTCCCACCGACGGTATCGGAACAATACCTTGGAACGACGGACAATGTCGAGACAACGAAAAAGTACGCACAGTCGATGGCGGTGATACTGGGCAGTCTCGGGATAAACACAAATTTTGCGCCCGTTGTCGATCTCAATACAAACCCGGAGAACCCCATCATAGGTAAACTGGGGCGCAGCTATTCAGACGATCCCGCAGTAGTGGTCAGACACGCACTCATCGTCATTGATGCCCTCCATGAAAGGGGGATAGCATCTGCGATAAAGCACTTTCCTGGGCATGGGAGTTCGACGGGTGATTCCCACACAGGTTTTGTGGACGTAACGAAGACCTGGTCGACCATGGAGCTGACGCCCTTTGAGGCAATTATCAATTCGGGCCTCTGCGATATGGTCATGACGGCCCACATATTCAACGGAAAACTCGACCCCCGATGGCCCGCCACACTGTCCACCGGAATTATTACGGGAATACTGCGAGATGAATTTCACTATGATGGCGTCGTCGTTTCAGACGACATGCAGATGAAGGCCATCAGTGCCCACTATGGTCTGGAGACGGCCATAGAGAGGGCAATTATGGCCGGATGCGACATGCTGATTTTTGCCAATAATTCCGTCTTTGAAGAGGATATAGCGGAACGGGCCACCGCGACAATCAAAAAACTGGTCCGAAAGGGCGCTGTTAGTGCCGACAGAATCGGCAATTCATACAGGAGGATAAGAAAGCTCAAGGAAAGAATCTCTTCCCTGACAGCCTCCGTGCACGCTAAATCACAAAAAAGCTCCGATTAAAGAGGAACGTAATGTCTGAAAAAAAGATAGCAAAGGGTTTTGGTCTGATCATCATCGGGAGTGAGATCCTCGACGGAAGGGTTGAGGACAGCCATTTCGCGAATACGCGAAACCTCCTGGCGGAACGTAATCATTCGCTTACATATACGATGACGCTGGTCGACGAACCCAGCCTTATCACGGGAAAACTGAAGTGGGCAATGTCACGCCCAGAACCCTTCTTCTGCTGCGGAGGAATCGGCGCAACACCTGACGATTATACGAGGCAGTGTGCCGCTGATGCCGTTGGTGTGACCCTTGCCTATCACGAAGAGGGTGTAAAAATCATGGAGAGCCGTTTCGAAAAGAAGGCAACGCCGACACGCCTGAAACTGGTCGAGTTTCCTGAAGGCGCACGACTCATACCAAACCCGGTGAATCGGGTGCCCGGATTTTCAATCAACGATGCCTATTTTCTCCCCGGGTTTCCCAGCATGGCGGAACCGATGGCGGCCTGGGTTCTCGACACATATTATGAAAGGGGCGAAAAGATAATTACCAGGACGTTGCTCCTGGCAGGTGTTCGTGAATCCGATGTCATCCCCCTGATGCATGAATTCAATCTGTGTCATTCCAAGATCAGTCTTTCAAGCCTGCCGAAATTTGTCGAAGATGGAACAGAGATACACCTCGGGTTGACGGGGAATCCAAAGGATGTGGAAGCGGGAATGGCCCATATAATACAATCCATTGAATTACAGGGGATGCAATGGGAGGAAAAGTAATCTGAAGTTCCTCGATCCTTTCAATCTTTCAGAGTAGCTTTATTTCTTAGTTTTCCACGGTTTGAAGATCGATATGAACAGGGTAACCATAAGCAACAGGCATTGCATGCCACCAAAGATGAGGTTCATCCTTTCATTGTGGAGGTATGCCTGATCTGTCACTGAAGTCATTCCCAACCTTCCGGAGATTTCCATCATGGCTGTCTCCCATGGACCAAGAAAGAATGTCCCAAACAGAATTGCTGAGATGGTAATAATCCACTTTAATATCAGCCATTTGTGCTTAAAGAATCCCCAATTACTGAAAGACGAGTAGATCAAACCGGTAATCAGACAGCCAAAGGCCCCGGGAATGACGACCACCAACATATCAACATGATGAATGCTCCTGTTGATTCCATACAGGACACCTCCATCAGTCACGCCGTCTTTTAAAAAGTACAATAACATCAGGGCAACAGCGCCACCCACCCAGCATGAAACGGCAACCAGGTGAAATCCCTTGAGCCACCGTAATCCTCTTGCTTTTAACTTCACTATTATACCCTCAATAAATTATTATGTGGCCGATCTGCCAATGCCGGCATTTCGGTCACATGCGTATAAATCTCATCAGTAGCTTCTATAATGGTTCACAATACGTTGCCATTTGGCGGATTTGGCAATGCTGCCATTTCCGCCAAATGATCCTTACGTCGGTTCAATCTACATTTCTCTTTTTTCCGCCGCCTTTACCGTGTTCAGAAGGAGCATGGCCACCGTCGTTGGCCCGACTCCGCCGATCCGGGGAGTGATCCATCCTGCCACCTCCCCCACGGAGACGTCCACGTCGGGAACAAGTTTGCGTCCTTCCCATGAAATACCGCCGCTGATGACAATGGCGCCGGGTTTCACCATGTCCGGTTTTATGATACCGGGAATCCCCGCCGCGGCGATGACGACGTCGGCCCTCTTTGTGTAATGTGCGATATCGGGTACCCCCGTGTGGACGACGGTAACTGCGGCGTTGGCGAAGGCCTGCTTCAATGTAAGTATGAGTGCAAGGGGCCTTCCCAGTGTGGGCCCTCGCCCTACGATAACCACTTCTTTCCCCCCGATTGCGAGATCGTAATATTTCAGTATGGCCTGAATGCCCGCCGGCGTGCAGGGGAGGGGACCCTCCTGCTGCAGGACCAGTTTCCCCAGGTTGACGGGGTGGAGGCCGTCGGCATCCTTGGCGGGATCGATCCGTGAAATCGCTTCATTGAAATCGAAGCCTTCGGGAAGGGGATATTGTATCAGGAATCCATCAATTGCGGGATTATCATTAAACTCATCGACTGCAGTGAGCAGGTCACCCTGGGATGCCGTGCCTTCTATCGTCTTATGAAATGATGTAATGCCGGCTGATGTGCAGGTTTCATGTTTCTTATTTACATAGCTTATGGACGGGCCGTCGTCTCCAACCAGGATAGTTCCCAGGCCCGGCGTTATTCCCTTTTCCTTTAAGACAGCCACCCGTTGCGACACGTCCCTTAATACCGCTTCCGCAACCAGCGTGCCTTCAAGAAGTTTTGCAGTCATTTTCTTTACTCCTGATTATTCGTTTTTTAGGGTTTCTTTCATGATAAAGTTGACGAATTGGTAAAAAGTCATTTTCGAGCGGATTTGAGCATTTCGGGAAACAGATGATAGCGGTGATTGGCGTTAATAAAATCTAATTGTTTGAGTGCTTTAGCACGAGTTTTAGATTTTTAGCCAAGCACCGAAATCATCCCCGAAATGGTCATCAAGCGAGAATAATGACTTTTTACCGGACCATCAAAGTTTGTTTTTTAATGCATCGAGGCCGTATCGCGCCTGAATATCTCGTAAATATATGAAAATTTGTGCGTCAACTCTTTGTTATACTCCCGATCATTCTCCCGCGGACGCCACTGGGGTGTTATATTCGCGAGAGCCTCTTCGAAAAGCCATGTATGGGCAAATATTTTTCCCTTAATCACCTGAATTGCCCTTTTCTGATCCCCCGTAATCCAGGTGGCATCAACCTTTGCAATTCCCTCTTTCGTGACCTCTAATTCATTCACTTTCGTATACTTCATAATTATGTTCTGTTCTTCACGCGTCAACGCCTTTTTGCCGGACAGGGCATCCTTGAAAAGAACGGCCTTGGAGAACTCCTTCCCTACCAGGTCCATGATATTTTTTGTATCTATGCCCGCTCTATTGATACGCTCCACATTCTCCTGCGTTACCCTGTAGGATATGGGGCGATAGGTCTCCTGTTGAAAGACGTTTTGGAGGAAAAAGAGCGAAATAAAACTGATTATGGCAGCGATAATGGGAGTGGCAACCCACCCGCTTGCAATACCTCCCACGAGTCTCCATCGTATGTTCCTTCCCCCCGTAAGGAGTCCTATGCCTATGACGGCGCCAACGATGGCCTGTGAACTGGAAACGGGGACGAGCGGAATAGTCGGAAGGCCATGACTGATTAAAAAGCCTTCGATGCCCTGTGATGCAAAGAGGAATAGAACAATGGAATGAGCACCGACGGCAACAAAAGCCGCCACGGGGGACAGTTGAATGATGCCTTCTCCGACTGTCACGATCACTCGCCGGGAATAGGTAAAGACACCGATTGCTATGGCTATGCCGCCGATGAAAAAAAGCTGTTGGGCAGCAGTCAATGAAAATATTCCGGCAACGGATAGATCGGTAAAGGGTGATACGGGAACAAAAATGCCCATAACTGTCGATATATTATTGGCACCCATGGAATAAGCGCCCAGTGCCCCCACAATGATCAAGCCATAGCGTATCAATAGATCCAACTTAAACATGCCGATTTTGAAGTATTTGATCGTGTAGCCGACAAGCTTGTAAAGGATTATGGCAAAAATGGCTGACAATATGGGGCATATCACCCAGGTCATGAGGATCTTGGTCAGGATGTCATAGTCTGTCAGCGACCCGGTAAAAAAGTTCCACCCTACGATTCCCCCGATAATGGCCTGAGAGGTAGAAACAGGGATGCCCGCCCGTGTCATCAATAGGATGCTTACGGCAGAGGCAAGGGCGACAATAAATGCGCCGGCCATCGCATTGATTGAACCCAATTTTATCAATGTGTCTGTTACACCGGCGCCGCTGATCACCGATCCAAGGATTACAAAAACACTGCAATAAATCGCAGCGGTCCTGAAGTTGATCATTCGGGAACCCACTGCCGTACCAAAGACGTTTGATGTATTATTGGCCCCTAGAGACCAGCCGAGGAATAATCCACTTGATAAGAAAAATGCAAACATAGGAGGTCCTTACATAGATCGTTTGATAACATAAATATTGAGACGGTCTGCAACATCTTCGGCCTCATCGGCGATTTTTTCAAGATATCTGGCAAAATCGCGCAGGTGTCTCTTGTGGCTCAACCGCAGGTCCTCACGTCTGAAAATTTTGCGTTGAAGATTTGTCGACACCTTGTCCGATTCCGTTTCCCAGTATATGACCTTGTGCATATGGTCTGCCACGGTGTCGACATTTTTGAAAAAGGCCCTGCAGGAGAGGACGGTCGCCTCGACGGCCTCCACGCCGCATGATACCAGTTCCCTGAAATCGTCGTGGTACTCGACACATATTTGCGGGCGTTCGATCTCGAATCGCCACACCGCTCCTTTGAAATGGTCGAGAAGGGTATCCATATTTTCGAGGAGTTCCAGCACATCCCCCCTCGATTCGGGTATCAGGGTTTTTGTGTAGAGTTGAGTCTCTAGAGAGCGGCGCAATGCGTCGCCCCTGTGTTCTATTTCTATCATTTCCTCCGTCTTCCTTTCGAAGGCCTCTAGATTATCTTTAAAATAGGAGTCTATGGCGCTTTGGAAGAGCAACCCCGACCTGCTCACCTGATCGAGGAAGTCGTCAAGATCCCTCTCGATTCCCGAAGTTCTCTTTAGTAGTCTGAAACCCATTGCTCCAACCTCTTGTTCTTGTTTTTAATTAGGTAACTGAAATGCCTTTAATTGTCACTAAAATAGTCTTCATGTAAATTTTAAAAAGTGTAATTGTAATTAATGATAGCAAATAAACTGTAAATAGTGAAAAAAAGTTTGCACTAACTAACTAAAATATTTTATAAAACGATAAATAATAGTATTTTTATGGGTTTTATGCTATAAAATTCTTCTATTTTATTAATATTCATATTGCAAATAACAAAATGTTATGTTAGGTGTATCACGGAATGAATCTGAATCAATTAAAAATATTTTATTATACAGCAAAGTGTGGCAAGCTCAGTCTGGCAGCGGAAGCGCTCCATATAACGCAGCCTGCCGTGACGAAGGGTATTCAGCGCTTTCAAAAGTTCTACGGTATAAAGTTTTTTAACCTCTTTGGCAAAAAACTGGTCCTCACAGATGCCGGGGAAGTACTTTACGAGATTGCTGAAGAAATCTTTGAACTGGAAAGCCAGGCCGAAGAAAGCATCCGCGATTTTCAGCAGAGGCAGAAGGGGCACATACGCATTGATGCAAGTGAAGCCTTCGGAACATACTATCTCCCGCCGACAATTATTGCTTTCAGTAAGATGTATCCCAAGATACGGCTTTCTGTGAACATAATGAGGACTGAGAATGTCGTGTCCAATGCTGCCAGCCTCAATTGTGACATCGGTTTTATATCCTATCCCGTTAACCACAAAAAGGTCGTAATGAAAAAGATCATGGAAGATAGGCTGCTGCTTATCACGCCACCCGATCATCCCCTCGCGAAGAAGGGAAGTTGCGAAGCCAAGGATCTGGAAGGTCAACTCCTGGTTACCCACGAAAGGGGATCTGCGACCTGTAATATAACCGAGGCCTATCTGAAAAAGCACGATATTAATGTTTTCAATTCGCTGGAGCTTTCCAGTAATGAAACGGTCAAAAGGGTGGTTGCAGAAGGTGCCGGTATTGCCATAGTTTCCCGAAAGATTGCCAAAAAAGAGATCGAGGCAGGGAGATTGGCAAGCGTTCCCCTCCATGATACCTTAAAAAGAACATTTTATATGGTCTATCATAAGGATAAGTATATTTCCGAAACACTACAAAGTCTAATGGATTTGTTGAGTAACTGGATTGCCGACTATTCCAAACCCGAAGACACTGTCTAGTCTTTCATCGGCACACAAAGGTGAAAGAGACGTTGATAGTCAATAATCACAGTCAAACATGAAAAAGAATTGGGCCCTGCTGCTGAGTGAAACAGCGGGCGCATTTCCTAGTGGTTGAGGTGGGAAGCTTCGGTGGAGTCTGTTTCCAGACCGTAGTGTTGACGGCCTACAGTCAATTGGTGCGGATAAGAGGGACTGGAACACCATGAGTCAGGGGTCTGCGAGTGAATAACCTGGCGGTCGGGTACCGTGGATTGTAAGGTCATCCCATTCCCACCGGCTGAGGTTCCCGAGTCCCCGGTTTTCTCAACATTCCACCGGTGAAGATGAAAGTTTTCTGTCCTTCCTCTATCTCGTGGGTGCGACTATTTCACACCTCCTCACCACAGGGATTCCTTCAACATAGAGACTACTGCCGTTTTTGCTGCCTGAGGGTTACCTCTTTACCTTTCCATAGTCATGAATCGCTGATTGCAATCAGAAAATTTATCCTGTTGAACCAATATATCCGTTGTGTTATGGTGAATTCCATTTTAAATGGAGGTACTTATGAAATATAGGACACTCGGAGAGATGCTGGACGAAAGTTGCAGCACCTATCCCAATAACATAGCTATTGTCTATAATGAGAAAAGGCTTACCTATGAGCAATTGAAGGGGGCAGTAAAGGCCTTCGGAAATACATTAGCAAAGCTGGGCATAAAAAAGGGGAATAAGGTGGCCATCATGCTTCCCAATATACCCGAGTTTATTATATCCTACTTTGCCACCGTCAAGCTGGGGGCCGTTGCCGTTACTATAAACACGCTCTCCACGCCCTACGAACTCAGGCATCTGCTCTCCGACAGTGATTCGCGTGCGCTGATCACAACTCCCAAGACGAAAAAAAGATTCGAAGAAGTGAGAGGGGATTGTCCCCTCTGCGAATACCTGGTAGTCACCGAAGGGGATACGGGTGACGCCTCCATCGAAGAGGCAGTTGAGGCGGGTCCTTATAAACTGGAGGAAATAGAAATCTCGGGAGATGATCCTGCCGTTATGATCTATACAGCGGGTCTGACGGGAAAGCCCCTCGGGGCCGTCCTCACCCATCGTAACCTCTCGACACAGTCACTCCTTTTGCGCAATATGATCCACGCCAACGAGCATGACAGAGGTCTCTGTCTGATCCCCCTCTTTCATTCCTTCGGCGCCGTTGCAAACATGCTGGGGACATTGAAGATAGGGTCCAGTATCGTCATGATGGACCAGTTTAAGATGGATAGTATATTCAAGGCAATAGAAGAGGAGGGGATTACCTACATCGCCGCCGTTCCGAGACTCTTTCTGGGCATGTTCATATATGAAGGCGCTGACGCATACAACCTGGATTCTCTCAGGATGTGTATAACGGGTGGCGCCGCCATGCCTGCGGAATTTTTTGATACCTTTGAAAAGAAGTTTGGCGTGAGGGTGCTGGAGGGGTATGGATTGACAGAGGCCTCGCCTGTCTGTTCCTTCAGCAGGATCGATATGGTCCAGAAACCGGGATCTATCGGTATTCCCATTCCCGAAGTAGAGGCAAAGGTTGTTGATGAGGTCGGTGCGGAGTTGCCCTCGGGTCAGGAAGGAGAACTGGTGGTCCGAGGTCCCAACGTCATGGAGGGATACTATAAGAATGACCGCGCGACAGCCGAAGTTATAAAAGAAGGGTGGCTCTATACGGGAGATCTGGCACGGATTGATGAAGAGGGCTATATATTCCTGACCGGTCTGAAGAAGAAGAGGATGATTATTACCAGTGGATTTAACGTCTATCCCCGAGAAGTCGAAGATGTGCTCTCTATGCATAGCGCCGTGGTTTCTGCTAAAGTCGTTGGAAAACCGGATATGATGAGGGGAGAAACGGTCAAGGCGATCATTATAAAGAAGGAAGGGGCAGAGGTTGATGATAAGGCCATTATGAAACATTGCAGGACCTATCTCTCCCCCTACAAGACACCCCGAACTGTGGAGTTTGTGGAAAGTATTGACTGAGATTGGCCATAAGAATCAGTGTGAGAAAGGAACACTCGATATGAAAGAGGTTGTCATCGTAAGCGGAGCAAGGACGGCGGTTGGTAATTTTGGCGGAGCCCTGAAGGATGTAAGGTGTGTCGATCTGGGCGCCATAGTGATCAAGGAAGCGATAAAACGGGCCCATCTCAGGCCCTCAATCACAGATTCTATCAGATCGATGCGTCCCGATATATTCGGGGACTTTGATACGACGGAAATAAACAAAAAGTACTACGATTATGATGAATCACTCACACCCGTCTACTTTGATGAGTGTATAATGGGAAATGTCCTTCAGGTGGCCCAGGGACAGAATCCGGGAAGACAGGCCTCCATCTATGCCGGTCTCCCGGAGGAGACAAATGCAATGACCGTGAACAAGGTATGTGCCTCGGGGATGAAGGCCATTACCCTGGCCGTTCAGGCCATCCAGACCGGCGATGCCGATATCGTTGTGGCGGGGGGCATGGAAAACATGAGCATGGCACCTTACGCCCTGCCCGACGCCCGCTGGGGATACCGGATGGACATGCCCTTCGGTAATATCGTCGATATCATGGTTCATGACGGCCTCTTCGAGACATTCAACGGGTATCACATGGGGCTTACGGCAGAGAACATAGCCGAGAAGTACGGGATTTCCAGGCAGGAACAGGACGAAATGGGGCTTCTGAGCCATGAGAGGGCGAGAGCCGCCATAGAAAGTGGCGCTATAGTCGATGAGATAGTACCCGTGTCCATTCCGCAGCGCAGGGGCGACCCCCGGATATTCGACGTTGATGAACGCCCCATGGAGACGTCGATGGAAAAAATGGCAAAGCTGAGGCCTGCCTTTAAGAAGGATGGCACGGTGACGGCAGGGAATGCCTCGGGTATCAACGATGCCGCCTGCGCCGTTGTCATAATGAGTGCCGAAAGGGCCGGGGAACTCGGCCTCGATCCCATGGCCACAATCAAAGGATTTGCCACCGGTGGTGTAGACCCCGCCTACATGGGACTGGGTCCTATTCCTGCCACAAGAAGGGTGATGGAGAAACTGGGCATTACGATGAACGATGTCGACCTTATCGAATTGAATGAGGCCTTTGCCTGCCAGGCCATAGCCTGCATGAGAGAACTGGGAATCGGCATTGATAGATGCAATCTCAACGGAAGCGGTATTTCCATAGGACACCCCATCGGGTGCACGGGCGCGAGGATCACCTACAGCCTTGCCATGCAGATGCAAAAGAGGGATCTCAATTTGGGACTGGCAACACTGTGTATTGGCGGCGGTCAGGGTATGACCATAGTCCTGGAACGGTAATGAAAGGCGAGGGGGAGCACAGAGATGGACTATGAAAATCTTTTATTCGATCTGGACGAGGGAATTGCCACCATCACCTTCAACAGGCCTCACGCCCTGAACGCAATGAACGCGGCAACGATGAGGGAATTGCATGATGCCGTAAAGATCTGTCGCGATGACGCGATGATACGGGCCGTTATCCTAATGGGAAGCGGAGATAAGGCATTTGTTGCCGGGGCCGACATCAGGGAGATGGAGGCCCTTCGGTCGAGCGAAATTTTGGAGTTTCTCGAACTTGGCCACGATACGCTGAGGATGATCGAGGTGATGCCGAAAGCATCTATTGCCGCAGTACATGGTTTTGCACTGGGTGGCGGGATGGAAATTGCCCTTGCCTGTGATGTAAGGTTTGCCGCGGAGAATGCACGTTTCGGCCAGCCCGAAATTATGATCGGCCTGATTCCCGGCTGGGGTGGCACCCAGAGACTCACCCGTATCATCGGTATGGGCCGGGCAAAGGAACTCATACTGGGCGGGGAACAGATAGATGCCCGGAGGGCATACGAGATGGGGCTCGTTAACCGACTGCTGCCTCTCGAGGTACTGCTTCCGGAGACGAGAGAATATGCCGCGAAGCTTGCCGGCATGCCCCCCTTCGGCATCAAGATGGCAAAAGATGCGATGAACTACGGGTACGATATTTCCATGGATAGTGCCATCAGACTGGAGATGGAATGCTGTGCCCAGTGCTTCAGCACGGAAGATCAGAAGGAAGGGATGAGGGCCTTCCTGGAGAAGAGAAAACCCTTCTATCGGGGGCGGTAAGGAAGGGTGGGACAGGTTCTTGTTTTAAAGCCCGTCCCTGTAACCATGACGATGCACTTTCTAAAAAAGGAACGGATAGAAGGCGATGAACTTTCAACCGGCGGAAGAACAACGGATGGTAAAGGACATGGTTGCCAGGTTTGTCAACGAGGAGATCAAACCCGTTGAAGGTGTGCAGATATTCGGAGGCTATGGATACTGTAAGGATTATCCAGCGGAAAGGCATATGCGCGATGCCAAGATCTGCCAGATATATGAAGGCACAAACGAGATTCAGCGTGTGGTGATTGCGAGAAAACTCCTTGGGATGAGATAGATTTTTACAAGATCGCATGGGAAACTCTTTGTGGAACTGTCAACTATGATGGTCCGGTAAAAAGTCAGATTTTCTCTCTGGAAGACCATTTCGGGGATGAT
>CAYMYS010000005.1:0-55347 GCA_964394725.1 uncultured Syntrophaceae bacterium
CGGCGATGCGCTCGTAAACGGCTTTATCGTGGCATTGCAGATCCCAGGGGCGATCGCCATTGATGCGGATATCCGCCTGGCCAAAGAGATTCTCTATCCAGTCCGGCAGTTTAGACATGTCTTCTCCTTCCATTTTATGTAAATAGACAGCTTTTGCCCAGGGTGACAGGGTGATGGTTATGTTTTCAGTTTACCGCCTGGTTCCCGGCAGTAGCCCAATATATAACACCCTATCCATTGGCTACAGCCCCGCCCATCCAGTCGTCAGCACTTATTCTATATCATATTTGAGGAAAATATCATCATTTTTTCTCGGTATGGGAACTGTGTGCAAGGGTGAAATCTTTATTCTTGACTTTCCTTTGACCCCATGATGGTATTATGACCTTAAATACTTGCCTTTGGCCGTCAGACGCGTATTATCTAACATAGAAGCCCTTTCTGTGATAGGTTGTAACCAGTTTCAGGTGTCGTGATCTCAATAGAAAGTAAACAGAAAGTAAGCGGGAAAGGAAAAAGCGATGGGAATCAAAGAACAGCGGTTAGTCCTTGGCGTTGACCTTGATGGCGTCTGCGCTGATTTCTATGGCAGGATGCGCGAAATAGCAGCAGAGTGGTTCGAGCGCGATCCCGAGGACCTGCCGACAGAAGTCAGCTACGGGTTAGAAGAATGGGGTATTATTGATTCTAAACAGTACAATGACCTGCACCGCTTCGCTGTTACGGAACGTAATCTCTTCAAAACTGAAAAAATGATAGATGGTGCTCGAAAGTATCTCTGGATGCTTTCAAATGAAGGATATCGTATACGTATTATCACACATAGATTGTTTATCCAGCATTTCCATAAGGTTGCCGTACAGCAAACAATCGAATGGCTCGACAATCAGGGAATTCCCTACTGGGACCTCTGCTTTATGAGGGATAAAAACGAAGTCGGCGCGCACATATACATCGAGGACAACCCGGAGAATATCAACGCTATGAGGGCAGCCAACCTGCACACAATTTGCTTTGGGAACAGCACCAATGTTCACATCAGTCAACCCCGCTCTGCAACATGGAAGGGTGTCTACGAACTGGTGCACGATTTGTCGGCAACACTCTCAATCGATGAAGGCTAACGATTCCTCAAACCGGGGTCAGGTCTCAACATTTGACATGCACCACTCCGGTATTTGACATTTCTATTAGAGTGCTTAGATTACGAATGATATTCAAATGGTTGTTGATTTATTTTAAAGTAACTTATATAATTCAGCCCTTTGCAAAATAAATCAAGTAAATTTATGTAACGCCTGCCTCAAACTGTATACGAGGACTGCACGTGCGGCCATGCTTTTTATCCTGTCCGCTACCCTATTCGCGATTGAATCTGATATCACAGAAAAATTATCGCTGGAAAAGGCGATTGTTTTTTTGCAGGTTAAGGAGAAAAGATATGCTCAGTTTTTTACCTGCTCCCATACGAGGAGCAGTTTCTCTGGTCCTATACGTCGTTAATACACTTTTCTGGTGTATGCCGATTTTTTTCTTTGCCATTATCAAACTTGTTATTCCCTTGCCTGGTTTTCATACATTTACCAGCCGTCTGCAGAATGCCTTTGCTGATTACTGGGTGGCTTGTAACAGTTTCAATATATGGCTGACAGACAAGCTTACCCTTGATGTGAGCGGAACGGACACACTGAATAAGAAAGACTGGTATCTCGTAATAGCCAACCACCAGTCGTGGCTGGACATACTTATCTTACAGAAGGTATTTTATGGCAAGATTCCCTTTCTGAAGTTCTTCATCAAGAAGGAACTATTCTGGGTGCCCATTCTGGGACTTGCCTGGTGGGCCCTTGATATGCCCTTTATGAAGCGGTATTCGAGCCGATTCCTTGAAAAGAAACCACACCTGAAGGGAAAAGACCTGGAAACCACGAAAAGGGCCTGTCGGAAGTTTAAAAATGTCCCTGTGTCTATAATGAATTTTGTTGAAGGGACACGATTTGCAATCGAAAAGCACCGCAAACAGCAATCGCCTTACAAGAATCTTTTGCGTCCCAAGGCAGGTGGAATTGCCTTTACCCTTGCCGCGATGGGGGAACAACTGAACCACATCCTCAATGTAACTATCGCCTACCCTGAAGGTGCCAGGGGATTTTGGAATTTTTTATGCGGAAAGGCCTATGAAGTGAAGGTACATGTTGAATCTCTCCCTGTTAACAAAAAACTCCTGGGAGATTATTTCAGCAGCAGCATATATCGTGATAATTTTCATGCATGGCTTAATTCTATGTGGGAAGAGAAAGACGAAAATTTGTCTAGACTCCTGTCGGGGTCAGACTCCTGTCGGGGTCAGGTCTCAACATTTGACATCTGCGCCCCCGCAGCCGGACTACAGCATAATGAATCACTGCATTCCGGCTGCTAGCAGAAAGAGCTGCCGCTGTTAATCACCATTTACATTCATTACCGAAACATCGTATTTGACACCGACAACACTCTTAACATTTTTAATGACCCTCTTGAGACGGGCCATTTCTTCCTGTGTCTTCGTATAGCCCCAGACATGAGCTATGCCCCTTTCGTGAACTTCAATGTGCAGCAGATTGATGTTGAAATTATTTCGCAGTACCTCTGCCTCTATTCTTTTAACGAGAGAGAGTTTCTCCATCGCTTCAGAAGCCTTCAATCCACACACGGCTATCTCTTCCGATCGTCCCGCTTCAATTATTATACCGGCAGCCGTTTCCGGTGACATCTTGTCACAGTTTATAATAATATCGTAGAGAGATGGACTGCTCCAATCTTCATGAAAGACGTGCCTGATATAGTCCTTGCGTTTATTGTCACTTTTTTCTATCAGTTTTTCGGCCGCCTCGCGGCTCAATCCCTGATGCTTCATCATATCGGCTATTCTTTTTTTCTTCGATCCATAGATGTGTACATGGAGAGCACTGTCAAAATCCCTTAAGAGTTTTTGACTGCCGTGACCTATGATGACACCGTGACATCGTTTCGCCACCTCATAAATTACCGATGCCATCAAATCCAGATATAACTGAGGTTCACTTCTTATAATCCGGTCAAAAAACCCGGGGGCCTTCGTATCAAATCCCTTCAGTTCATCTGCTTTCAGACCCATTTGAAGGGCTTCATCCCTCAGTCTCGCGTCATCATACAGTTCAAGCTCCAGTTCCTTCGCAACGATTTGCGCAATTTCCACACCTCCGCAGCCTTTCTTCCTCGAAATCGTAATTAAAGCCATTGTATTTCCTCCTCTGTTCTAGAATTTAACTCACTTCAACTGAACCTATTCAAAATGCCCTTGGCATTAATGGCATAACTATCTGTCATGTATTACTGTTTTATGATAACCTTTTATCTCTTTATGCCAAATTAATTGATCGATGTCAAGACAATTATAGTGTAGAGGAATAATTTTTGTACAACAGGAAGAAGGAAAATTGATGGTCTTTACCATTCATATGTAAGAGTTTCAACTTGAACTGAGTGGTTGCGGGCAGATGACAACCGGTTTTGGACAGCAATAATAGTCACAATTTGCATGTACCTCATCGTAGGAACAAGACGGCATTCCATTCCAACATCTATGATTATCAGCGTAGTATTTTAAATGTTTTGATTGTTTCTTACAATAGATATTTTGAGACGAGTTAGACACTGAAGCGAATATTGAGGATATCTCCGTCTTTCACGGTGTAATCCTTTCCTTCAAGGCGAAAATGGCCGCCATCACGAACTGCCTTTTCGGAACCACATTCAATAAGATTATCATAGGAAAAACATTCGGCACGTATAAATCCCCGTGAAAGATCTGAGTGGATTGTCCCCGCAGCCTCTACTGCCGTGTCGCCATTGTGGATTGTCCATGCCCTCACCTCGTCCGTACCAACGGTAATGAAACTGATGTAACCCAGCATTTGGTAAGCAAAACGTGTCAGACGGTTGCGTGCCGAGTCCTTGATCCCCATATCTTCCATGAAAAGTTTCACCTCTTCATAACTACTGAGGCGCGACAGTTCCATTTCAAAGCTTCCTGAAAATTCTATGATCTTGTACTTTTCCTTTAATTCTGTGATCATAGCATCATTGCGGCCGAAATTGTCCTCACCGGAGTTGAGAATAATAAAGAGCGGTTTCTTCGTTACGAACTGAAAGCCGCTGATCAGGCGTTCTTCCTCTCTGTTCAGATCAAGATCACTGATATGGCGGTTGTTGTTTAATTCTTCCTCGATCTTCCTGAGTATTCGCTCTTCATTTTCCAGTTCAGTTGTTTTCTTACCCCTCTTGAAATTCCATTCGATACGTTCAAGCCTGTTTTCCGCGACTATCAGATCTGAGAGAATAAGTTCAGTATCCATCGTCTCTATATCTACGCGGGGTTCAGGATCTCCCATGAGATCATCGGAAAAGTTTCGAACCACCATGGCGATGGTATCCATCGTCTTTATGAGGCTCATCTGGGCAGTAGAAATACTCCCCTCACGGGCAGATCCCTCGGAAAAACCGATAAAATCGACGAGTTCTATGGTGGCATAGATCGTCTTTTTCGGCTTGTACATACCGGAAAGGGTATTGATTCTTTCATCGCCTACATCGACGATGGCAATATTCGGTTCTGCCTTGTTGTTCGTGTATGCCGTAACCTCCGCCTCCAATTTCGTAAGCGCGTTAAAGATTGTCGTCTTGCCGGAATTTGGTAATCCCAGGAGTCCTATCTTCATGTAAATCACTGTCCTTTGATTTATTCGTCTATTTTACTCAGTAAAAATAATGTTGATGCTTACTGCAATATACTATTGAATCTAACAATGCATTGCCTAAAGTCAAGTATAGTCGATGTTTTGTGTATCAATGCTCCAAAGATAATCATATATGTTACCGGCGAATGTGCCAATCAGAAAAGGGTCACATCAAGCTGACTCTTGATGGCATAATGTGACCCTTTATTAACTACAACAGCGATTACTGATCATGAAAAGAGGGCCGGAAGGAAACATTCCCTTCCGGCCCTCAACATTTGTGCCATGACGTGTAGGTTTATATATCTTTATCAGCCGATAGTAACATCAGGTCTCATTGTTAACTACTATAAGATGCCTGGTGCATCTGTTCGACTAATTCGGCTGTTTCCTTCTTCGGCGGAGCGGTGAGCAGAGATCCGACAACCATGAAAATAATCGATGCAGGCAGCGAGATCAAGATGTCTGCCAGGAAGGGAACGATCTTCATTGTGTGAACAATAAGAAAGACTGCAAACCCGCCAAAGCAACTCAGGAATCCACCAACGTTGTTGCCGCGTTTCCACCAGATACCGAAGGCAATCGGGACGGCAAAGGCGGAACCCGTTCCTTCCACGAGGAGACCGACGATATAGCCGATACTCTTTGTCTCGAAAAGCGCCCCGACCATTGTAAGCACACCGATAATCGCGATCACGTACTTTGACAGACGAATGACGTCTTTTTCCGTCATTTCGGGCTTGAAAAATTTCTTTACGATATTCCCGGAAAACTCTACACCACAGGCAAGGAGCATCCCGCCTGTCGTCGACATGATCGCTGCAAGAATGCCTGCAACGGCAAATCCTCTAATTATAGGGGGAAAGAGTTCATTCATAACGACAATGTATGTCCTGTCTACGTTGCCCAGTTTCGGCGCAATAATCAGACATGCACCTGCAACACCGATATATCCGATAAGATGGAATGCCCAGCAGAGCACAGAAGTCAATGCGACACCGCGACGTCCTGAATCGACATTCCGTGCCGTAAAATGACGCATGATAATATGAGGTGATGAAAAGCAGAAAAATGATACTCCGAAGAACATGCCGATATAAGTCCAAATCGACAGCTTCGGACTGATCCCCAGAAAATCGGGTTTTATCGCCAGCGCCTTCGGCATCATCTCGCCTATGCCTCCGAAGTGAATTATGGCGACAATCGACAATCCCACCATGAAGCTGAACATGATAATGCCCTGCATGAAGTCGGTCCATGTTATGGAAAGCATTCCCGCCATGACCACATAGCCTACATAGACGCATCCGATCAGGACAACGGCTGACTTAAAGGGAATTCCCAGTATGTAGGAACCTGCGAGACCGCCACCGATCAACTGCGGTACGATGTAACAGGGGTATAGAATGAGAATGATGATACTGCTCGCCAGACCGGTGGAGGTTCCAAAACGCTCCGCCAGGAAGTTTGAAAGTGTGAACTTACCCCTCATTTCACTATAGCGTCGCAACGGTCCACTTACAAGGAGCATCGACCAGGCATAGCCGAAGGAGAGCGCACAGCCCACACCAATTGTAGTGAATGACCACCCCATCTTGTATGCCAGACCGAGAAACCCGAGGAAGCTTGCGGCGCTGACATTGGATGCAAACATAGCAAAGCCGTTTACCACCGAGTTGATGTTCTGCCCCGCACCCCAGTATTCCGCTTCACCTGTAGATGCCTTCTTTGAAAAGTGCACCCCAATCCATATACAAAGAGCAAAGTATAAAACAGTTATGATTAATTCTGTGACCATAATTTCCATAGTTGCATCCCCTCCTTTTTATTTATCTTTTTCCCATTTACGAAGCACCGGAATTGCGGCATATAAAAGTACGACGCCCGCTAAACCACCACCACCAATCAACCAGGTTACCAACGGGATCCCCAGCCACTCCGCCTTCGAAGCGAAGGCAAAAAACGAAAGAATCGCATAACCCATCACTATAATAAACAAATAAAGTCCGGGATTCTTCAGTGATGCAAATTCCTTTTTCATAAAACACTCCTTTCCCTGTTAATGAATAGATTTTCAAACCTGCTGTCATGGCATACCCGGAAACGCCTCTGTCTCCTGCTTCCAGCGCGGCATACTAAATACAAAATACGCATTTTTACAATCGGGTTACGTCTCTTTTTTGTTTAGGATTACGCATCCCTCATATATGGGAATATATGAATATTAGACGTAACGATTCAGGAAATACTTCATAGGACTATGTCCTATGCTTCCAGAGGGAAATCAAACACAGTGATGAGATAAGGGAGTAATGGCGGGATGTTAACCGATTAATTTGTTCTGAATAGCGTAAAGCGTTATCCCGGCGTTGTTCTTCATTTTCATCTTTTCCAGGATATTATTTCGGTAGGTGCTGATGGTCTTGACGGAAAGAGACAGCTCACCCGCAATCTCAGTGACTGTTTTTCCCAATGCGATCATCAGCATAACCTGGTATTCACGATCTGAAAGTGTTTCATGGGGGAGCTTGTCTGTGTACTTATCGAGATAATAGGTCAATTTTTCCGCAAGAGAGTGACTTACGTATCTGCCGCCTTTGGCAACTTTACGAATAGCCGCAATAAGTTCATGAGGTGCACTCGACTTTGTCAGATATCCCGATGCGCCTGCGCGAAATGCCCTCACTGCATATTGTTCTTCTGGATATATACTTACAATTAATACAGGCACTTGTGTGTGTTTGACCTTTAATTCCTTTAATATCTCCAGACCGTCTCTGCCGGGCATGGAAATGTCGAGCAGCATGATATCGTATGTGTTCTTTTCCACCAAATCGAGCACCTCTTGACCATTACTCGCTTCATCGGAAATCACCATGTCGTATTCATCGGAGAGCGTTTTTTTAAATCCCTCTCGGACAATGGGATGATCGTCGGCTAACAGGATATTTATCTTCTTAATCTTCTTCATAGAACTTCTCCCAGTTGTGTGCAGGGCATAATGACCTCGATAACGGTTCCCCTGCCCTTTTCCCCATCAATTGAAACAGTGCCCCCCCAGTGATGGACGCGCTCCTTGATACCGATCAGGCCGAATGAATCGAGTTTCATCAAGTCTTCATCGCCTATCCCTTTACCATTATCCCTTACACACAATGTAATCGTGTTCCCTTCCTCTGTAAGGCCGATCGATACTGCTGTAGCGGCTGCATGGCGAGAAATATTCGTTAGCGTCTCCTGGAAAATCCGGAATATTGCAGTAGACAGGTCGGGATCAAGGTCTATTTCTTCAGGTTCAACGCTGATATTACAGGATATGCCTGTCCGCTCCTGAAAATCTTTTGCCTGCCAGTCGATGGCGGCTACGAGGCCGAGGTGATCCAGCATAGCCGGTCTGAGATCCTTGTATATCCTGTGCAGTGTTTCCATTGTTATGGAAATAAGATTGGACATCGATTCAATCTTGTCATCCAGGGATTTCTCTTCAGGAGATATATGCTTTCGTAAGAGAATGATATCCGTATTCAGCGCCGTGAGCAGTTGCCCCAATTCATCATGAAGCTCACGAGCGATATGGGTCCTCTCCTTTTCACGAACCAATTGGAGATGTGCGGAGAGTTTTTGCAGTTGAATCCGCGATTCTTCCAGTTTTCGCTCCGCCCGTTTACGGTGTGTAATGTCTTCGTAGATGGCCACAATGCTCTTCCCGGGTTGAACATTACCAATTCCCGATACGCTGATCAGACACTCGATTTCCGTACCATCTTTTCTTCGACAGGGAAACTCCTGAGCGAATGCGCCCGACCTTTGTATTACGGGATATATCATTCTAACAATTTTTCCATACTCTTCTTCGTTTCGGTACAATACGCGAATGCTTTTCCCGATTAATTCCTCGGCATCCCATCCAAAGACGGATGCTACACCGCTATTGGCAAAGAAGACATGCCGATCTCTCAATCCTATGACTGCATGGGGAATGGCTTTTAAAATGGATGATTCGAGGGTTTCCAGTTCGAGAACCTTATGCCAGGATTTCATCTGTTCGGTGATATCGATTGAACTTCCCAGGACCGCACGTCTGCCCCTGTAACGAATGGATGTTACCGCTCCATCTATCCACCGAAGTTCACCATCCCTTGTTGTTATTCTGAATTTATAGGATGAATCGCCGTCATCTTTCAGCATCTTGATGGCATTTTTCCGTAAAGATTTTCTATCGTCGGGATAAATATAGTTACTGAAATCCCCACCCAGAAGTTCCTCCTTTGCCCGTCCCAGACACAGTAAGGTATAGTTATTTACAAACTGGATTTTCCCATCCTGCATTATGTACATACCCACATGGGAATTCTTCTCCAAGGACTTGAACAAGCTCCCTTCAAAGATTGTATTTTGCAATATGCCCTCATCCATCTACGTTCACCGGTAAAATTTCGTGTTTTCGCATGTAACGTTTATCTTTGCAAATTAAATGGTATACCTTCTCACAACTTCTCCAACGGGTGGGCATGGGCCGACCGACCCTTTTACTCTTTATTTTGCTTGAGCGCCTTTTTAAATACTTCAAATTCGAGGCCACCCATCTTTGAGTTTATCATTACAAAACCCACCAGAGATGATATTATGCAGGCAGACATAAAACCTGTTCCGTAGAAACTGTATCCCATGTGTATAGACAGCAAGGTTACACCGGCGTTTAAGGCGAAAAATAATAGATTCATTTTAACCAATGCGGCATAGTCGTCGAGGTACTGAAGCACGAGAAAGCAAAAGAAATAGAGCGAGAAAAAGATCGTGCCCAGTAAGAGGTAATGGAATACAAAGGGGTTTCTCCAGGGAAGGGGGATAACCTTTATGTAAATCAGAAAGAGAATAAACATCGATATGCCGCCGTAGAAGATAAATATTGACGATGAGACATAGTTTATCCCCCTAACCAGGTTATATTTTTCAAGGGCAAGTTCCCTGAAGGGAAAATTGTTTGAAATCTTGAAGATAAAGGCCTCATAAGGTCCGGTAATTTTGCCTTTGACACCCCGGTATACAAGGAAAGAGCCGATCATCATTATTAAGAGAGCCACAAAAAAGGGGAGATCATATTCCGTGTAATATCGAAAGAATGTGTCAACTGCACCCCTTTCCCCCAGCATATACCAGAATATGAATTTATCACTCCAGAAGCCCAGACTGAATGTGAAGATGGCAAATCCCAGATTTACCAGACCCCGGCGTTTGAGGAAACTCCAGTCAATCGCAATGGGATCTCTGAGATAGACCTTGATTACATATGAAGCCCCCAGGGCTACCGGTATCACTGCAGTCAGAGAAAATATGGCCAAAAGGCCCTTGGTGTCAACGGGCCTCACTATAAGAAATAGTGTCAGGGTTGTTACGATTCCAAACGTAAATACCATGAGAAAGATCTTTTCTCTCTTGAGAGAACTCAGGGTCGTACTTATACACCATAAAAGAGACATCAGTGCAGTCATCCCTACAAAACCTACCTTGAGATCGAATGGAATCTGTGAGAGGGGAAAGACAATAAGAGACGAAACGACGGAGGAGATGATAACAATGAGTATGCACAATGAGATCATCCCGTCTGTTATTGCCTGATATCTCATAAGAAATATCTCATCCGCCATGTAACGGGTAAACATCGCATGAAATGGAGACGATATGATCAGCGACAATGCCGTCGCATAGGTGATCAAGAGATAAAAGAGTACGGGAGACGTTCCGTGCACGAGAAAGACGGTAATACCCATTATTCCCAGGCATACAACGGTGAGGAGCCAGGGACCCACAGCCTCCATGACATTGACGGCTTCTTTTATAAGTGAACCACTGAGCGTCCTTTTCTGGACGTATTTCTCCAGTAAGAAATTAATCCCTGCCATCAATAAACTCCCCGTAAATCTCCCTGTATCTGCGAATGACCAACTCTTCCCGATAATAATTTTCTATCCTTTTGATGCCCTTTTCCGCCATTCTGTTTGCCAGTTCCGTATCCCTCAATATATGTATCGTGGCCTCAGCTATTCCCTTTGGATCCATAACCCTCTCAACAACGCCTGCTTCACCAATGTCATCATTATTCCCGTAAATAAGTTCACGGCAGGCACCCACATCTGTTGCCACAACAGGGACACCACTAGCCATTGCCTCCATCACCACGAGGGGCATTGCCTCTTTTATACTGGTGAGAAGCAGGACATCCATCGTCTTGTAATATTCTTTAACGTCGGCCCTGCCGGTAAAGGTAACAGCGCTTTCGAGATGGAGCATTTTCGTCAGCTCCTCGCATTCCTTGTAATAATCGGGCTGTTCATCCGTTGGACCTATAACATAACCATGAACATCTCCATACCCTTGCTTTATAATTGCCATTGCCTGGATAAATGTCTTTACGTCTTTGACACTGTCGACCCTCCCTACCATGCCCACTATTCTCGGTGTCTTCGTACATCGTCGCTTTCGTGCCTCCTTGAAACGCTCAATATCGATGCCGTTGGGTATTACCGTAATGGCATTCCCATCGGCCCCGTATTCCATTTGCAGCCTTCTGTTTCCCTCATAGAGCGTTATCATGCGATCACAGGTTTTGTACTGCCAGAGACATATTGCGGTAAAAAAGTCGATCCACATATCCTTCAGGTAGGGATCATCGAGCCATTGAGATTTCAATAACTCCATCTCTCTCTCCTGAAGATAGATACCGTGTTCCGTAATCATCGATTTTCTCCCGTACATTGCCGATTTAATGCAGGCAATGAGCCCTCCGTAGCCCGTACTGGGAGAATGGTATATGGTCGCCGTTGGAATCTTTGCGATCATGGAGAGGAGCCTGAAGAGGATGAGATGTATATTTCGATGATTATAGAAGTATTTAATAAATCCCACATCACCTCGGAATTCTTCATATATATGTGTAAGGAGTGAAAATGCGTCCTCGTCATTGAGAAAGTTGTTGAATATATTTGGAGAATAATCGGTTATCAGTTCCTTCACAAATAACAGATTTTCATGTGAGACTGTATTATCCCGCCAGTCCATCATGAGCCGGAAAAGTCTGTCCGACAATAAACGCCACTTCCTCGCCGACAGCCTCAATGGTTTCGCATTTTCTATTTCGTCGTAATCGAATATGACGTATTCATCGTAGGAAATCACATTTTTGGGGAGGGTATATTTCATATCTTCCCTGCGTTTTTTCTCTGCAATGAGCGCCACCACTGAGAAGGTAAATTCCGTCGTATTCTCCATAAGCCACTGAAGCCATGATGAAACCCCTCCGGTGACGTAGGGATAACTGCCCTCTACAACCAGGCAGATGTCAGCACTCTTTTCCATGTCTTACAAGCCTCTTTTACCTTATCGGGGATGAACACTCCTCCGGCTGTCTCTATCAACGCGTAAAGATTATCGAAGGCATCTCTGTCTTTAAGCCTTATGGAAAGCTCAAACTCGTAGGTTATCCATTTCGGGAAAAAGTAATTCCCCCCTGCCCTGATTTGTTTGTAAATTTCTTCCGCCTCTTTTATCCTGTCCGATTTAAGGAGAAGTTTTACTGCAAATTGCGCGTCATCTTCAGATCCACCTTCTTTGTAGGCGATTACTGCATAATGACAGGCACTCTTTTCATAAAACTGCTTCATAATGGGATCACATAAATCAAGATTGTATATCTCATGATAGAGGCTTGCAAGTCGACCTGGTATTGTCTCGTCGGGATTTTTCATTGCCTCCAGTTCCGCTATGTCAGATAAGATTGAATCAATCTTCTTGCTTATCATGTCGATGGCCATGAGAATGACGCTCTGATAGGGGCTGAAACGTATGATATATTTAAGAATGCTCGATTTTATTGATGACCATTCCGACTCTCCCAGGAGTCCTATCATCTTAAAGGCATCTTCCCTTTTCATGCTCTTTATCAAGAGTGCCTCCGAAATGGGCAAAATTCTACCGGAGAATTGCCTTGTCATAACTCTCAGTATTTTTTTATCTACCTTTTCGAAAGATTCACTCCTTACGGGGTATACCGGTACAAAGCGGAGAAAGAGGGGGAGGCACAGGGCGGTAACGGGACCTGCCATAGGAATGAAGGCAATGGCGATAATAAAAATGGTAAACCCTCTGGTAATAATTTTCTCTCTCAGAAGTCGGTCCGATGCGGCAAGGGAAATATATATCAAATAGGTCAGTCCCATGGTTACACCGTGGGCAAAATAAAACTGGACGAGATCGGTCCAGCCTTCTATTCCCCTCAGAAAGAAGACGACTGCTGCAATTTCCGATATTGTCCAGTAAAAGTAAAGCTTACTGCCCATCATATCTCCCGATAGTTATATTCTCTTCAGTTTTTTTCAGGCGCTCTATGACTGCATGTACATATTTCTCTTCAGTCATGGAAAGGAATACAACCATCTCGCTATCGTTCAGCATATAGAATTCATCATACATCCGTAAGGTCCTTGACAGTTTATAGACCAGTCTTTCCGAGATCATTCCCGAAATGTGGAGCAGACAGAAGGCTAGTTTATACTTTTTATAGCGGGCAACGTTTCTCTTCAGAAAGGTTTGAGACACATCGGGACGATAGGCAATAACCGATGCGAACCGGCTGTATGACCGCATTTCTTCTCTGTAAAGTTGATTCTCGATACTGTTTTTCACCCAGAAAGCCGCTATCTTGAGCAGATTGATCAAATCTTCCGAAAGGTTGATGAATCTGATCTCTTCCACAATGATGATATATCTCAGCTGTTCCGATGATGAAAGTATCGGTATTGCCATAACCAGTTTGTTACCAAACTCCCTGGGCACAATGACCTCCTGTTTGGAAGCGGCGACACGTAAGATTTCCGGCATATCTTCCGTTTTCCATTTGAGTACCTCGGGTAGCGTCGTCGAACCGAAATAAGACAACCGGTTGAATTCGTGCTTGGTAACTGGTTCATATATGCTTGATTTTTCCACATGACAGTGTGCGTATAGGACGTACAGTATCTCGTCAAACAATGTCATGGTGTCCGTGATTCCCGACAGCCTTCTGAAGGCCTGATACATGATCTTTGGTGATTCCATATCGGTCAGCACTTCATGGAAGGCATCGGTTAGGGCCCTGTCCTTTTCCGACAGATCGATACTAAGCGTTTCGATACGTTTTTCGAGTATCCTGTTGGTAATATCAGTGTTTGTGGTCTTTAGTTCGTTTGCCGACCGCACAAAGCCGGTTACAAGGATGGTTACGAGAAAGAAACTCGTTTCCATGTAGTTTTGAGTCAAAAAGATAAAGGAACTTTGCTTTATAAAGGCGTAGATGAAAAGGCCGGAAAAGATCACTGTTCCGAGGGCGCCTTTAATGCCGTAATAGAGCGTAAAAATAATGCCGACAAAGCATAAGAGAAGAAATTGAAATTTTAAGGTGGTTATTCCTCTGGTGTGGAGAAACCAAATAGCACTATAAAGAGCAATAAGTTCACATAGGAAAACGACGTTTTTCAACCATGTACGCTTCATTTACCGGTTCCGTTCGTAAGATACTTCTAAAAGGGCCAAAACTGGGATTTTATATGTCAATTGCTAAAGGATTTAACGGCAACGTTCTTTGACTTATGTATTTCGATGACTCTATCAAGCCGGATGAGTTTAAATAATGCCACAATCTCTTCGGCGGCATTGCACATTTTCACGTCTCCCTTTTCCGCCCTGGCCTTTCTCAAACAAGAGAGGATGGCACCACAACCGGAGCTGTCGACGAATCTGACATGAATCATATCTAATACAGCGCGAGGATTTTCCTTTATGATCGGTTCTATATCGCGTTTAAATTCAGGACTGTTAGTCGCATCAAGCGTATTGTCGGGGATGGTTATCACCTCGACATTTCCAATTCTTTCACGATCGAATTTCATAGTCTCTTCTCCTCGTGTATTTTCTTTCAGCCTATCATCCTAACGTGCTAGGATCAATCATATTTCCGAAAGGATACAACTTTTCACCACTTATCAACTGAATAAGTTACCCAGCGGGTCATCTTCAATTATTTTTCTTGATGGATTCCTTAACCTTGACAACGACACAGGTCATATCGTCTGAGAATGTGTCGCATCCCGAAAATCCTGTCACCGTTACCTTTATTTTTTTTATAAAATCGTCACAGTCACGTTTGTAGTTCTTTTTGACAAGGTCTTCCAGCCGCTCTATTCCAAAGAGTTCCCCCCTGCTATTGTGCGCTTCCGTGATTCCATCGGAATAGAAAAAAAACAGATCTCCTTCCTTGAAGGAGGCCGAACTTTGCCGGTATACCTCATCTGCCCAAAAACCGAGGGGCATGTTTTCCCCCTCCAACCTGATACACTTTCCATCATCATGCTTAAAGTGAAGTGTGCTTGTATGTCCGCAGTTTATAAAGCAAACCTTTTTGCTTCGCATATTCAAGCGTAAATAGAAGAGCGTTACAAAACTTTCCAGCCTGATCAACTCATCTGTAATTTCGGAATGAATCCTATTGACTATCTCTGCCGGTTCGGGGGGTATACAACTTTCCGATCCTATGATTATTTGATTGACGGCCCGGAGCAATTGATTCTTTGTTGCCGCCCCGAACATGGCCGCAGGGATTCCCTTGCCCATAACATCCGCCACAATGACATCAAATATTTCATCATTGTATTTAATAAAGTCGTAGAAATCGCCATCGATCTTCTGTGATGGAAGCGTCAACGCAGCTATTTCTACTCCGGGAATATCCTTGGGTGGGTCCTCAAGCAGGAGCGTTCTTTGTATTTCGTATCCTATTCTGGCAATCTGCCTTTCCCGTTCCTTCCTGACGTCCATCTCTTTCTTCAGTGTCAGAGCAGACTTGACCCGTGCCAGCAGTTCAACCTTATTGAAGGGCTTTTTAATATAATCCATCGCACCGGCATCAAAGGCGGCCTGAAGTGATGTTTCATCCGTCTTTCCGGTAACCATGATTATGGGAATATCTTCAAACCTGTTATCCGATTTTATCTTTTGACATGCCTCGATTCCGTCTATCTCGGGCATCATGATATCCATGAGTATCAGGTCTACAGCGTTATCGGCATCATCCAATACCTGAAATGATTCCCGGCCCGACGATGCAAGCATACTGTCCCCGTATCCCGATTTTTCCAGTATCGCGGCAAGAAGGATTCTACTATCCGACGAATCATCAACGATAAGAATATTCATAATACTCCCTATATTTTGTTGATAGCGTTCTCCGCAAAATCTATTTGTATAATAAATTGTTTATTATTATACCACACTTGTTACCGTAAATTTCAAGGGGTTCGGAAGAATTATCGATAATATTTGTCTTGACCCTTGGTATACCCTCTGCTAGAAATCACGCTATTGTCTATTATTTAATAGTTATGGTTCTGTAAAAAGTAAGATTTTCTCTCTGGAAGACTATTCCGGGGATGATTTCTATGCTTGGCTAAAAATCTAAAACTCGTGCTAAAGCACTCAAACAATTAAATTTTATTAACGCCAATTACCGTAATCATCTGTTTCCAGAAATGCTCAAAGCCGTTTGAAAATGACTTTTAACCGGTCTGTCAATAGTTAATATATGCGATTAACCCCTCACGATCGAAATGATAGGGTAAGGCAACAGTTCAGTGTTTACAGTGATCGGTTTGCGCTTAAAATAACAGAAGATACTCGTTCCCACGCTCCTGCATGGGAATGCATAGGGGATTGAAATAATGGGAAGAAGCCGCTACAAAATCCCTGAATCTGCGACCCATGGAATCCCTGGATCATCTTCTACAACTAATTTAGAGAAGAAAAATCATGAATAAACAAATATGCCTGATCAATCCCTGGATCCACGATTTTGCGGCCTATGACTTCTGGTCCAAGCCCATAGGAATCTTATATCTTGCGTCTATCTTGAGGAAAAACGGATACGATGTCAATTTCATCGATTGTCTGAACCCCTATCACCCGGCAATGAAAGATGAATTCCAAATCAAACCGCCCAAAAGGCGACTGTGGGGTAATGGCAAATACGCCAAAGAGGCCATAGAGAAACCGGAACGATTAAGGAATTTTTCCCGCAGATATAATCGGTACGGCATAACGCCACGAATTTTCACAGAAGAACTCATGAAGCTCGGCAAAGCGGACCTGGTCTTCGTGACATCCATGATGACCTACTGGTACCCCGGGGTTTTTGAAGCCATCGATATCACCAGGCAGACATATCCCGACAGTACCATCGTCCTCGGTGGAAACTACGCCACACTCTGCAGTGAACATGCGAGACACAATTCCGGCGCCGATATAGTCATTGCCGGAGAAGGTGAAAAACACATACACGAATTGTGTGATCTTTCCTATTTCATGCCCGATCTCACACATCTCGATTCCTATCCCTACCCCGCCTTTGACCTCCTTTCCTCGATAGATCAGGTTCCCATCATGACATCACGCGGCTGCCCCTTCAAGTGCACCTACTGCGCATCCCACCTCTTGAATGATGGATTCAGGGTCCGTGATCCCATCAAAGTGGTTGATGAAATAGAATTCTGGAACAGAAACCACGGCGTAATGAACTTCTCCATTTATGATGACGCCTTTCTCGTCGATTCCGCGAATCGGGCCATTCCCATGATGAAAGAGTTGTTGAGAAGGGACTTACATGTGAGTTTCCACTGCCCCAACGGCCTGCATCTCAGAGAAATTACTGGAGAGGTCAGCCGTTTGATGCTTCGGTCAGGCTTCCGAACAATTCGTTTCGGCTTCGAGACATCCAACATCAGAAGGCAGATGGAAACGGGTGGAAAGATCACGAACGATGAAACAGCGGCGGCAATTAAACATCTCAAGAACGCAGGCTACGGATCGAGCGATATCGGCGTCTATATTCTCTGCGGCCTACCGGAACAGTCGGCAGCGGAGGTACATGAAAGCATCGCCTTCATAAAATCACTGGGGGCACGTCCCGTAATTGCCGAATATTCACCAATTCCGGGGACACAACTGTGGGAGGAATCTATCGCCGCGTCGCCCTTCGATATACAGGGAGATCCGATATTTCAGAACAACACACTGATACCCTGTCGGAGTGAAAAACTCACCTATGAGATGTACCGTACACTAAAAGATGAAACAAGGAGGGCAATTCATGGCGGCAAAACCAGCTGATCGATGGGCACGTTCCAAAAACTTTTTTGATATGCTTGTTGATATGGAAAGCGACATGACCATTTGCACTGGTTTTCGAAAAGTATCGTGGCTTACAATTGATCATAGTACGACAATACAGAGTCATCACGAAAGAATCGAAGTTTCATGGTGTGAAATACCATGATTTCCTTGTATGTTATTTTTCTTTTGCTTATGATCCCAATGGGTAGTATTATTTACACAAAGTTTCTGATTCGGGAGTTATTGTGATGAATCGACTTATATGCAGAAAGTGTAAAACCGAATATAGCTTGGATGAGCCGCTATGGCGTTGTCACTGTGGCTCTATACTTGACATTGAGTTTGAACCGGTCTTCAATCTTGAAGCAATAAAAAAGAGAAGGCCAACCATGTGGCGTTACAGGGAGGCGATTCCTGTCACCCAGACCAGTAATATTGTAACCTTTGATGAGGGTTTTACACCCCTTTTGGAGGTTACTTTTTCGGGGAAACCCGTTCTGATCAAGCAGGATCATCTCTTTCCCACTGGCTCTTATAAGGACAGGGGTGCTTCCGTTCTGATCAGCAAGATAAAGGAACTGGGGATTAAGAGTGTCGTTGAAGATTCTTCTGGAAATGCCGGATGTGCAATCGCCGCATATTGTGCACAGGCAAACATCGCCTGCGACATACTCGTTCCCGAAAATACTTCCAGAGGAAAACTGGCACAGATAAACCTCTACGGCGCTTGTTTAAAGAAGATTCCTGGAACCAGAGAAGAAACAGCCCAGGCCGCCCTTAAGTTATCTGAAAATGCCTATTATGCGAGTCATTCATGGAATCCCTTCTTTTCCCAGGGAACGAAGACCTTCGCCTTCGAGGTATGCGAACAGCTCGGTTGGAAGGCGCCTGACACGGTAATACTCCCTGTGGGAAATGGAACCTTACTACTGGGCGCATATATCGGTTTTAAAGAGTTGTTTCATGCGGGCATCACGTCACAGGTACCGAAACTGATTGCAGTCCAGTCGGACAGTTGTCCGCCCCTGTACCGCGCTTTTAAAGACGACATCGATTATATTCCCGATATCGCGACTGAACCCACGCTTGCCGAGGGGATAGCGATCACAAAGCCGGTACGAGGACGTCAGATCGTCGATGCAATAAGGGAAACAAAGGGAGATATTTTCACCGTCAGTGATGCCGAACTGAAGGCATCTCTGAAAGAGATCTGCGGGAAGGGTTTCTACATAGAACCGACATCTGCCGTGACAACAGCGGGGATAACCAAATATGTGCAACAGTCCCCTTTGTATGAAATAGTAGTGTCGGTTTTTACGGGACATGGTCTCAAATCAACGGAAAAAATGGGAAGCCTATGAACACACTTCTGTGGTGGGGGACAAAACTTTTAATCGGCTTTGTATCCCTCTTTTTTCTTATCAGAGGAATCGATGTGTTGATCGGCTCATACCATCTCGACAATCCCCTCGAGTTTATCATGTACTTTTTTTCATCGAGCCTGTTGATAATGGTGAGCGCCATCGGTGTCTATTATGCCCTGTTACAGATATATAACTTTTTTAGAAGGAATGATTGAAATGAAGTTTACAGTAAAATGCCGTAGTATCGCCATGATTGTGGCCGTGATTTCCCTATTTTTTACTGCTTCTCTCAATGCCTTCGCCTACGATCTCGAAAAAAAGGTGAAGAAATTTACATTAAAAAACGGCCTTAAAGTGCTGATAGTTGAAAGGCACCTGAGTCCCACTGCATCTTTCTACATACGATATAAGGTTGGCGCCGCCGATGAGGCCGACAGTCACACGGGAACGGCCCATTTACTTGAGCACATGCTCTTTAAGGGGACAAAGACTATCGGAACAACAAGCTACTCCAAAGAGCGCAGGATACTTGCCGAGAGGGATGATGCGATAAATGCCCTGGATCTTGAAAAAATAAAGGGGGACAGGGGAGATAAAAAGAAGATCGACCGGTTGGAGGAGCAGTTACGACTGCTCCAGAAAGAGGCCAAGAAGTACATCGTAGAAAATGAAATCGATCGCCTCTATACGGAAAACGGGGGGATAGAGTTGAACGCCTCGACGGGTTACGATGTCACCACCTATCATGTAAGCCTTCCTTCGAACAAGGTTGAATTATGGGCACGCATCGAAGCGGATAGAATGCTCAATCCCGTCTTTAGAGAATTTTATTCCGAGCGCAATGTGGTCATGGAGGAGAGAAGGCAAACGATCGAATCAAATCCCGACAGAAAGCTTATGGAGCAGTTTCTTGCCGGGTCTTTCATCGTTCATCCCTACAGAAGACCGGTCATAGGATGGGCCCCCGACATGCCCTTTCTCAATATCGACTATATGAAATCTTTCCACAAGACCTATCACGCTCCCAACAATACCGTTATAGCCATAGTGGGGGATGTTTCATCACCGCAGGTCATGACTATTATAGAGCAATATTTCGGAAATATACCCTATCAGGATATACCCGTCAAAAACATACCCGAGGAGCCGACACAGATGGGTGAACGAAGAATAGAGTACGTGTCCGATTCAAATCCCCAGCTATACATCGGCTATCACAAACCGACCCTCCCCTCTTTCGATGACTATGCCTTTGACATAATCGATACAATACTCTCACGAGGCAGGACGTCGAGACTCTTCAAATCTCTTGTAACGGAAAAGGGGATTGCGACAAAGGCGGATACTGCCAATGGTCTCCCCGGCGCAAGATATCCCAATCTTTTCGCGATATTCGCGACACCCCGGCAACCATTTACCGTCAAGAACCTGGAAGAGGCCATCTATGAAGAATTGGAGAGATTAAAAAATGAACTTGTCGATGAACGTGAAATCGCAAAGGCAAAGAATCAGCTCAAGGCGGATTTTCTGAGGGGACTTAAATCGAATTCCGGTCTCGCGAGCACCCTGTCATACTATGAGGTGATTACCGGCGACTACCGCTATATAACGAATCATATACAATATATCGAAAAGATTACTGCACGGGATATCATGAGGGTGGCAAACAAATATCTTACTCGTGAAAACAGGACCGTTGCCGAACTTGTAAAGAAGGAGAACAAATGAAAAGACTATCTCTAATAATTTTTCTGGTTTTTTCTCTGGCTGTCGCCGGCTGCACTTCCTTACCACATAAAGACCCGGACAGCATCACCTATGCGGATTCCCAATTTGACCTTCTGCAGGCGGAACGCATAACACTGGGAAATGGTATTATCATCTATCTCCTTGAAGACCACGAACTCCCCCTCGTCAACATTTCGGCAGTTATCAGGACGGGGTCCGTTTACGATCCACAGGGGAAAGAAGGACTGGCGGAAATCGCCGGTTCCGTCATGCGTACGGGAGGCACGAAAAGAATGCCGGGCGATAAAATAGACGAAGAGCTGGACTACATGGCGGGCGCCCTATCCGTATCCATAGGCAGAGAATCGGGTACCGCCTCGCTCTCTATTCTAAAGGAAGACATGGACAAGGGTGTTCATCTCTTTTCAGATGTCGTGATTAACCCCGTCTTTGAAGAGGCAAAATTAAAGCAGGCACAAAACTTGACGATTGAATCACTGAGAAGAATATATGACAACCCGCAACACCTTGCCTTCCGCGAATTTACAGGGCTCATCTATGCGGGCAATCCACGGGGAAGATTGTCCTCTATCGGCTCTGTCAAGAATATCACGAGAGCCGATCTCACTCGTTTTCACGGGCAATTCTTCTATCCCGGAAATATTATGATGACGGTGTCGGGAGATGTAAGAAAAGACGAAATCATACCCATACTGAACAGATATTTCGGACAATGGAGCGCCGATGGAACAGTTGACACCATTCCCCCTCTCCGTAGAACGATGGATAGATCAGTTGGTTACATCTTTAAGGACATTCCTCAGTCGGTAATAATTCTTGGTCAGATAGCACCGGGTAAGAAGGAGCCCGATTTTTTCTCTTTTCAGGTACTCGATTTCATTCTCGGCAGCGGCGGTTTCAATTCACGTATTTTTAACGAAGTCAGAAATAATCTCGGCCTTGCCTACAGCGCAGGGAGTTTCTATTCGGCACATAATGATTATGGTATATTTGCCTCCTATGCAATGACAAAGTCTGCATCAACGGCGAAGGCCCTCTCTGTTATTCGCTCCATAATCGACGATACACGGAATGTCACCGTAAAAGAGAAGGAATTGGCCTGGGCTAAAAAATCGATGGATTCCAGTTTCGTCTTTTCCTTCACATCGTCAGCTCAGATAGCAATGCAGCATTTGATGCTTGAGTACAATGATCTCCCCGAAGATTTCCTGTCCACCTATCGCGGCAAAATAAACATAGTATCACTGGAAGATGTAAAGCGGGTGGCCCAAAAATATCTATCAAGTGAAAGTGAGACCATACTCGTCCTCGGAAATGACACAAAATTCGACGAACCCCTTTCCCGCTTCGGAAAGGTGAAAAAGATAGAGGTACACAATGGTAGATAAGACAATATTTGAGCGAATCTGCAAGAGAATAGAATCATCTCGTGACGATATGATTGAACTACAGAGGTTACTCACCGCCATACCGGCCATTGGCCCTGAAAACGATGGTGACGGAGAGTATGAAAAGGCGAGGTTTCTCATTGATTATCTCCGTTCCAGGGGATTTACAGATATTGTAGAGTATAATGCGCCCGACGACAGGGTTTCGTCGGGTGTGAGACCCAATATCGTAACGACTCTTCCCGGAGATAAAGAGAATCAAACAGTATGGATACTGACGCATATCGATGTCGTACCGCCCGGAGAGATGAATCTCTGGGATCACGATCCCTACGAAACCGTCGTCAGGGACGGAAGGATTTACGGCAGAGGGACGGAGGACAATCAGCAGGAACTGGTAGCCTCCATCTTTGCGGCAAAGGCCTTTATTGACGAGGGCATCAGCCCGGTCTCAACAATCGGCCTCGCATTCGTTGCCGACGAGGAAACATCGAGCGCAAAAGGTCTCGTGTACCTCCTTGCAACGGGGAAGAATCTTTTCAAAATGGAGGATATTATCGTAGTGCCCGATTTCGGCAACCCCGAGGGTTCTATGATAGATATCGCCGAAAAGAGCATACTGTGGCTGCAATTCACAACGCGGGGAAAGCAGTGTCATGGAAGTACGCCCGAGAAAGGCAGAAATGCCTTTTTAGCGGCATCCCATCTCGTAGTGAGGCTCAATGACCTCTATAAGGTCTTCGATGCATCTGATGCCATATATGAGCCTCCCGTATCAACCTTCGCACCGACGAAGAAAGAGGCAAATGTTCCCAACATAAATACCATACCTGGTGAAGATGTCTTCTATCTCGATTGCCGGATACTCCCCTCCTACGATCTCGATCTGATTTTAGCGGAGATAGATAAAATGACGAAAGAGATCGAAGAACAATTCGATGTTTCCATAGAATATAAAAAGGTTCAGGAAGCGATTGCACCGTCGCCTACATCTCATAGCGCCCCCGTTGTTTCAGCCCTCAAAGATGCCGTCCAAACAATATACGGCATTTCTGCCGCACCTGTAGGAATAGGAGGCGGAACAGTTGCCGCTCATCTCAGGAAAGAGGGATACCCTGCGGCCGTCTGGTCCAGACTTGACAAGACCATGCACCAACCGAATGAATACTGTGTTATTGCAAATATGATCGGCAGTGCGAAGATTTATTCGCATCTGTTCCTGCAGTGATGACAAAATCTATTGCAATCAAAAATACATGATGATAGCATCACCCCTTCATTTTTGAGGTTTTTATTGCAAAAATAAAACTCGGAAACAAAAAAGGTCATATAATTACTTGAAGGTACAGGCGTCGCAGAGCGTTTACTCCAAAAAGGTCGACTTCCCGGATATCAACACACAAAAAGTACTTTTCGGAGAGCATGACAGTCATATTAAGCTCATCGAAGGGATGGAAGCGGTAAGGCTTACGGTGAGGGGGGACAGTGTATCAATTTCGGGAGATTCCTTCAGTGTCGACCTTATCGAGAATATGCTAGTCCAGCTTTATGCGATAATCAAGAAGGGGTACCCCATATACGCCGCCGATATTGATTACGCACATCGTATTCTTTCCACGAACAGTTCAATCAATCTTGAAAAGATTTTCCTTGATACCGTCTTCATTTCGTCCAACAAAAGGGTCATAACGCCCAAGAGTGTTGCCCAGAAACTATATATTGATTCCATAAGAAAGAGCGACATTGTATTTGGCATAGGCCCTGCGGGAACGGGGAAAACCTATCTTGCAATGGCGATGGCAGTCGCTGCGCTGCTTGAGAAAAAGGTAAACCGCATAGTCTTAACGAGACCGGCCCTGGAGGCCGGTGAAAGACTGGGATTCCTCCCCGGCGATCTTTCCGAAAAGGTCAACCCCTATCTTAAGCCACTCTATGATGCCCTCTATGATATGGTAGTCTTTGACAGGGCGTCTGCAATGATAAGCAAGGGAATTATCGAAGTTGCCCCTCTCGCCTTTATGCGGGGCAGAACCCTGAATGATTCCTTCGTAATTCTCGACGAGGCACAGAATACGACGACTGAACAGATGAAGATGTTCCTGACACGGCTGGGTTTCGGTTCCAAGGCCGTTATAACGGGCGATGTGACCCAGATTGATCTTCCCCCCGGGAAAACACCTGGTTTAGTTGAGGCTGAAGGAATCCTGAAGAAGACGGATGGGATTAAATTCATCTATTTTTCTGAGATAGATGTAGTGAGGCACCCGCTTGTTCAGGATATAATACGTGCCTATAATAACCTCGATAGAAATAAACGGGAAGGCAGATAACCTGCCGGGATCTTTACTGACATGCTCAAAATCAAGAAGACACCAAATGGAAAGAAGTTAATCTCGGAAAAGCTTGTTTCATTATTTCCGCTGGGGAGAGACCTCATTTTTCAGAGATGGGTCCTCGCAATTGTGATGAGTCTTGTCGTTTCATTGATACTCTACCCTCAGATTATTCACCGCAGCCTCCCTGTCTACACGGTGGATTCTATTGCAACAGGAAATATAAAGGCAGATCGGGATTTTCTTGTAGAGGACAAGGCATCAACAAAACAGAAAAGGTTGATAGAAATAGAGAAGGTTAGACCCCTCTATGACTATGACAGCGATATGCCGGCCAGGTTGGGAATCATTCTGGCAAAGGCATTTCTCAAGGCAGGTGAAGACTTCAGAAAGGCCGAAGCACAAAAAGACCCCGCTTTTGAAAATAATTTAAGGACCAATTTCGAGAACCTTTCACAGATTAAGCTTACCGACAATGAATACAAAAGGCTTTACCAGTATAAATTTTCCTTTGACATATCCAACGATGCAGTAAAGCTGATTTACGCTCTCTATAACCGAGGACCGATAAGCAATGAATCAATCAAGAGCATTATCCGCGACAAGGGTATCGCAATCCGTGACATAAAGACCCAGGAAGAGAAGGAGAAAAACGATCTTTCATCGATACGGGTTATGGCCGATGTCCATAATCTCATCCTCGAGGATTCAAAGACTGTTCTTAAAGACAGGTCAAAGCGCATAATACCGATAATCGTTGCCCTGGCTACCAGGATGGTTCGTCCCGATCTGACATTCGCAAAAAATGCCACGGAAAGCAGAAAGCAGATAGCCTGGGATAATATCAAACCGGTATTTTACAAGGTTCAGAAAAATGAGATGATTATCAGGGAAGGAGAGAAGATAACCCCTTCCGACCTGGACAAGCTCAACATACTCTTTCAGGACCGGGAGGGGAAGAGCATGTTAAACTTCTCCGCCTTCCTCGGTATGTTTCTTACCGTTTTACTGTTATCATATATCCTCTACAAGATGTTTGACCACTTTCTCAGATCCTTAAAACAGACAAATATCGACCTGCTGCTTCTGAGCCTGACGGTGATACTTCAGTTGCTTCTGGCAAAGGCAGGTATATTTATTTGTGAATCAATCGAGTATACATTTAATATCGTCTCGGCAGATACAACCATCTTCGCTATACCGATGACCGTTGGCGCCATGCTTATTGCCCTCCTTCTCAACAGGCGAATGGGCCTGATTTTTGCTATTGGTGCTTCTTTTCTGTTATCTTTCCTCTTCGAAGATAAATTGTCGATGTTCCTCTTTTCCTTCATCGGGAGCGCCGTAGCTACACATCGAATTGTACATTGCAAACAGCGTTCCGACTTTTTCAAGGCCGGTCTGTTGATTGGTCTGGTGAATATGGCAATTATCATCAGTTCCTCACTATTGTCGGGTAATCTATTCATCACCGATACACTCCTCAAGCTTCTCATGGGATTCACCGGAGGTATCTTGTCGGGAATTATAGTATCGGGCATAGTCCCCGTTTTTGAGGCATCCTTCGGCTATACCACGGACATTAAACTACTGGAGCTTGCAAACCTCAATCAGCCTATTTTTCAACAGATGATCATGGTGGCGCCGGGAACCTATCATCACAGTATCGTTGTGGCATCCATGGTCGAGGCCGCAGCGGAGGCTATCAATGCCAATTCTCTTCTGGCAAAAGTCAGCGCCTATTATCATGACATAGGCAAGTTGAAAAAGCCGATTTATTACATAGAAAATCAACAAAACTGGGAAAACAAGCACGATTCCCTCACACCACAGATGAGCAGCCTCGTGATAACATCTCATGTGAAGGAAGGATGCGCCCTTGCACAGAAGTACAAACTGGGAAGACCCATCATTGACATAATTAGGCAACATCATGGTACGAGCATCGTAAGCTATTTTTACGAAAAGGCAAAAAAGGATAAAGATGCATCCGATCAGTCGACTCTTGAAAGTGATTTCAGGTATCCCGGCCCAAAACCCCTTTCAAGGGAAGCGGGACTTGTTCTCCTGGGCGATGTCATTGAGGCATCGTCACGAACACTAAAAAATCCCACCCCTTCGAGGATAAAAAATCACGTTATAAGCCGCATCAGACAGGTGCTTGCCGAGGGACAGCTCGATGAATCGGAATTAACGCTGCGCGATCTCAGCAAGATCGGGGAGAGCTTCAACAGAATCCTTACAGGCATATTCCATCACAGGATAGACTATGACGAGCCTTCTATTGAGGTGAACGGGGGGAGTAAAGAAAACAATGTCGGTATTAGTAAAAAATCAGCAAGAAAAAATAAAAATAAACGTTCCAAAGATACGGAGCTATCTATCCAGGATCTTAGTTAAGATCAACTGTGAGGGAAAAGAACTGAGTCTGCTCTTCGTCGATGATAGAGAAATCACAGAGATCAACAGACAATACCTGAACAGAGATCATCCAACCAACGTTATCTCCTTTCCCATGCTGGAAGGTGAATTCGGCAACATAAATCCCCATGTTTTGGGAGACATCGTCATTTCCGTCGAGACGGCCTTGAGGGACGCCCAAAGCGAAGGATTAGAATTTGATGACGAAGTGGCCTTCCTCCTCATTCATGGTGTTCTGCACCTTATCGGCTATGACCATGAAAAGTCCGAATCAGAGGCTGTAATCATGAAGGAGAAGGAACGCGAATTATTCCGGGATCTAAAGGGATATCTCATCGACTGACAAACCGGAGTTATTCCTTTACGATTATTGTCTGTCCCGCATAGAGTATCGTCTTTTTATTGAAATTATTCAGTCTAAGAAGCAGTGCGAGGCTAATCTTGTTTTTCTCCGCAATCACCGATAAACAGTCTCCCCTCCTGACGGTATAGGTCTTTGACGGAGATGTGACGGGGACATAATTCCCATTTCGTATCGTAATAGTCTGCCCCACATATAAACGACTGCGGCTCAATCTGCTCAATCTTTTTGTTTCCGATATGGTGGTATTAAAGCGTTTCGCGAGCAGCCACAGAGAGTCACCTCGCTTCACCCTGTACTTGATAATCTTCCCATTTACCACTCCTCTTTGAGCTGCCGGTTTACTTGTCTTACTCTGAGAAACCCTGTAGCCGCTCGACGGTATCTTGAGCCATCTGCCAGCTCGGATTGTGTTTCTGCTTCTCAGGTGATTTGCGGCAACGATCGCCCTGACCGATGTTTTGTATCGGTCTGCTATTACGGAGAGTGATTCGCCTCGCCGAACCTTGTGTCTCACATAGGCGGGGCCCGGTTTCTTCGCCTTCGGAATTTTGTCTGCGATACGGGCGAACTTCTCTCCCGTTCCCATGGGAATTTTCAAATCATATTCCCTTTCGGGCGTAATCTTGTATCTTAATTCCGTATTGATTGCATCAATCCTGTTTACCGGTATACCGAGATGAGCTGCGATGTCTTTCAACCGCATCGATTTCTTGATGACCACCGTCTCATAGGGGATTGGCTTCTCCAGGCTATCCCCGAGATCGATGCCGTATTTTGCAGGATCTTTTATGACATGCAATGTCGCTATAAATCGCGGAACATATCGAGCCGTTTCAGAGGGAAGCTGTCGATAGAGATCCCAGAAATTATCAAGGTAATTCATATGCTGCCGAGATATCGCCTTGAGCACCCTTCCCTCTCCGCAATTATATGAGGCGAGCACGGTATACCAGTCACCGAATATTTCGTGCAGTTTCTTCAGATAGGCTATTGCCGCATCCGTCGCTTTCTCGGCATCCATTCTTTCGTCGATCCAGACATCTCGTTTGAGACCGAATTTGTACCCCGTCGAGGGAATAAACTGCCACAACCCGAGTGCCCTCGCCCGTGAGAGGGCCTTGATCTTGAAGCCACTTTCTACGAGGGGCAACCATGAGAGTTCCTCGGGCAGACCAGCCTCTTTCAGTTTCTTGAGAATCATGGGCCGGTAGAGTCCTGATCTTTGATAGGAACTGATGAAGAAACTTTTTTCAAAGGTTTGAAAGCGTTTGATCTCCTTCTGCACGTCGGCATTCATAATCAGTGGCACCTCGCTCTGGTGCCCCGTGGCAACATTACTCCTCGCTGTGTAGATCTCCAGGATTCTTTTTGCTATAAGAAAGCGGAGATCGTCTTTCTGCCAGGATATATCGGGATCCCCGTCAAGGTCGATTATGAGGGAATAGGCATCGTCCAGCAACCCCAGAGCACCGTCCAACTCCCCCTTTTCCCACAGATTTTGAGACTGCCCGAGAAGTTCCAGTGCCTCGTCAGTCTTTTCCTGTCCCTGATTTTGGATTTCACCGGTACTCTCTTTCGACTCGGAGTTTACCCTGTTTTCGTTCTCGACTTTCACATTGGATGGGAGTTCTTCTGTGGAATGGTCTTCTATCTCTTCCTTACTTTCTGAGACACTTTTCTCATTGACGATGCTTTTGGGAACAATGTCTTCTTCCTTTGCTATTGAAAGAGGCGTTTCTTCCTGTCCCTTATTCTCTAAGGTAATTGATTCTCTCTCGGCTTGTTCAATTACCTTTGACTCTCCCTTTTGTTCTTCAAGGGCAATTGTTTTTTTCTCTTCTTCAAGGACAGTTGATTCCCTCTGAGGAGCAACGGGGGGTGAGACCTGTTGTGTGTCTATTTGAATTGGATATGTACATGAAATAAATAATAAAGAAACCAGACAGGTGGAAACGAGTAAACCTCTCAACTTGATCATAAAAAGAAACTCCCATTCAACAGTTATGCAGCATGACTAAACTATTTTGTTTATAATTGCAATGAATAAAAAACTTTACGAATCAGTACAAAGTCATTTTCGAGCGGATTTGAGCATTTCGGAAAACAGCTGATAGCAGTGGTTGGCGTTAAGAAAATCTAATTGTTTGAGTTCCTTAGTACGATTTTTAGCCAGGTGCCGAAATCATCCCCGGAATGGTCATCAAGCGAGAAAACTGACCTTTTACCGGACCATCAAACTTGTCTCAGTGGACAATAGTGAGTCACCGGATAAAGAGTTAACCCAGCAGTACGAGTCTGTTTAAAAGAGGCAAACCAATCAGCTCATAAGGTATGCTTCCATCAAATCATTAATGTCTCCGTCTAATACCCTGTCCACATTTCCCACTTCCATGCCTGTCCTGTGATCCTTTATCAATTTATAGGGGTGAAGAACATAGGAACGTATCTGACTTCCCCATGCAATCTGCTTTTTACCCTTATTCATTTCCTTCATTTTTTCACTTTTTTCTCGCAGTTTCATCTCGTATAGCCTTGACTTTAAAACCTTGAGAGCCGTCGCCTTATTTTTATGCTGTGATCGTTCATTCTGGCACTGAACAACAATTCCTGTGGGCATGTGCGTAATCCTGATGGCGGAATCTGTCTTATTGACGTGCTGGCCGCCCGCGCCACTTGCCCTGTAGGTATCTATGCGGAGGTCATTTTCATCGAGTTCGACGGGCACATCGTCACTAACCTGTGGATAGACAAATACTGAGGCAAATGATGTGTGTCGCCTCCTGCCGGTATCGAAGGGTGATATGCGTACAAGCCGGTGAATTCCCACTTCAGCCTTTGCATATCCGTATGCATATGGGCCGTCTATGGTTACTGTCACACTCTTTGTGCCCGCTTCATCACCTGCCTGAAAGTCTATGATTTCAGCGGTGTAATCGCGTCTCTCCGCCCATCTGAGATACATGCGCAGAAGCATCTCCCCCCAGTCCTGGGCCTCCGTACCACCGGCTCCTGCATGGATGGTCATGATGGCACTTCCCGGATCCTCTTCATTGCCTAACATCATCTTAAATTCGTCATTTCTGACAGACGATTCAAGGTCATCGAGATTGTCTTTAACCTCCTGAAGCGTATTATCGTCATTTTCTTCCTTGGCCATCTCAAAGAGCATCGTCAATTCCTGGAGAGTCTTTTTCTTATCATTAAGGTTTGTTATTACCTGTTCCAGATTATTTTTTTCTTTGAGGATATCTCTGGCCTTTTCATGGTCACTCCAGAAATCCTCCTTTTGTGCCTCCTTCTCCAGTATCCTTATTCTCTTTTCCTTTTCATCTATTTCAAAGATAACCTCGAAGTGTATCTATTCTTTTCTCCAATTCCTTTAAGGTTTCATAAATAGTCTCTATCATCTCTAACTCTCCTCTTCAGTGAAAATAAAAATACAAATACAACAAGGACAATACAGATATATATGAACACATTACCATAGGTTCCATAAAATGTACTGCACTGTAATAACTTTACCCTTCCATTGAGGACCGATCTTTCAAAGAGTTCCGTCCTGGAAGTTATCTTTCCCCGGGGATCGATTATTGCGCTTATCCCCGTATTGGCCGCCCGTATAAGGTAGCTCCGGTTTTCCACTGCGCGGAACGCAGCCATTGTCAGATGCTGGTAAGGCGCCGATGTCCTGCCATACCAGGCATCATTCGTTACGTTTACGAGGAGCATGCTCCCCTTTTTTCCGAATTCCGCACTGATTGCGGGAAAAATTGCCTCATAACAAATCAAAATACCGATCTTCTTGCCATCCATTACCACGGGGTTTATGTCCTCGCCTGTTATGAAATCTCCGGCGCCGACAACCAGCTTTTCGACAAAGAAGAGAAGTCTCTTCAGCGGAACATATTCTCCAAAAGGTACGAGGTGCATCTTATCGTATCTCCCGATGACATCGCCCTCGGGAGATACCATGTATGCGCTGTTTTTAAAAAAATATCTTTCCTTGTCGCTTACATAACTGGGACTGCCAAAAAGGAGATATGATCCCGTATGTCTGGCGATATCTAAAATATTCCTGTGCATCTCATCGATGTTCTGAAAGTAAAAGGGGGCGGCAGTCTCGGGCCAGACTATAAGCCTCGGTTTTGTCTTCGATGCCTTGAGCGACAACTCACGGTATATCCTGAGCGTATCCGACTGATACTGAGGATCCCACTTGACGGACTGGTCTATATTCCCCTGAATAAGCGAAACATTGACAGGTGAAATGTCCTTCAGTAAGTTTTGCACATCTTCGATACGATAGACTCCATAACCCATGACGAGAAGGACGACCAGTATACCCGAGGTCACTTCTGTGAGAATTGTTCCCCTCCTACTTTTTATCAGTACATCGTAGATAATACAGTTTACCAGGACAATCAAAAAGGTTATCCCGTAGATCCCCGTAACATCTGTAATCTGTATCAGTAATGTAATATCATATTGAGAATAAGCAAGGTTTTCCCAGGGAAAGCCCGTCAGAAAATGTGATTTTACAAATTCAAGTACTGTCCACACCAAGGGGGCCGCATAAATCTCCCTTACTCCCCTCTTTCTGAAATAGACCAGGGCCACTGAAAAGAGGGAGACATAGAGGCTCAGATAGAGTGCCAGGAGAACCATGATGGAAATACCGAGGTAGAGGGGCAAATATCCGTAATGCACTACCACGAAAGAAACCCAGTATATGATCCCTATATTGTAGACGAGCCCTGTTGTCAAGCCTATGAAGAATGCCTCTGAAAGGGATTTGCCCTTCAGGGCGCAGAGAAGGGGAATGACGGCAACCCATATAAGATATTGGAATTCATATTTTGGAAAAGAAATGAAGAGTAAGATTCCCGAGGCCAGCGATAGAATGAATGCCTTCCTGTCCATATTATGAGATATTCCTTAGTGCCTCTTGATCTGTTCCTTTTATCCTCACCCGTTTAATCCTTCTCTCGTCTGCAGACTCTATAACCATCTCCAGGTTATTGTACCTGACCTTCTCTCCCGTTACGGGAATCTTCTTGATTATATGAAAGATAAACCCTCCCAGGGTTTCGAACTGCCCCTCGGGGACCTCTATGCCGAAATATTCCTCAAATTCTTCTATCTCTACCCGGCTGTCAACAAGTACATCTCCCTCGGGGAGTGTAATGAAGGGATCATCCTCTTCGTCATGCTCGTCACGAATCTCACCGACGATTTCCTCAATCAGATCTTCCAGTGTAACCAGTCCCGAGGTGCCGCCATATTCATCTATTACGATGGCCATATGCGATTTCTTTTCCTTCAACTCATGAAAGAGGAGATTTACACTTTTTGTTTCCGGAATAAAGTAGACCTTTCTCACAACTGACTGAATATTCTTGTCCACATTCTCTTCCGACGAAAACCCTATCAGATCCTTTACATTTAAAATTCCAATAATGTTATCAATATGTTCATCATAAACAGGCATCCTTGTATGGCCTTGCTTCGAAATGAACTGCAGAATGTCTTCAATCAATGAATCGCTGCTGACTGCAATTATTTCCGTCCGGGGCACCATAACTTCCCGAACCATTTTCCCCCTCATTTCAAGGACACTCTTTATCATGTCGCCAGATTGCTTGTCTATGGTGCCATCGGCTATTCCGGTTTTGATGATTGATTGTATCTTATCTTCAAGGAAGGACAATTTGTTATTTTTGTAACTCTTCAAGAGGATCCCGGCTATCCAGGCTTTTAATTTTTCGGTAAAAATCTTCCCCCTCCTTATTGTATTGCAGTCTCTCTGTTTTCTTCGGTTTTACCTTATATTATGCCTGACAAAAAGGCAAGAATCGAATTTAGCCTCATATACATCTTGAAGTATATGGTTACATATTATAGACTTACACATCACTCTAAAATTGTTCAAAGAGCAGGGCGGTATTTCCTCACTATGAAGACAGACAAAGAGTTAATAAACGAACTGGAAAGCATGTATCGTCAAGTGGCGGAGGAAAACATTGGAGACACAAAATCGGCATTGCAAAAGATTCCCCTGGCGTTGGAAACCGATTCCACGGAAAGGCAGACGCCTCCACCCCGACGCCCTAAAACCGGAATTTTTTTGCTAAGCCTTTTTTTAATCCCCTTAATGGGCTTTTTCCTCTGGCCTCAGATATATCACGAAGGATTGACCAAGTCAGGAGATAAGATTTACCCCGTACGAACAAACAAAATCACGGGAGGGAAGAGTTACTTTTATAAAGACAAGTGGAGAAGTAATCCCCTACCGACGGCCAGGCCCGTCAGGTCGCCCATCACGATTTCGATGGAATCGCCTCCCCCGATGATTGACGATGCGGAAAAAGTACCGCTATCAACGGTTCCACCATCACATGAGGGAAGATACACGATACAGATCAAGGCTATTAAGGATTTCAAAAAAGTGAATGATTTTTTGGCACTGCTTCAAAAGAGGGGCTTTAAACCTTTTTGGGAAGAGGTCACAATCAAGAATAAAGGGATCTGGTACAGGATTTTTATCGGACGTTTTTCAGACACATCTGAAGCAACAAAATACCTCAACGAAAATAAGATCGCTGTCTCCTATCCGGGGAGTTTCGTTCAGAAGGTCTCTTCCAATCTGTCTTAGCCTTCAAGCCTTTTCATATAGCGCTCTACCACACCGTCAACATCATCGGAAAAGTAATGCACATAGGCCTTCAAGAATCCCTTCAAATGAAATCTTGAAGGAAGGTTATCGAATTGATCATTTTCAATGTAGCGCAAGAATTCGATCCATATTTTTGTTCGCTCGGCAATATTCTCTAACTTTATCCCCGTCTCCTTTCTCATCCGTGTCAGGTCCATACCCGTTATGGTCTCCTGTGCAAGGATCTCCTCGTGGATTGCCGTTCTTTTCTTTCCCGAAATTTCAGATTGCACGGCTGCTTTTGGCGGTGTGGTTTTCTGCTTTGGCTGATACATCGGTCTTTTGTTGACCTTACTCTTGTGCAACTCTTCATCCAGTACACCCAACCTGATCAACATCTTGTCATATTCCGCTCTCGTCTTCTCATTAACCAGCGTGGAAAATGCCGCTTCCAATCGTGCAAGTATCTTCGCCCTTTCTCCTTCTGAGAAGAAGGAATAACTTGCCAGTGAGCTGTCCTGATAGACCTGCAGGGCTGTATTATAGGCGTGCCTCACCTCAAAAGGTGTGGCATCAAGAGTGATATCGAGCATTTCGTAGTAGTTTAGCTTCTCAAATAATTTCATTGTAGTTAACTACCCGTCAATAGTACGTTGTTGCAAATCTCTCTCAGATCGGTCGTTGTTTGCGTGTATGGATACTTATACACGAAGGCCGTTTTTTTGCATACGGCATCGTGAACCCGATCGTCAAATCCAACATTCCCCAGAAAATGCATTTTGATTCCAACATGTTTTTCTATGATTTTGCACATGAGAACACCGAGATTTGGGTTATCCTGCTGTCGCATTTGGTTGATAACCAGCTTAAACTTCAGTTCCGACAGATTCTTTTCTATGAGCTTACCCTTTTCCGGATCGTGCTCTTTCACTATATCTATGAGATCTTCAAGATAATCTATTGTTCCGCTCTTATTTTTCGCCGTTGCCTTTTCGATAATGCTTCTGAAATCGTGTACGCTGAGCATATGCCGTATTTTTCTGACATATACGGAGCGCGTCAGTCGGTATACATTTTCTATCGATGTCGGTTCCGGTGTGGTCACAAATATACCTGAATTGGACATCATGAAAAAATCTATGGTATTAAAGGAGGTCCCGGCACCGAGATCTAGCAGGATATATTCGTACGGAAGTTTTGATATGGCTCTCAAAATCTTTAACTTTTGCATATAGATGATGTTGGCCATATCCAGATTGTTCCTGGCGCCACTGATCATAAAGAGATTTGGAACGGATGTCTTAATTACCACCTCGCCAAGCGTCTTTACATTATGGTTTATAAAATCCGATAAACCTCTTTCCGGATCGGATATGCCCATTATGGTATGCAGGTTTGCGGCACCAAAGTCGGCATCTATAAGGAGGGTCTTTTTGCCGTGCATGGCTAGTAAAATACCGAGACTGCCCGTCAGAAAACTTTTCCCCGAGCCTCCCTTGCTTCCACCTATTGGCCAAATATGCTTCACAGGTTACCTCCGCGTGAAAGTCTGTGGGAGAATATAACATATTCTCATAATTTTCAAGCAGTTTGATCTCGCCTAGAATCAAAAAGGGGTTAACTTTGCAGTTAACCCCTTTTATTGTTGGCGGGGTCGATGGGACTCGAACCCACGGCCTCCGGCGTGACAAGCCGGCGTTATAACCAACTTAACTACGACCCCGAATATGCATGGTAGGCGGAACAGGACTTGAACCTGTGACATCCACGGTGTAAGCGTGGCGCTCTCCCAACTGAGCTACCCGCCCTCGCCCGACATGGATGCATTAATAAACCAAAAACACAGCTGCTGTCAAGCAATTTGTAATGTAAAATTCAGGCATTTACATATATTTCTTTTGCTTCGGTAAATTCCCTTTTGGTGGAAGATTTTTCTTCTCTTTTTTCCACTTCCTCAATGAGTGCAATGTGCAACACCTCATCTACGCTCTCGACAAACACAACCTCTATCTCCTTCAACACCTTTGCAGGAATATCAGCCATATCTCTCTCGTTTTCCCTGGGGATAATGACTGTTTTGATGTTTCCCCTGTGTGCAGCCAACAGTTTTTCCTTCAATCCCCCTATGGGCAATACCCTTCCTCTCAGTGTAATTTCTCCGGTCATGGCAATATCACTCCTCACTTTCCTCTTGAGAAAGGATGAAGCGATTGTTGTAGCTATTGCAATTCCCGCCGAGGGACCATCCTTCGGAATTGCTCCCTCAGGGACATGGACATGTATATCCGATTTTTTATGGAAGTTGTCATCAAGCCCCAGTTCGGCTGCTCTCGATCTTACATATGTCAAAGCAGCCTGGGCAGATTCCTGCATCACATCTCCCAGTTTTCCAGTCAGTATGAGTTTACCCGATCCGCGGACCACGGAAGATTCTATGTACAGGAGTTCTCCTCCCACCTCTGTCCATGCCAGCCCGATCGACAATCCAATCTTGTCCTTCCCTTCCGTCTCTCCAAATCGATACCGGGGTACACCGAGAAGCGTTTCTATAGATTTTGATGTGATCTTGATTTGCTTCTTCGCTCCGTTCGTAACAATTTTCCGCGCCACTTTTCTACAGACCGAGGCGATTTCCCTCTGAAGGCTCCTGACACCGGCCTCTCTCGTATAGCTTCTGATTATTTTCAGCAGTGACCCCTCGCTGAAATTTATATTATCCTTCTTCAGGCCATTCGCTTCCATTTCCTTGGAAACGAGATACTTCTTTGCAATGTTCAGTTTCTCCGGTTCCGTATATCCGGCAATTCGTATGACTTCCGTTCTGTCCTGAAGGGCCGCCGGAATCGTCTGTAAAACATTGGCTGTCGTTATGAACATGACATCCGACAGGTCATAATCCACTTCGAGATAATTGTCATTGAAGGCAAAATTCTGCTCGGAATCAAGCACCTCCAAGAGAGCCGAAGCCGGATCTCCCCGGAAATCAGAGCTGAGCTTATCAATTTCATCGAGGCAAAAGACAGGGTTGTTTGAGCCCGCCTTTTTCAACAACTGGACAATTTTACCCGGCATCGCTCCAATATAGGTCCTTCTGTGCCCCCTGATTTCGGCTTCATCCCTCAGGCCACCCAGCGATAACCTCACAAAATCCCTGTTCGTTGCCCTGGCAATGGATTTTGCAATCGATGTTTTTCCCACACCGGGAGGACCCACCAGACAAAGGATAGAACCTTTTTTCTTGTCTGCCAGTATCTGTACCGCCAGATATTCAAGGATTCTCTCTTTCACCTTTTTCAGACCGTAGTGATCTTCCTCTAAGACTGCCTCCGATTCACTCAGGCTGTTCGTCGTCTCCTTCTTCTCATCCCAGGGAAGAGCAAGGACCCAGTCTATGTAGTTCCTCACAACCGTCGATTCCGCCGACATAGGTGCCATCATCTTCAGCTTTTTGATCTCTTTTTCTATCTTTTTATGGGCCTCTTCGGAGAGATTCTTTTCCTCAACCTTCTTGGTAATTTCCTGTATCTCACTCTTTATGCTATCCTCTTCGCCCATCTCTTTCTGGATGGCTCTCATCTGCTCATTGAGGTAGTAATCCTTCTGCGTCTTTTCCATCTGCCTTTTGACGCGTTTTCTTATTCGTCCCTCGACCTCAAGAATCTCAATTTCGGCCTCAATCAAGGCATAGATCTTCTCAAGTTTTTCGGCCACATTATCCATCTCAAGTATCTTCTGTTTCTCGTCCAACTTTATCTGTAAATGTGATACCGATAAATTGGCAAGTTTCGAAGGATCGGTGGAAGTGGAAATGGATACTATCATCTCTGAGGGAACCTTCTTGCTCAGCTCCGCATACTTGCCCAGAGACTCGATTACATTTCTCATCAGGGCCTTGATTTTGATCTCATCTAACTCGTCAATATCATCTTCCTGTTCCTGAACCTCGACGATAAAGAAATCCGAATTGGGCACAAATTCCCCGATCCTGCCCCGCCTTTTTCCTTCGACGAGTACTTTTACCGTATCGTCGGGAAGTCTCAAGAGTTGGATTATCGTACCGATCGTCCCTATTCTGTAGATATCATCCTCACCGGGATTATCATTTTCCGCTTCCTTCTGGGCGGCAAGAAAGATACTTTTTTCGTATTTCATGGCCGATTCCAAGGCGTTAATCGATTTTTCCCTCCCCACGAAAAGGGGTACGATCATGTGGGGAAAGACGACTACATCCCTGAGTGGCAGCAACGGCACCACTATTTTTTCTTCTGTTTCGTTATGTATACTAACCATATGATTTTCTATCCTGTTTTTTCTTGCTCTTTCTCGTTTTCGATCTCACTCTTTGTTTCATAAACAAGCATTGGAATTTCTTTATTTACTACCACATCCTCGTTTATTAAACATTCCTTAACCCCCTCTCTGGAGGGTATGTCGTACATAATATCAAGCATGATATTTTCCAGAATTGCCCGCAGACCCCGGGCACCGGATTTTCTTTCCGCCGAGAGTCGCGAGATTTCTCTCAGCGCCCCGTCTGTAAAGGTAAGCTTCACATCTTCAATCTTGAACATCTTTTTGTACTGCTGCACTATTGAATTCTTGGGTTCCACCAATATTCTGACAAGATCGTCTTCCGTCAAATCATAGAGTGTGGCTATTACGGGAAGGCGCCCTACAAATTCGGGTATGAGACCGTATTTCAAGAGGTCTTCCGGTTGAATATCGGCAAGCGTTTCGCCGACGTTTCTTTCATTTTTGCTCTTGACTTCGGCTCCAAATCCCATTGAGTTGACACCGATCCTCTTTTCAATGATGTCGCCTAGTCCATTAAAGGCACCGCCGCATATGAAGAGGATATTCGTCGTGTCCACCTGTATAAATTCCTGCTGCGGATGTTTCCTCCCTCCCTTAGGGGGAATATTTGCCAGTGTGCCCTCAATTATTTTCAGAAGGGCCTGTTGTACCCCTTCACCCGATACGTCTCTGGTAATGGAGGGATTACCCTCTTTCCTCGAAATCTTGTCAATCTCATCAATGTATACAATGCCACGCGAGGCCTTTTGAACATCGTAATCGGAATTCTGTAAAAGACTCAAGATAATATTTTCAACGTCTTCACCGACATAGCCCGCTTCCGTCAGCGTGGTGGCGTCTGCTATCGTGAAAGGAACGTTGAGCATTCGTGCCAGTGTCCTGGCCAGAAGTGTCTTTCCCGACCCCGTTGGTCCTATGAGTAATATGTTGCTCTTTTGAAGTTCTACACCATCGCTACCGACATCCGAAAAAATCCTTTTATAGTGATTATACACAGCGACAGACAATGTCTTTTTCGACCGTTCCTGTCCCACCACGTACTGATCAAGAAATTTCTTTATTTCCCTGGGCGATGGAATCTCATTAGAGAAACCGTCTATTTCTTGTAAATCTTCCTCTTCTTCTACGATGCACCGGCACAGCTCTATGCACTCATCACATATATAAGCGGAAGGACCTGCCACCAGTTTCCGTACTTCACTTTGTGTCTTTCCGCAAAAGGAACACACAAGCATAGTATCTCCAGTCTCACCTGTCCTGTCTTTTTTACTCATGATTATCTCCCGCTTTCTCAACCACTTCCCTTTTCCCGATTACTTCGTCTATAATTCCGTATTTCTTGGCTTGCTCGCTCGTCATGAAATAATCTCTGTCCGTATCCTTTTCTATTTTCCGTATGGACTGGCCTGTATGTTTTGCCAGTATTGCATTCAGGTCCCGTTTTAACCGCAATATCTCCTTTGCCTGAATACCTATATCGGTAGCCTGGCCCTGGAATCCGCCCAGCGGTTGATGTATAAGGATGCGTGAGTTTGGAAGAGCTATTCTTCTACCCCTTTCACCCGCTCCCAGAAGGACGGCACCCATGCTTGCAGCCTGACCCATGCACACGGTACAAACGGGGGGTCTTATGTATTGCATTGTATCATAAATTGCCAATCCCGAACTCACCAGCCCTCCCGGTGAATTGAGGTAGAAAAATATTTCTTTATCGGGGTCATCAGATTCTAAATAGAGCATCTGGGCTACAATGAGATTGGAGACCTCGTCATTAATAGCCGTGCCGAGAAAGATAATCCTGTCTCTCAGCAGCCGGGAATATATATCGAATGCACGTTCCCCACGGCCGTCCTGTTCAATTACCATCGGAATTAGAGTCACCTACTTTGTCTCCTTTTGCTCCTTTTTCTTCTTTTCCATTTTAATTTCCGCATGTTCCACAAGATAGTCGAGCGTCTTTTGTGTCGCCATCTCGTCTCTCATACGCTCTTTCATGTCATTCTTTTGTGATGCTTCGATACGGGGTCCTATCTCTTTCAGTCTCTCTTCAAGTTCTTTCTCGTCACAGGTGATCGTTTCCTTTTCGGCAATCTTATTCAGAAGAAGGGATGCCTTTACCGTTTTTTCCGCCTGATCCTTAAAATTATCGTGCATCTTTGAACTGATTTTGATGGCCTCCTCCGGTTTCATCCCATTATCTACCATGTGATTCTGTGCGTTGATCATCATCATGTATATCTGTCTTTCCACATAGACCGAGGGAACTTCAAAATCATTCTTTTCTATCAGTTTATCGACCAGTTGGCCTTCCACCTCTGATTTTACTTTTCTCTCTTCTTCATCTTCAATAGATTTTTTTACATCTTCCTTAAAATCTTTTATCGTGTCGTACTTCTCAAAGTTCTTGACGAAGTTTTTATCCACTTTGGGAAGTATTCTTTCTCGCAGGTCTTTTACCTTAACTGAGAAGATACATTCCTTGCCGGCGGCATTTTTCATTTGGAAGTTTTCGGGAATGGTAATCGTAATCTCTTTTTCATCTCCCTTTTTGACACCGATAAGTTGCTCTTCAAAATCCGCGAATAAGACCTTCGAACCAATTTGCAGTGTGTGGTCTTCTGCAGAAAGCCCCTTTTGAACCTCACCGCCGATAGTACCCGTGAAGTCTATGGTCACAAAATCATCTTCCTTCACGGCACGGTCTTCTTTTACCTCTTCCTGGGTGCTGTACATCTCTCGTATCTGGTCGATTCTATCATTCACATTACGAGCAGTTACCTTTATTTCCCTTTTTTCTATTTCAAGACCGAGGTAATCTTCAGGATCGACTACCGGTTCTATTTCGACGGTTGCCGTAAATTGATAATCCTTGTCCCGTTCTATGCCCTTTTGCTCAATTATCGGCTTGTCTACGGGCATGATATCATTTTCTCTTATGGCATCGGAATAATATTTCGTCACCAGGGTTGATACCGCTTCTTCCTCGGCCTGATCCTTGTAGTATACTTCCAGAACCTTCCTTGGGGTTTTCCCGGCCCTGAAACCTTTGATTTTGGCTTTTTTACCTATTTTTTTATATGCCAGATCCAGCTCTTCAGCCACATTGGCCCACGGTATATCGAATGACAACGTTCTCTTTACAGGATTGCTCTCTTCTATTCTTACAGGAGATGCTGTACCGCCCACGATGTTACTCCTTATCTTTATTTTTTGAGTGGTGCGAGAGAGGGGAGTCGAACCCCTATCCGCGCAAGCGGGCTGGATCCTAAGTCCAGTGCGTCTTCCAGTTCCGCCACTCTCGCTAAACTTAGAACTTACCATTATATAGTAACTACAACCGGAATTGTCAACAGTGAAACTTGCCGCTGAATGTGATTGTATTGGATGGTCTAATTTACAGGACTTTAGATAACTGGTCGGGGCGAGAGGATTTGAACCTCCGACCCTCTGAACCCCATTCAGATACGCTACCAGACTGCGCTACGCCCCGACTCGACATTAATTGGAGGGACACTATCACCTATTATGCTTCTCTGTCAAGAGTGGCGAACCCATTTATTCATTCACTCCGACAAAAAAATGCCCTTTTATACGCTCATATCTCTTTGCTCCGATACCATTCATCATTTTCAGATCTTCTCTCTTTGAAAATCTTCCCTTCCTCTCTCTCAGTTTCATTATCCTCTCGGCCGTTTTCAATCCTATGCCCGGAACAAGTAATAAGTCCTCAAGCCCGACATTATTGATATCAATGGGCATATCAAGGGCAAGCCTTGTTCGGTCATCTATCCGTTCCATCTTCAGGTATTGATCACTTTTATAGATTACGATCCTGTCTCCCCCTACGAGGGTTCGATGAATCGATTCGTCAACAATTCCAATCTTATCTGAAATGCCCGTCGCCCTGAATAAATCATCAATCGTTGCGCTTTGGGAAGGCAGAAAATAGATTCCCCTTCTATCCGTTTCCCCTGCTATCTCCACTATAGTTCCATCGTGGTTCCTGTCGTCATTATAGGGGAGTATACATTGTGAAGGAACATAAAAGGATCCCCAGGTCAGCTTCACCAGGCATATAAGTGCGACAACTGAGGCAATAAGACAGGCGCCGTGTATCTGCCCATCATCATAGGTTTCATTTTTCTTTATCCAGTTCAAAGGCATCGTGAAGTACCCGGACGGCAAGTTCCGTATATTTTCGTTTGATGGCGCAGGAGATCTTGATTTCAGATGTACTGATCATCATAATATTGATGCCCTCTCCCGCAAGTGCTGAAAACATCTTTGAAGCAACACCGGAATGGCTTTTCATTCCGAGGCCTATCACGGATACTTTGGATATCTTCTCATCGCAGTCTACCCTTCTTGCGTTTATGTCCTTTGCGACTGTATCGAGAATATTTTTTACCTCAGCAATGTCTTTCATTGAAACGGTGAAGGTCAAATCGGCATAACCCTCTATACTCGCGTTTTGTATAATCATATCTACTATTATATTGCGCTCTGACAAGGGTGTAAAAATCTTTTCCGCCACACCCGGTTGATCCGGGACATGAATGACAGTAATCTTTGCCTGATCTTTATCACATGTTACGCCGGAAACGAGTTCTCTTTCCATATCACTATCCTCCTTGGTCACTAATGTCCCCCTTTCATCGTTGAATGAAGACCTGACATGTATGGGAACATCATACAGTTTTGCCAATTCTACTGAACGAAGCTGCAATACCTTGGCTCCCGCGCTGGCCAATTCCAGCATTTCCTCATAGGTTATCTTCGTGAGTTTTCGCGCCCTTTCATAAATGTTTGGATCTGTCGTATACACACCATCAACATCGGTGAATATCTCACAACAATCGGCCTTCAGTGCCGCAGCCAGTGCAACTGCACTCGTATCAGACCCCCCCCGTCCCAGGGTTGTTATGTCGTCCTTATCATTGATACCCTGAAATCCGGCAACCACTACGATCTTTCCCTCTTTCAATTCCTTCTTGATCAGGTCCGTTTCTACCTTCTGTATTCTTGCCTTCCCGTGTTCCCCATCGGTAAATATTTTGACCTGTGAACCAAGCAGCGATTTTGCAGGATATCCGATTTTTTTCAATATCATTGCAAGCAGTGATATGGTTACCTGTTCCCCCGTGGAGATGAGCGCATCATGCTCCCTTTCATCGGGATCATTATCTGTTGCCCTTTCTGCCAGCTCCATAAGTCTATCCGTTTCGCCTGCCATGGCGGACAGGACCACCACAACGTCATTCCCCTCGTCTTTGACCCGCGCAACCTTTCTGGCTACATTCCGAATCTTTTCCGTATCGCCAACAGAAGTCCCACCATATTTCTGAACGATTAATGCCACCTACTGAAGACCTCCTCATTTATTTGTGGTCCTTCTTCAATTTAGTTGGAGAAGAGGAACCAAGAATTCCAGGAGTCAAAGATTCAAGGGTATGTTTTCTAAAGACTTTATAATCGCTTTTACAATTTTTTCGATTGCTGCTGTGTCTTTTTTGAGTGTAACCCCTTCACCCGTTTCAATTAAATCTAAATCCCCTGCTAATAATATCTGCTTTCCCAATTCGCAAACCGAAACATTCTCTGTAATTTTTAAGCTTTTCGCTTGAATCCTTGACCCCTCGTACCCACTGGGATCACGCCTGCATAATTGGAAACAACCCCTTTATCTTGCCTAATTAACTACAACTAATCGGCAGATGACCCTATTTTATTTATCATCTCACTTCCATTATTACCTGTACAGGAAATCGTGATTTCTCTTTTTCCCTCATCAAGGTATTTTAGCCATATAAATATCGAATCGGAAGGAATAATATCATCTATCTTCTCCGCCCACTCAACTACAATGACTCCTTCGCCGAAAAAATATTCCTCATATCCCATATCTCTAAGATCCGCCGAACCGGAGAGGCGGTATACATCGAGGTGATAGAGAGGGACTCTTCCGGGGTATTCGTTAATGAGTGTAAATGTGGGGCTCGTAATATAGTATTTTTCCGATACGCCCAAGCCCCTGGCGATTCCCTGTGTAATACATGTCTTCCCCGAACCGAGATCACCCATCAGAGCAACGATGCTGCCTTCTCTCAGATTTTTGCCGATGAAAGTCCCCAGGTTAATCGTGTCGTCAACGCTATGTGAAATCAGCTCTACCTTCATTATCTTTCGATTATTACAATCGCCGTGGCCAATCTGTCTGTGTGGGAAATACTTACGTGAGTATTCTTCACATCGCGGGACCTGACATAATCCTTCGATTTACCCTGAATCTTCAACTCCGGCTTGCCTCTCTTATCATTTACTACCTCTATATCTTTCAGATTCACGCCACCAGCCATCCCTATGCCAAGGCATTTCAAAAAGGCCTCTTTTACGGCAAACCGTGCTGCATAATGCTGTGCCGGCGCAGCCTTACTTTCACAGTATTCTATTTCCCTGTCGGAATAGACCCTTTCGAGGAATTTAATTTTCCATTTATCACGTATCCCTTCAATCCTGGAAATATCGACGAGATCTATTCCGACAGCATCTATCATCTCAGGTTCCTTCTAATTCCTCATGATGGCATCGGTCATTCGTGATACCCCTTTTAAAAACCCCACATCGTGAACCCGTACTATATTGGCACCGTTCATGATAGCGGCCGTCACTGTCGCCGCCGTTCCATCGACACGATCAGCAGCCTCTTTGCCTGTTACCGCTCCAATGAAACTCTTGCGAGATGTTCCGACCAGAATGGGCCTGCCGAGTGACTTAAACTCCTTCAGTCGTTTGATAATAACATTGTTATCATCTGCACTCTTCCCAAAGCCGATACCTGGATCGATAATGATGTTTTCCCGATCTATTCCGGCAGACTCTGCCGCATCGATCCGCTCACTTAAAAATCGCGTTATCTCTCCCATCACCGATCCATAGGAAAGATCTCCCCTCTGCATAGCTTTTGGAATACCCTTCATATGCATTAAAATAACAGGGACCCTGTAATGTGCCGCCACTTCGGCCATCCTCTGATCATGACGCATGGCACTTACATCGTTTATTATCTCTGCGCCCGATTCTACGGCTGCACGGGCGACTTCGGCCTTCATCGTATCAATAGATATGGGAACATCTATTTGCCTCTTCAATTCCCTGATCAATGGTATGACCCGTTCCAATTCCTCTTTCAGTGTTATGGGGTCTGCCTCCGGCCTCGAAGATTCACCCCCGATATCGATGATATCCGCACCTTCCTGGACCAGATTCAGGGTATATTCGACGGCATCTTTCAGGCTTCCGAACATACCACCATCGGAAAATGAATCGGGAGTCATATTGACAATACCCATAATAAGCGTTCTGTCACCAACAGGAATTTCACGCTTCGGCGTCTTCAGTGTGAAGGTGTCTCTGTTCAGATTTGCAATGATCTTTCTGATATTTTCTGCGACTTCGCTCAGATGAAAGGGCTGCAGGGATAACTTGTCAGCTAACTTTACAATCTGTTTAAGGCTGCCCATGATGATCGCATCAGTCTTCTCTGTGGTGCATCCCACTGTTCCCCGTGCAACCGCCACGTCACCGCCGATTGAAAGCATCTCCTGTTTCATGATATTCGCTAGTTTGCATTCAATCCCTTCAATATAAAGGTTGAGCGTCTCCATCTTCGAAACCATCGCCTCAACTCCATATGGATCGACGCCAATCCGTTCCAGCTCTTTTCTTGCTTCTAAGGACGATGCTATCTGGAGATATCTCACTTTGTACTTGCTTCCGTTTTACGTCTCGGACTTCTCCTTTTTTTCTTCGTAGAATTCACAATGGCATCCAGTTCGTCGGCATTCAACACTTCCTTTATTAAAAGCTCTTTCGATATCTTATGAAGGATTTCCAGGCTTTCTGAAAGAAGTGATTTTGCCCTCTCGTAGTTTTCAGTCACAATCTTGGAGACCTCTTGATCAATCTTCACTGCCGTCTCTTCGCTGTAATCCTTATGGGTGGCAATTTCCCTTCCGAGAAATATTTCTTCATCCTTTTTCCCGAATGTGAGTGGTCCCATCACTTCGCTCATTCCCCACTCACAAACCATTTTTCTTGCAAGTACGGTAGCCCTCTCTATATCGTTCCCCGCCCCTGTGGTAAAGTCATTCATAATAAGTTCTTCGGCCGCTCTGCCGCCCAGCAGTATGGCTATATTATTAATGAGATAGGACATGGGATAGGTATGTTTTTCATCCACCGGTAACTGCTGTGTCAATCCCAGTGCCCTGCCTCTTGGTATAATTGTCACTTTGTGTATGGGATCGGTCCCGGGAATCAACTTGGCAACCAGGGCGTGACCCGCCTCATGATATGCAGTGTTCTTCTTTTCTTCATCACTGATGACCATGCTTTTTCTCTCCGTGCCCATAAGGACCTTGTCTTTTGCAAATTCAAAATCGTCCATACTTACAAGGTCTTTATTGAAACGTGCCGCTTTCAGGGCTGCTTCATTTACCAGATTTTCTATATCGGCACCCGAAAATCCCGGTGTTCCCCTGCCCAGCACAGAAAGATCAACATCCTCATTGAGGGGCACTTTCTTTACGTGAACCTGAAAGATCTTTTCCCTCCCCCTAACATCGGGGAGCGGCACCACAACCTGCCTGTCAAACCTCCCCGGTCTCAATAGAGCCGGGTCCAATACATCAGGCCGGTTCGTAGCAGACATGATGATGACCCCTTCATTAGATTCAAATCCATCCATTTCCACGAGCATCTGGTTCAATGTCTGTTCTCTCTCATCATGACCACCGCCCAACCCTGCGCCTCTATGGCGTCCCACAGCGTCAAGCTCGTCTATGAAGATTATACAGGGCGCATGCTTTTTCCCCTGATTGAAAAGATCCCTCACACGTGAGGCACCGACTCCCACAAACATTTCGACAAAATCGGAACCACTGATACTCATAAAGGGGACTTCTGCCTCGCCTGCTATAGCACGTGCAAGGAGTGTTTTTCCCGTTCCCGGCGCTCCCACGAGAAGGACACCCTTGGGTATCCTTCCGCCAAGCCGTGTAAATTTCTTCGGATCCTTGAGAAATTCCACCACTTCTTCAAGCTCTGCCTTTGCCTCTTCAATGCCTGCCACATCATCGAAGGTGACATTTTTTGATTTGTCAGTCATCAGTTTGGCCCTGCTTTTTCCGAAGGACATCGCCTTTCCGCCGCCTCCCTGCATCTGTCTCATAAAAAAGACCCAGACGCCGACCAAGAGGATTATGGGAAGCCATGAAATAAGAATAGTCATGTACCAGGGCGTGCCCTCATCCGGTTTCGCTGAAATTCGTACCTTTTTGTCTCTTAATGTGGAAACCAGATTGGCATCTTTTGGCGCATAGGTCTTAAAACTCTTTCCGTCGACAAGTTTACCTTCCACGTTGTTGCCTTGAATAGTAACCTCTGATACTTGCCCCTTATCGATTAAGTCAACAAGATCACTGTATACAATCTCGTCCCACATCCTCTGTGGTTGATTGAACATATTAAAGAGAAGTACAAATACGAGACTGATCACAATCCATAGGGCTATATTTTTTTGCAATTGATTCACTTTTTCTTTCTCCCTGTCGAGAATTCACGGTAATTTAGATGACCTTGATTTGTATCAAATAATCTCAGCTTTTACCACCTTTTCCGTCGTGTTGGTCAATCTGACCCTATCGCTCATTTTCACTCCCATTATCCACAATACGGACTTCCGGTCAACTAAAAGGGGTATCCGGCTTCTTCTTTTTTTTGGTATCTTTTCATCGATAAAGATTTCCTTTATCTTTTTTGTCCCTTCCATACCGAGGGGTTGCATCCTCTCTCCCTCTTTCACATTTCTAATTTCAAGGGGAAGGGCTATCGCATTATAGTCCATATAAATTGCCCTGTCGTCTGTAAAATCATTATCCTCACCGTCTACAAGGTCAATTTTTATTCTCATATCGGCTTCGCGAATATCGATTATTCCCGGTATTTTTACGTCATAGGTGAAGGAAGCCGCACGCAGCGCTGATTCATCCTTTGCCTTTGAAAGAATCAGTGTATCATATTCACGTTCAATCTTCATACAAAAGGGCAGATCGAGAGAACCGTTCGACCTGTTCCCGTTAATCAGATTGACTACTGCCATGACATGCACATAACCTATTCCCATCGTTTTTGAAGAAAGCCTTTCAAGGAGATACTTTATCACCCTCCGCTGCATCGCTATGTGCAGGCTTTTGAATTGCGATATAGTGATCCGAACCGCGTCACCATGGAGGTGTATTTCCCAGTTTTTCAGTGTCCTCTCTACTATACTTTCAAAATAATCATCTTCTTCCCTCAGGATATCCGCCATCTGACCCAGATTTTCAACCAATCTATCATTGTAGCTATCACGCAATTCCGGTATAAGGTCTCGTCTTATCCTGTTTCTCACATAGACTCTTTCCATGTTAGAACTGTCGGTAACATATTGCATGCCCTCATTTTTCAGGAATGCCAGTATTTCGTCCCTCGTCACCTCCAGAAATGGCCGTATATACCTTTCGTCACGCAGCGGAAGCATCCCCTTCAGACCCTCCACACCGCTTCCCCTGAGAAATCTCATGATTATAGTTTCTGCCTGATCGTTCAGATTATGTCCCAGTGCAATCTTGTTTAACCCTTCCTTCCGTGAGAGTTCTTTCAGGAATTTAAATCGCTCTCTTCTACAGATATTCTCAATGGAGCCCCCCTCTTTCTTCTTTATCTCCTTGATGGAAACATATGTGCACTTCACTGGAATCGCCATCGATGCTCCCAACTCCTTCACAAATAACTCGTCTCTGTCAGATTCCTTCCCCCTCAGACCATGATTGACGTGGGCCGCTACAAGACGTAGTTCGTAATCTCCTGCCAATAGTGAGAGGAACTGTAAAAGGGCTACAGAGTCAGGACCTCCTGAAATGGCTACACATATACGATCGCCACGATCGATCATCCCGAAGCGCTCTATCGTCCTCATTACTTTATTGGGAAAAGTGTTCATATATTAGAAGAATAATTCTTTCAGTTCTGTGATGGCCTCACATGAATAATCGGGATCCAATGCAAGCAGGATGTCTCTTTCTCCCAGACCGTTTAAAAGGGCACAACTGAGGGCACCCGAATTTTTTGCCAGTTTCATATCATTCCACCCATCTCCGACAACAACGGTCTTTTTTATGTCTGCCGAATATTTTTGTGCCAGCAACATCATGAGCGCCGGATCGGGCTTCTTATAGGGAGCGCCGTCTCTTCCGATTATTTCTTCAAATTGTTCAGCTATCCCTAATTTATCGGCAATAATGCGAGAAAGCTTCTCTACCTTATTTGTGACTATAATCTTTTTCGTATCCTTAAAATGATACAGGACATCCGAAACACCGGGATAGAGAGACGTCGTATCCACACAATGAACCGTATAATAAGACATAAACAGTTCATATGCCTCATTTATCCTGTCGCTCTTATTTCCAACTGACCTTTCAATGAGTTTCTTTACGCCATCTCCCACATATCCTGCAATTGTTTCTCCTTCCAATGGTGGCAGTGACATCTCTTTCAGTGTAAAATTAACTGCAGAGACAAGATCATTTCCTGAATCTATAAGGGTTCCGTCGAGATCGAATACCATAAGGTCTATTTTTTTCATTATTCCTCTCATTTCTCAAATATTCTTAGATTATTATAATAACTCATATGCCAATAGCAAGAAGCATGGAATGAGTTTTTTGACGTCTGCACGGTAAGCGTTGAATATCCTTTTTATGGCATTTTTCATCATTGTATGGTACGAGAGGTGCCATATCTGCTTGGATCCATTTTGGTGGACTGGGACGGACTCAAATATTCTCTAGACGGATGTCCCTTCTCATACCACTGGAAGGGCTTTTTTTTAAGGAGGATAAAGGATGAGCACAGAAGTAAAATTAAACAGGATAACAGCTCTGTACAGCAACGAAATGAAGAAAAGGGGTGAAAAAATTACCATGCTTACGGCATATGATTATTCCACCGCTCTTAAAGTTGACGAAGCCGGCATTGATATCATACTGGTAGGAGATTCCCTTGGCATGGTTATTCTTGGCTATGACAGTACCCTTCCTGTCACCATGGAGGACATGATTCATCATACGAAGGCAGTCTCGCGGGCTGCAAAACATGCCATGGTTATTGGGGACATGCCCTTTATGTCCTATCATGCATCGACCGATGACGCTGTGTATAATGCCGGACGCTTTCTCAAGGAAGCGGGGGCCCATGGCATTAAACTTGAGGGTGGAAGAGAGATATCGAATGTTGTAAGCAGGATATCCGCTGCAGGGATACCGGTTATGGCACATCTCGGTCTTACCCCTCAAGCAATTCATAAATTAGGTGGATACCGGGTACAGGGAAGGGACAAAGGGGATGCCTCAAGGATATTAGAAGATGCTAAAATCCTTGAGGATGCCGGTGCATTTTCCCTGGTACTGGAATGTGTTCCTGAAACACTTGCCCGAGAGATCACCGAATCACTGAATATCCCTACTATTGGCATAGGAGCCGGCGTACACTGTGATGGGCAGGTCCTCGTAGTAAATGACATGCTCGGATTATATGAAAAATTCACACCGAAATTTGTAAAAAAATATGCCGACTTGGATCTTGTATTGAAAAATGCCTTTAAACACTATATCGATGATGTGAAATCGGGTGCATTCCCCGGTGACGAACACTCTTTTCATTAATATTCTCTATTTTGTCCTTGTCATTTCACCGGGAATATTCTATAAAGATTCGGTATTACTGGATAATATCACCGGTTTTTTGTATAATCAAGTTAAAACCGAACACTTTCAATACGCTGTTATGATAGAAGCATTTATTTCCTTCGAGACTTTAGATATATCGAGTATGCCTTCAGCTTATTGATAAAGAGCTGGGCGAATATTGCTGCATTGAACATACGCAAAAAGAGACATAACTTTCGAAAGGAGTTAATGATAATGAATATTCTTATTTTTGGTCCTAATGGAAGCGGTAAGGGAACTCAGGGTGCAATTGTTCAGAAAAAATTTGGTTTACCTCATATAGAGACGGGGGTGATCTTCAGAGAAAACATTACCTCCGGGACCGACCTTGGCAAAAAGGCCAAGGGGTATATCGAAAGGGGTGAATTGGTTCCAGATGACATTACCATACCGATGATTCTGAACCGCCTCCAAGAGGATGATTGCAGAGAAGGCTGGCTTCTTGATGGTTTCCCAAGGAATCTTGCCCAGGCAGAGGCACTCTACGATGCCCTGCAAAGTGTAAAGATGAATTTGGATTATGCCATAGAGATTCTCCTCGACAGGGAAACGTCCAAAAGACGGATTATGGGAAGAAGATTGTGTGAAAAAGACAATAATCACCCCAACAATATATACATAGATGCCATCAAACCGGATGAAAAAGATGGAATCTTTATATGCAGAGTCTGTGGGGGAAGCCTTACTACCCGTGATGATGACCAGGATGAAGCCACAATTGACAAAAGACACAACATCTATTACGATGACGTAACGGGGACTACGGCAGGAATAAATTACTTCAAGGAAAGGGTTACAGTCATAGGAATAGACGGCCTGCCCGGAGTCAAGGAAGTTTCCAAAGATCTTCTGAAGAAGCTGGGCTAGCAAACCTCGGATTGAATTCACAAAAGCCTTCCTTTATTTTGCGGGAGGCTTTTTTAGTAGAGACACGTATATGGAACATATCAGGAATTTCAGCATAATAGCACATATCGATCATGGCAAATCAACCCTTGCCGACAGATTGATACAGTCTTCAGGAATCATCAATGAACGTAACTTTAAAAATCAGATTCTTGATACCATGGACATCGAGCGTGAGAGGGGAATCACCATAAAAAGCCAGGCAATAACGATTCCCTATCAGGCACGTGACGGACAAAATTATAAACTGAACCTTATCGACACACCGGGGCATGTCGATTTTTCCTATGAAGTGTCTCGTGCCCTGGCATCATGCGAGGGCGTCTTACTGCTTGTCGATGCCGCTCAGGGTGTGCAGGCCCAGACCGTTGCCAACCTGTATATGGCCATGGAACATGATCTTGAAATAATCCCCGTGATTAATAAGATTGATCTTCCTGCAGCCAATGTTGAGGAGGTTATGGAACAGATTGATTCGGAACTGGGACTGGATCCCTATTCGAGCATCACCTGTTCCGCAAAAGAGGGTATCGGCATAGAAGACATTCTCGAAGCGATCGTCGAAAAGATTCCTCCTCCGAAAGGCATAGAGTCTGACCCTCTGACTGCCCTCATCTTTGACGCACACTATGACGATTTTCGAGGAACGATTGTCCATTGCCGTATTTTCGATGGCTCATTAAAGCCAGGCGACATAATCCGCTTCATGTACAATGACACGAAATACAAGATTGAAGAAGTCGGCTACTTTTCACTTGCCAGGGAAAAGAAGGATAGTCTGCGTGCAGGTGATGTCGGTTACATAATCGCAGGAATAAAAACGGTCTCCGATGTTCACATTGGCGACACCATGACCCTTGACAAGAATCCCTGTAGCCAGCCACTTCCAGGATTTAAGGAGGTTAAACCGGTAGTTTTTGCATCAATCTACCCGATTTCCTCAGATGATTACGCAGAACTTTCGGATTCACTCGATAAATACAAACTCAATGATGCATCCTTTACATATCAAAAGGATTCCTCCAGCGCACTGGGGCAGGGTTTTCGATGCGGTTTCCTGGGACTTTTACACCTGGATATCGTACAGGAACGCATCGAAAGGGAATATGGCATCTCGATCCTTTTTTCTGTTCCCAGTGTTAAATATCGTTTCACACTGACTGACGGTCAGATTATCTTCATTGATAACCCCACCTACTACCCCGGCGCCGCTGCTATCGCGAAGGGGGAAGAACCCTACATCAGGGCAACGATGATGTTTCCTGAAAGATATACAGGTCCCGTCATGAAACTATGCAGGGACAAGAGGGGAGAAAATTCTATCCTGAATTATCCCAGTCCGGGGCGCGCCGAACTCGTCTTTGAAATGCCTCTGGCAGAGGTCATTACCGATTTTTACGATCGCATAAAGACCATCACACAAGGATATGGTTCATTTGATTATGATTTTATCGACTACAGGGAAAGTGAACTGACACTCCTCGATATTCTTGTCAATGGAGAAAAGGTAGATGCCCTGTCACAGATTGTTCACAGGAACCGTGCACGCGAGCGTGGACTCTTTGCCTGTGAAAGGTTGAGAGAAGAGATACCGAGACAGATGTTCAAAATAGCAATTCAGGGTGCCATTGGGGGGCAGATAATTTCGCGTACTACCATTTCTCCCTTTAGAAAGGATGTAACGGCAAAGTGTTATGGCGGTGATATCACCCGTAAGAGGAAGCTCCTTGAAAAGCAGAAAAAAGGGAAAATGAAAATGAAAACAGTGGGATCGGTTGCAATTCCTCAAAGTGCCTTTCTTGCCGTTTTAAAATCCGATGCAAATTCCTAATCCATTATGACCGGATCAAAGAGACAGAGCGTACCTGGCCTCTATATACACATCCCATTCTGTGTATCAAAATGCGATTATTGCAACTTCTACTCCGTGACAGATTGCTCAAAAATCCCCATATTTATAGAATGCCTCCTCAATGAGATAGAACTATATAAAAACTATTTTGATCGGTTTGATACGGTTTATCTTGGTGGCGGAACACCGTCGATTCTGAACCCGAAACAACTGGGAATAATCCTGGACGAAGTGCACAAATACTTTTTGATTCTCGAAGATGCCGAAATAACCTGTGAAGTAAATCCAGGTGATCTCTCTCTAAACTATCTCCATTCTCTGCACGACATGGGGATAAACCGCCTGAGCATTGGAGTCCAGTCATTCGATGATGACCTCCTCACATTCCTCGGCCGCAGACATTCAGCATCGGAAGCTATGAATGCTCTTGATAACTCACGCAAGGCGGGATTTGAAAATATAGGCTTTGATCTTATATATGGTATTCCCGGTCAGAACTTAAAATCCTGGGAGAAAGATTTACATCAGGCGCTCTCATTTGAGTCTGAGCATATATCTTGCTATGAGTTGACACTTGAAGGTGATACACCGCTTGCTTTCAAATATACGAATGGAGATATCTCACTGCCTGATAACGAAATGCTGTATAAACTTTTTATTGAAACCTCCGAATTTTTAGAGGATGCCGGATACATCCACTATGAAGTATCCAACTTTGCCAGGAACATAAATCTTCAATCACGACACAATCAAAAATACTGGGATCATACATCGTATCTTGGTATCGGTCCTGCCGCCCATTCCTTTCTTAAAAACAAACGTTGGTGGAATCATCGGTCTCTTGATCATTATACAGGTGATGTAAAGGAGAGGAGGCCACCTATCGGTGGTCGGGAAGGGCTGACATTAAAACAACTGCGTGATGAAGCGCTCTATCTTGGACTACGCACACGAAAGGGTATACATCTAAAAGACTTTTTAATGAGATATAACTGTGATCTTCTTCGAGAAAAGAAAGAAATTATAAAGAGACTTACAGAGGATCACTTGATTGAAATCCATAATGGTACTTTACAGCCCACAGTGAAAGGACTCGCCCTTGCAGACAGTATCTACCGTGAACTATGACACTACAAAAAAGCCTGACCGAACCGGTCAGGCTTTTTTTTCTTTTGGTGGCGGTGCAGGGAATTGAACCCCGGACACTACGGATATGAGCCGTATGC